>CAZWPN010000010.1:0-43044 GCA_964635275.1 uncultured Victivallales bacterium | reverse complement strand
CTCGGGTTAGGAGCAAGAATAGCGCAAAACTGACGAACTCGGGTTAGGCGAGGACGTTCTTGGAGGCTCTCACAGGCCATCGTATAGAGCTGTGGACAGGTATCTCTCGCCGGAGTCCGGCAGAATCACGACAATGATCTTGTTGCTGAAGGCCGGATCACGGGCGAACCGGGCCGCAACGGCCACGGCGGCGCCACAGGAGATTCCGGCCAGGATTCCTTCCTCCAGAGCCAGGCGGCGGGCAAAATCCATGGCCTCGGCATTGCTGACCTTCTCTACGCGGTCCACCATCGAGAGGTCCAGGACGTCAGGGATGAACCCGGCGCCGATTCCCTGGATGGCATGCGGCCCCGGCTTCAGTTCCTGGCCTGCCAGCTTCTGGGAGAGGATAGGGCTGCTCTCCGGTTCGACAGCGACCGACAGGATGGCCTTACCTTTCTGTTTCTTGATGAAGCGCGAAATTCCGGTAATCGTTCCGCCGGTTCCCACACCGGAGACCAACACGTCAATCTTGCCGTCGGTGGCATCCCATATCTCCGGGCCTGTCGTCCGCTCATGAATGGCAGGGTTGGCCGGGTTCTTGAACTGCTGGGGCATGAAATACTTCCCGGGGCTTTCGGCGACCATCTTTTCCGCACGCTCAACAGCGCCACGCATTCCCTTTGCGGCCTCTGTCAGGATGAGATTCGCGCCGAAGACTTTCAGCAGTTTCCGGCGTTCAAGGCTCATCGTTTCCGGCATGACCATTGTGGCCTTGTAGCCGCGTGCCGCTGCGACAAACGCCAATGCGATTCCGGTGTTGCCGCTCGTGGGCTCCAGGATTTCCACGCCGGGTTTGAGGATGCCGCGCTCCTCAGCGTCCCAGACCATAGCGGCGCCAATCCTGCATTTGACACTGTACGCCGGGTTTCGCCCCTCGATCTTTCCCATAATAACGGCCGCTGATGCGCCAGCGACCTTATGCAATGTGACCAGCGGAGTGTTGCCTATCGACAAGGCGTTATTCTCGAAATGCTTCATATTGCTTCCCTTTTTGATTCGTATGCACTCTAGATAGACGAACCGGCAAAATAGATCAAATAAATCTTGATCTCCTATCTCAAGGTGCTAACATACAGGAGCAATGTGATCGTGTCAATCATCTTTTGAGGACTGCTGTGAGGCTTTCGACAAAGGGCAGGTATGCAGCTCGCATTGTGGTGTGCATGGCCATGCGGCAGGACGAGGGTACACTCACCAAGAAAGAGATTGCCAAAGCGGAAGGCATTTCGGCTGATTATGTTGGCCAACTACTGATGAAGTTGGCTACCGCTGGTCTCGTGACGAGTTATCGCGGGAAGAAGGGTGGATTCGCGCTGGGCAGGGCCGCGACTCAAATCACGATGGATGAAGTGCTGGCCGCGACGGAGGGCTCGCTTGCTGTTGTGCCTTGCACGGAGGGTGATTGCAGTCGTGTGACGGAATGTTCCACGCGTCAATTGTGGGGGAAGCTCAACAGGTCCATTCTCGACATTCTGAAGAAGACCACGGTGAAGCAATTGGCCGATGAGGCGACTCGACTTCGGCGCAGCGGATTGTCATCTTACGACATATAAATGATCGACCATAAAAACAACGAAAGAAAGGGGTAGTAGCATGTCATTTCCATCCAACAATCAGGAGACGCTGGCCCTCCACGCAGGTCAGGAGCCGGACCCGACAACCGGGGCACGGGCTGTTCCGATCTACCAGACCACCAGCTACGTGTTCCACAGTGCGGATCATGCCGCCAATCTGTTTGCTTTGAAAGAGTTCGGAAACATATACACACGACTCATGAATCCGACCAACGACGTGGTCGAGAAACGCATCGCGGCGTTGGAAGGCGGTACGGGCGGATTATTGACGTCGAGCGGCATGGCGGCCATATTCCTGGCGATTCACAACATCGCCAAAGCCGGCGATCACGTGGTGAGTTCCGCCTCGCTCTACGGGGGGACGGAGACATTGTTCCGCTACACGCTGCCGCGCATCGGGATTGATACGACGTTCGTGTCGGACCTGACTCCGGCGGCTGTCAAGGCGGCGATCCGGGCGAACACCAAGGCCGTTTATGTCGAGAGTATCGGCAATCCGAAGGGAGATGTTCCGGACTTCAGGGCGATTGCGGATGTGGCTCACGCCGCCGGCATTCCGCTGATTGTGGACAACACTTTCTCGCCGATTCTCTGCCGTCCGATCGAACACGGTGCCGACATCGTCGTCCATTCGTGCACGAAGTGGATCGGCGGCCACGGGACCAGCATCGGCGGCATTATCGTGGATAGCGGGAAGTTCGACTGGTCGGGTGGGCGGTTTCCGGACTTCACCTCGCCGGACCCGAGCTATCAGGGCGTGGTCTACTGGGATGCACTGCGCAACGTTCCCGGCATGGGAAATGTGGCCTTCATCATCAAGGCGCGCGTTCAGGGCATGCGCAACATCGGCATGTGCGCGAGCCCCTTCAACGCGTTCCTGTTCCTGCAGGGACTCGAAACCCTGCCGCTGCGCATCCGGCAGCAGTCTGCAAACGCGCTTGAGTTGGCGCAGTGGCTCAAGGCGCGTCCCGATGTGACATGGGTCAACTACACCGGATTGCCGGAACACCCTTGGCACTCGACCGCCAAACGCTATTTCAAGGGCGGGTGTGGCGCCGTGTTTGGTTTCGGCATCAAAGGCGGACTGGAAGCCGGCAAGCGCTTCATCAATTCGGTGAAACTGGCCAGTCACCTTGCCAACGTCGGGGACGCCAAGACACTTGTGCTTCACCCGGCTTCGACAAGTCACCGGCAACTGACGCCCGAGGCCCAGGCGGCGGCCGGCGTTTCTCCGGAGTTTGTTCGCGTGGCCGTCGGCCTCGAGAACATGGAGGACATCAAGGCGGACTTTGCCCAGGCGCTTGGCGCGGCGAAATAAACCCGCGCGTCGCAATGCCTGAGGCATACAGTCCATGGGGTTGAAGTGTGCGACGAAGTGTGGCCTCCGGTCGGCCCGGACACTTGCTCGCACACTTGACCCCACTCTTAACCACCACCCCTAATGTCGGTCACACTTCATCCACCTGCTTAGCCGAACCACGGGGGGCGGTCGCCGGGGGTGTCGAAGGAATGGCGGCGATGTGCGAGCCGGAGGCTTGTGCGTACGGCTCACCGTTGCCGCACAGTCCAGTCGTAGTCAGGGTAGCAGTGTGCCATGGCGAAGCAAAGGCAGGATGTCGCGCTCGGTGGTATGGTTCATCTCGAAAAGCATGAATCCGCCAAAGCCTTTGCTGCGGACGGCTTGGATCTGATCAATCACCTGGAATGCATCCAATCGGCTTTCGTTGGCTGTAATGCCGATGCCGGGCACTATCCGGTCGCCTGAAAGTCCCATGCCGCGCTGCTCGGTGAGGTACACATTGAAGCGGTCCAAGTCCTCGGTGTAGTTCATCGGGCAGGTGAAATGGACGAACCCTTTCTCCAACCAGGTCTTCCAGTCCTGGGCAACGCTGTTTAGCCCCGATGCATGCCGTCCAAAGACGGCGGCCGAGAGCTTGGCGTCAGGCGCACCCACCTGCATGACTACGGAGAGATCCTGCACAAGGCGTGTGATCTGGGCGGCGCGCCATTGGTTGAACTCCTGGCGTGCCGGGCCTTGGCGAACGTCCTCCGGCCAGCGGGTCGCGGGCTTGCCTCGGGATGCTTCAAACCGCCGCCGGCAACCGTCGCAGAAGCAGGCGTGCGAATCGGGGTATCGGATGTAGTCCATGTGCAGCCCGTCTATTCGGTACTTCCTGAGGAGTTCGCGGACTATGTCCTTCTCGAGACGAAGGTTGTCCGGGTTCGACGGGCAGAGCCATGGCAGGGCCTTTCCAGCATCGCTCATCTGGAGTCGGCCGGCTCTTGCCAAGTCGGCGACGCGATCGGGCGACGCACCTTGAAGGTTCCAGCAGATCATCCAGACGTGGACCCGCAGGCCGTGCGTGCGCGCGGCTTGCAGGCACGCCTGCAATTGGTCGCCGAACAGCTCATAGGTCTCTGACCGGGCAAGAATGTCGCTGGTGTAGTGGGCTGACCCGGCGGAGAGGAAGTTCGGGAAGACGTCGGTTATGCCTGCCTCGCGTAGCAAACGACATGTCTTGTCCCAGTTGCCAGGATATAGGCCCACTCCCTGCCTGACCCAGATGCCGCGAATGCTGTCGAGTCTTGATGGCTGGAGCATGGCGTAGGCTTCCATCAGCAGCGCGCGGAGTTGCGACGCCGTTTCGACGGCTTCCGGGTAACGGCCCGCCGCAACGGACGTGCGAATGCGCTCCGGCAAGGAAGCCGCGGCCGTGAGGCGCACACCGGCGAGAGGCGTCTTGGCCATTCGGGCCGCCGCTTGCATGGTTTCGATGGCGTTCTCCCATGAGCCTGCACCCGCAATGGATGGCACATTGGACAGACAGTGGATGGCCGCGCTCTGCCACAAATCCGGTTGGCAGGCGCCCAGAACGGCGAGAAGCATGCGACGCTTTGCGTTGCTGTCACCGTCGTCGAGCAGGACATGGGACATCCAGAACCCCTGAGGTGAACGCACCAAGGCAGGCGTCGCGGTGGGCGCCGAGCCGCCTTCACGAGTCCAGCTGGCCAGGACCTGGGCGTCGCCTGTGGCAGGATAGGCCGGACGGATGCTTCGGGTATCCTGGCGGACCGCCGCTGGGGCGTGCGGCAATGCCCCCGGGTTGAAGACAATGGCATTCCATCGGTTGGTCAGCGGGGCGGTAAGATAGGGGCCCAATCGCATGCCCATGAGTTCGGCCAGCGGGGTTGAAGCGGAGTAGAACACCACGAGTTTTACCTTGCGGGCGATAGCGGCTCGGAGGGCGGCGAGTTCCGCTGCCGACGGATTGGGATTGTACGCCAACACGATGACAGAGGCGTTCGTGGCCGCTGCGGGCGTGAGCGCTTCGTCGTCAACGGCCCGGTAGGGGATGCCGATATCGTCGAACCAGCGCGACAGGTTGCGGGCGATGGACTTGGCGTACTGGCATTCCGCCGTGTTTGGCGTTGAGGCGGTTCCGCAGACAAGGAGCACTGGCGGTGCCGGAGCGGCAGCCAGACATGCCGCCGCCGCTGCCGCGAGGAGAGCCGCCAACGTAACGTATCGCTTTGTCGAGTGCCTCACCGGTACTTTGGAAGATAGGCGCCGTGCGCCTTTATCATGTCATCGCACATCGCCTTGATGTCGTCAATACTCAGTTCCGCCGCTGTATGCGGATCCATCATGGCCGCGTGGTAGATGTGCTCACGCTTGCGCGTGAAGGCGGCCTCCAGCGTGAGGAGTTGCACATTGATGTTTGTGCGGTTCATGGCGGCGCACTGCTCGGGAAGCTCGCCGGCGTGACAGCCCTGGACTCCGTTGCGGTCCACCAGGCATGCCACCTCTACCACAGCCTTGGCTGGCAGGTTGGGGATCAGGCCCCGGTTAAGGACATTTCCGCCGATGCGCGCCGGAACGTCGGTTTCAATGGCTTCCACTATGTGGGAGGCGTACTCGTGCGAACGGGAGTGTGTGATCTTGGCGTTGTTCACGATTGCATCCCGCTGTTGTTTCCATCCGTTGATCTGGGCGATGCAGCGCCGGGGATACTCGTCCAGAGGGATGTTGTAGCGATCGATGATCTCTGGGTAGTTGCGCTTGATCCAGTAGGGCATGTACTCGGCATTGTGCTCGCTGGACTCTGTCACATAGTATCCGAATTCCTTCATGATGCTGAGCCGGACCATGTCGCCCGACACATGGGCTTCGTGCCCCGGCTGTTCCCACCAGCGGACGCCTTTCTTCTGAAACTGCTCGTGCCAGTATGCGACGACTTTCCTGCCTCCGCCCTTCCGCAGAATGGCCTGCATCTGCTGCGCGGCGCGCTTCTTGATTTCGGGGTAGAGGTCCTTCCCGCCGTCGGTGATCTCCAGGAGCCACGCCTGATGGTTGATGCCCGCGATCTTCCATTGCAGGTTCCTCACCTTCTTCGACATGCCGAGTTCGTGCAGAAGCCCCCACGCGCACGACTGCACGGAATGGCAAAGCCCGACGGTCTGGATGCCCTCGCGAAGCAGGGCGCCGGTAATCATGGCCATCGGGTTCACGTAATTCAGGAACCAGGCATCGGGGCAGACTGCGCGCATGTCGGCGGCGAAGGATTGCAGCACGGGAACCGTGCGCAGGGTCCGGAAGATGCCGCCGATGCCGAGGGTGTCCGCGATGGTCTGGCGCAGCCCGTACTTCTTCGGTATCTCGAAATCAATTACTGTCGAGGGTTTGTAGCCGCCGACTTGAACGGCGTTCACGACATACTTCGCCCCCTTCAGTGCCTCGCGGCGCTGCCGGGGACCGAGGTGGGTCGTGATCGTGGCGCGGCTGCTGTTGACGCTGGCATTCAGGTTGTCGAGCATCAGCTTCGACTCTTTAAGGCGATCCGGGTCAATGTCGTACAGTGCGATGTGCCCGTCGCGAACCGGTTCCGTCAGCATGCAGTCGCCCAAAACGTTTTTTGCGAATACGGTGCTTCCTGCTCCCAGAAACGTGATCTTCGGCATAGGTAATCTCCCTCCGGCAAATGAGCGAAACTTCGCGGGACACTAGCACGGCATGCCGGAATTGACAAGTGTCTGGGTTTGCCATACTCTGGCGCCCTTTTACGGGCCGCTAGCTCAGTTGGTAGAGCAGCACACTTTTAATGTGCGGGTCGCCGGTTCGAATCCGGCGCGGCTCACAATCAAACCTATTCCGGGTGCGGGGCGATGAAGTGGCATAGGGTCGTCAGAACCGTTCGGAAGGGTCCCGAATCCGTCCTGTTCCTTTTCGCGCTTGGGATCATTCCCATGCTGCCACGGCGCGCGGTTGTCTGCCTCGCCAACAGCCTGGGCTCAATGGGATTCCGTTTCTCCGCCCGTGAGCGAAATATAGCCCTGGCCAACCTTGAGATGGCCTACCGGGGTGTCTTGGACGAGCCCGCACGCCGGCAGGTAGCCCTCGAGTCTTTCCAGACCATGGCACTGACATTCCTGGATCTCTTCTGGTTCGGATTCAGGACTCGGCGGCGATTGGCGAAGTGGGTGGCTTTTGACGACTCCTTGAAGCCCTGTTTCGACACCGCCCCGCTCGTAATCGTTACGGGTCACATCGGCAACTGGGAGGTGACCGGGTTGGCTGCGGCTGCACGGGGTTATCCGCTCACCAGCGTGGCGATGCCGTTGGCGAACCGGTTTGTGGATCGCCTCCTGTTCCGTTGGCGCCAGGCCACCGGGCAGCGGATCGTCCAGCGTCAGGGCGCGATCAAAACGTTGCTCCGGGCCTTGAAGGAAGGGCAGCTGGTGGCTCTGCTGATGGATCAGAACACACCGCCGCGCGAGGGTGGAGTGTTCGTTAATTTCTTCGGCCTGCCCGTGGCGGTATCCCGGGCGCCGGCCGGGTTGATTCGCCGATCCGGCGCCCCGGTGATGCTCGGGGTGTGCCGCCGCCGTCCCAGGGGGCAGTACGTCGTCAGCGCCGAGGGGCCCTTTACCGTGGGCCAGATGGGCCATAGCGATGAGGCGATCACCCAGTTTCTCCAGGATCGTATGGAGGCCGTGGTGAGGGCGGAGCCGGGGCAGTGGCTGTGGATGTACAAGAGATGGAAATACGTGCCGGACCTTGCGCTTCGTCAGAGGTACCCGTATTATGCTCGTCCGTTGTGCGCACGGGAATGGCGGGTGGGAGGGGAGAAGGATCCATGAAGATCGGCGTTATCGGCGGTAGCGGCGTGTACGAATTGGAGGGGTTGCAAAACGGGTTTACCCGCGCGGTGGAAACCCCTTTCGGCGCGCCATCCGACACATTCGTCGGCGGGCTTGTCCACGGTGTGGAGGTGTTCTTTCTTCCCCGCCACGGGCGTGGGCATCGCCTGCTGCCTGCCGAGATCAACCACAGAGCCAACATTTACGCGTTCAAGAGCCTCGGTGTGGAGCGGGTCATCTCTATCAGCGCCGTGGGCAGCCTGAAGGCGGAATTAAGGCCGCGCGATGTCGTTCTGCCGGATCAGTACTTCGATCGCACCAAGCGTTCACTGGAGCACACCTTCTTCGGTCAGGGGCTTGTGGCCCACGTGGCCTTTGGCGAACCGACCTGTCCTGAATTACGCGGCATTCTGGCCTCTGTGGCGCGCCAGGTGGCCGGCAGGTCTCCTGAGACGAGCGACCGGCGCATTCAGGACGGAGGAACCTATGTGAACATGGAGGGACCGGCGTTCTCTACAAAGGCGGAGTCGCAAACCTACCGGAAGATGGGTTTTGACGTGATCGGCATGACGAGTCTTGGGGAGGCCAAGCTGTGTCGTGAGGCGGAGATCTGCTACCAGTCGCTGGCCATGGTCACGGACTATGATTGCTGGCACGAGTCAGAGGCGCCGGTGACGGTGGAAATGGTCATCGGGCATCTGGTGGCCAATACGCGCCTGGGCAAGGATATCCTGGTCGAGGCGCTGCGTCGGATATCCACGGAACGCGGATGCTCCTGTGGCGGGGCTTTGGCCAACTCAATTCTGACGGATCGCAAGGCGATTCCGGAAGAAACACGCAAGCGGCTCGCGCCCATCGTCGGCAAGTATGTCTGAACGCCTGGTCAGCACACTGGCGTCGCTGATGGACCTGGTCTATCCGCGGGTGTGCGAAGCCTGCGGTGGGGCGGGCGGGACGGACGCGAGTTCAATTTGCTGGGACTGTCGGGCCGCTCTGATTCCGGTAACGGATCCCATGTGCGAACTCTGTGGCGACCCTGTGGATGGCTGCATCCGGCACGCCTACCGGTGTTCGTATTGCATGCGGCGTGAACCGGCCTTTGACCTGGCCCGATCGGCCGTGCGATACCGCGGTCCGGCGCAACCGCTCATTCAGGCACTGAAGTACAATGGCGCCGTTCATGTGGTTCAGGACTTGGTCCCTTGGATGGCCGCGTGCGTCAGGCTGAACTATGCCCGTTTGCAGCCCGATGCCGTGACCTTTGTTCCGCTGCATCCGAAGAAGGAGCGGGAGCGGTCCTATAATCAGGCCCGTCTTCTGGCCGGCGGACTTGCGCGGGAGTTATGCCTGCCGCTTGCAGGAACACTGGCACGGGTTCGCTACACGGAAACACAGACGAACCTGGACATGGAGACGCGCCGGCGCAACATGTTTGGCGCTTTCTCGGTAATCGGACGAGGATGGGTGCGAGGACGCCGGCTTCTGCTCGTGGATGACGTGATGACGACTGGTGCGACGGTAAACGAGTGCGCCAGGGCTCTGAAAGAGGCCGGCGCCGCCGGTGTGTATATCATCACGGCTGCGAGGGGATAGGGGAGCCGCAGATCCTGTTTATTGCCTTCGTGGCAGGCACTGCCCTGTACACGCCCACCCGTGTTGAGCACAGGGGCTTTTGTCGATTGTGCACTTCATTCGCACTCCCGATGGACGTGGTGTCCCGCTTCGCCAAGGCTACGCAGGACAAGTCGTGAAACTCCGCCCTCCTCGAGAGGTGTCATAGGATTCCTATACCTCTCCAATCTGAGGGGCTAACTCCAGTGAGCCAGTGTCAACAGGGGTGCTAAAGGTGCGCGAGCATGAAGGACTTCCTCTTAGCCGAGGATCAGGGCGTCCAAAAGGGGGTTGTTCGCGCGTCGATGTATGGTATTATGACGATCTGAGAAACGGAATCGGGTCATGTGCGGAATGTCTGATCCTCACTTTTTGTGACGGAGTTTAGCATGACAAAGCGGAAGCAGGGTTTGATCCAACCGGTCGGATCACACCCAGCGGAAACGAAAACCCGCATGCCGCCGGGGCGTTCCAGCAACGCCGTTGACGCGCAGCCAAAGCCCGTTGGGAACATATGCGCCTACCCAGCCGGCACGGCGGCCGCTGCGGTTGGCTCAGGGCAGGCACTGCGCAAACAGGCGGAAGCGAAACTGCGGGAGAGCGAGGCCAAGTACCGCGCCATCGTAGAGACAACGGATACGGGGTTCGTGATTCTGGATCGCCGGGGAAGAGTTTTGGATGCGAACTCGGAATACGTGCGCCTCACGGGTCACAACGAACTCTGCGAGATTCTCGGGAGATTCGTCGCGGAGTGGACTGCCGAGCATGATAAGGCAAGGAACGCCAAGGCCGTTGCCCAGTGCATGAGGGATGGCCGGATCAGGGGCCTAACCATCGACTATGCCGGTGGCGACGGCCGGATAACTCCCATAGAGATCAATGCGACCGTACAAGGAGACGGTAAGTCGCAGCGCATCATTACCCTCTGCCGGGACATCACCGAGCGTAAGAAGACGGAGGAAACGCTGCGCGCGAGCGAGAATCGTCTGAGGGCCGTCATCGATGCGGCGCCTTTCGGTGCGCACCAGTACGAACTGCGAGACAACGGGCGGCTGGTATTCATTGGCTTCAACGCATCGGCCGAACGCATCCTCGGCGTTAAGCACGACCCGTTCCTTGGGAAGACCATCGAGGAATCCTTCCCCGGCCTCGACGGCACCCCGATCCCCGAGGCGTACCGGAAAGTCGCGGCAACAGGCATCCCCTATGCTACCGAGCAGATCTACTACGATCAGGATGGCATCAGCGGCGCGTTCGATGTTCGATGCGTGAACCTTGGCGCGCGGCGAATGGCGGCGTTTTTCGAGGACGTCACCGAGCGCAAGCAGGCGGCGGAGGCGTTGCGGGAAAGCGAGGAGCGCTTCCGGACCCTGTTTGATTCTTCACCGGATCCGGCATGGATCATCGACGAACACAGGTTTGTGGAATGCAACCAGGCCGCTGTCGACATGCTGGGCTATCCCGACAGGGACTCGCTCAAAGACACCCATCCGTCGAAGCTTTCTCCCGAATTCCAGCCGGATGGCGAATTGTCTTATAGCAAGAGCGAGCGCATGATGGTTATCGCTCATAGAAAGGGATTCAACCGCTTCGAATGGGTGCATAGACGTTGGGACCAAAGTGATTTCTTTGCCGAAGTCACACTGTCCGCCATCAGTCTGCAAGGGCGACAAGTCCTCTATTGCATATGGAGAGACATCACCGAGAGCAAGAGGGCGAAGGCGGCGCTGACCGACGAACACAACCTCTACATGGACCTGGTAAAATCGCTTCCAGCAGGCGTGTACCGGCTGCACATCAGGCGCCAGAAGCCATGGAAGAAACGGGAGTGGGTGGGCAAGGTCGAGTCCAATTACAGCATCGAGGTGATGAGCAACAGTTTCTGCCGGCTCCTGGGCGCCTCTCGACATAAGATCGAGGCCAACGCCGCGACGGTTGTGGATTGTCTGCACCCGGACGACCGTCCGGATTTCGTTCGCAGAAACGTCATCGCTTTGGAGACGATGCAGCCATTCGAATGGGAAGGACGTGTGAAGCGTCCCGGGCCGACGCGCTGGGTGCGATTCCTGTCGGTCCCCCGCAGCATGCCGAACGGTGATGTCGTCTGGACGGGCGTGCTGCTGGACACAACGGCAGTCAAACGTGCCGTGGAATCCTTGCAGAAGTCCCGTGATGAGCTTGAAGACCGAGTCCTGGAGAGGACCGCCCGGTTGCGCTCACTGGCGGCACAACTGACGCGGGCCGAACATGCGGAACGGCGGCGTATTGCCTATCTCCTTCACGAAGATCTTCAACAGCGTCTGGCTGCAATCCTGTACAAGGTGAATGACCTTAAGGGGTCTATACAGGAAGCTCCGGCCCTGCAAACGACTGATCGGACACTTCAAGAACTGGCGGAAGCCATCGAACTTACCCGTAGCCTTACCACACGGCTGGCACCGCCCGTCCTTTACCAGTTGGGTTTCCGTCCGGCGTTGGAGACACTGGCGAAGGAGATGAAGGCTCAGTTCTCCCTGTCCATCAGGATCACGGGCCTCCAGAATCTTCGGCTGCCTTCAGATGATATGAGGGACTTTGCTTTCGATGCGGTGCGGGAACTGCTGCTGAATGTCACCAAACATTCAGGCGTGAAGTCTGCCGAGATTCGGATACGGCCTGCCGGGAACAACCGCACCGTTGTGGAGGTGCGCGACAAGGGGAAGGGAATTGCCAAGACAGGCGAACACACAGATCGTTTCGGTCTTTTCAGCATCCGAGAACGTGCCGAGGCCATGGGCATTGGCTTCGACATCAGCAGCCGTCGCGGCAAAGGGACGCGCGTGGCATTATCCTTTCCGATTCTTTGAATGGCAAAGCCGGCGACACCTTTCCCTTGGAGCAGGCAGACTGGTCGCCGTGCGTCCTTGTTTCCATGCGCGCTGGCACTCGGGCAGGCAGAGGCCGCCTGCCTCCCGTTTCGCCACGATCACGCAACAATCGCTGCGCACCGGGCGCGGTACTCGTCCCGCGCGCGTTCCAGCAGTTCCGCGTTCAGTCCCATGCGCTCCAGCAGTTGCGGCCTCAGCGTTTTCGCAATGGTCTCGCCCGTGAAATCGCTCATAGTCAGGAAATGCGCCACGAAGACGATCCCGCCGAGGCGGTTGAAATCGTTCCCCAGAAGCGGCGTATGGTGCCGCAGTATCCCATGCTGCATCGCGTTCGAGAAACCCCACCTCCGGAACAGCTCGCAGCCGAGGACGCAATGGTCCATGCCGTAGGCCGCATTCTCGCTCTCCACTATTTCCGCCATCAAGTCGGGTGAAGTCCCTACGAAGGAGGCGGTTCCCTCTCCGGCCGCCGCCATCATGACTATTCGCCCGACGTCGTGCGTCAGCCCTGATGCCGCCGTAGAGTGGCTGCGTTCGCCTTGTCCAAGGACGTCTGACAGTACGCCGCAGCTGACTGCGATCTCCTGCGAGTGCCGCACGTAGTCGCGCCACTGGCGCTCCGGGATGCCGCAGGTGTGATCGACGTCTGTCAGGGCACACGAGGCCCCGACCACCGTGCCAAGCATACGCACATCCACGCGGCTCAGGGCTTCCCCCACGGTCTCCACTGGCGGACCCCCGGCGGCGAAGCACGAGCAGTTCGCCAGAAACAACGCCGTCGCGCAAAGGCCCGAATCGCTCGAAACGATCTTCTCGATTGCCTTCACGTCGCCGGATTCCGTTGCGGCGCGCAACAGCGGATCAATGTGTTCCGCCAGTGGCGGCAGAGAATTGACGAGACGGGCGACCTTTTTTTCCATTTCGTGCATCGCAGCAACCCCACTGTTCGTATACTGACTGGAACTTCGGCGCAGTTCAACTGGTTTGAAGGATCGCCTAAGCTCTGTGCCACTGGCGGAACCTGTTGCGTCCGACCTTGCGGCAGCGGCTCCGCCGGAGGCGTCGCCCTTCTAGGGAGATATGCAGTCTGTGTATGTCCAGGTAGGGCGAGCTCTCCGAGCGAGCCGTAAACAAAGGACGCACGCGGGTCCGCCCAGGGAGTCCTGCCTTCCCTAGCCGAGGATCAGGGATGATCCGACGCCGGCAATTTCGATCTTCTCGTAGCCTTGGTCTCGGCATAGAATGCCGCCCTGATGTCACAGTTCCTGGATCAACTCATGCGGCGCGGCGCGTTCGGGATCAAGTTTGGCCTCGACGTGACGGAGGCGCTGCTGGACGAGCTCAAGCATCCGGAGCGTTCGTTCCTGAGCATTCACGTAGCGGGAACCAACGGCAAGGGTTCGGTATGCGCGATGCTGGAGTCGGTCCTGCGTCATGCTGGACTGGCAACCGGATTGTACACTTCGCCGCACCTGATGCGGTTCAATGAGCGTATTGTTGTCAACGGGCGTCCTATAACGGACACCGAACTGGAGCCCTTGTGCCAGCGGATGGAGGCCGTCTCCGATACCGTCGAGCGCCGACTGGGCCGGCAGCCGACTTTTTTCGAGTGTGGCACGGCCATGTCTTTCGAACATTTCCGGTCTCGGGGTGTGCGAGTAGCGGTGATTGAGACGGGCATGGGCGGACGACTGGATGCCACAAATGTCATACTGCCGGTCGTTTCTGTGATCACCCGGATCAGCCTGGAGCACACGCAGTATCTGGGCAAGGACGTGGCCTCGATAGCCGGTGAGAAGGCCGGTATTGTGAAGCTGGGGCGCCCGGTGGTTGTGCAGGCGGGAAGCGACGAGGCTCTTGGCGTCATCCGCCGTGTGGCAGTCGAGAGGCAGGCGATGCTGGTGGATGCGGCGCAAGAGGTGTCCGTCCGGCGTGTGTCCGAGACATGGGATGGTCAGAAGGTCTCTGTGGAAAGCCAGGGCGGATTCGCGGGGACGCTCATGCTGCCGCTGTTGGGGGATCATCAGTTGGAGAACCTCGCGACGGTGGTGGCCGTGGTGGAGACGCTGCGGGCGGCGGGGCTTCCGATCCCGGATGAAGCCGTTCGCGGAGGTGTGGCCGCGGCACGCTGGCCGGGGCGTTTGCACGTGTTGGAGCGCGAACCGTTGATGATCCTGGACGGCGCGCACAACCCCGGTGGTGCTGCAGTGCTGGCCGCCTTCCTGAAACGCCGGCTCAAACGGGCTCCGTTGGGGCTGATTACGGGGATGTGTTCTGACAAGGATGTCAGGGAGACTTTGCGCAGTTTTTCGGGGTTGGTCCGTCGTGGCTGGGCCGTGCCTCTGGCCAATGAGCGGGGCATGCCGGCGGGCGAACTCGCCGCTCTGGCGAGGACGGTTCTGGGAGTGGCGGTGGACGAAGCGGATGTTCGTGGCTCCGTGGCGTCGGCGCGCGAATGGGCGCGGGAGTGTGGAGGAGCTGTCTGCATTGCCGGCTCGCTCTTCCTGGCGGGAGAAGTGCTGGCAGCAGCAGAAGGAGGCTTGGATGAGTAAAGAAGTGGAAGTTTTGGCTCGTGGCGTTTGCATACAAGATGGGCATTTACTGGTTTGCCGGGCGCGTGGTTCGGATATGACTTATCTGCCTGGCGGACACGTCGAGTTTGATGAATCGGTGCCGGACAGTCTGGCGCGTGAGATTGAGGAGGAGATGGGGCGTCGCGCCAAGGTGGGTGCGTTCCTGGGCGTGATCGAGCACGGATTTGTGCAGAAGGGCGAACCGCACTGTGAGGTCAATCTGATCTTTCGGATGAAGGTTGAGGGCTTGAAGGTGCCGCATCGGCCGGCGTCGCGCGAGGGGCACATCGGGTTCGAGTGGATTCCGATGAGCCGCCTGGGCCGATCCGATCTGGAGCCGTACGTTGTGAAGAGCCTGTTGCGCCGGTGGGTAACCCGGCGCGGGAATGTGAGCGGATGGGGTTCGACGCTGGGAAATAAGAGATTGAAAGCAGGCTAGGCGCGTGATAGAAACGCGCTCCTCCTTGCCGGAGTGGCGAAATGGCAGACGCACCAGACTCAAAATCTGGCGGTAGCGATACCGTGTGGGTTCAAGTCCCTCCTCCGGCACCACTCAAAAACACCTGAAAAGATGGGGTTTTGCGTGTTGAGCGCGTAGGATGCCCCAGGAATGGCCGATCTCCGCCGGGCGATTCAGCACACGCACCGCATACGCTCTTAACCGACTCACTTGCACGCTTTCTCCTGTTACTACAGGGAGGAATCCGCTTTTTTGTATTAGCCGCCCTGTGGGCGGCATCTGCTCTCGCATGCACTCCGCCTGGCGCCGGGTCCGGAAGAGAGAAGAGAATCGAGGACGACGACGAGGAGGATTCAGGCCCGGTCGTCACCGTGTCACGGGGTCACGGCGCCGGGCCGGCAGGTTCAGTGGAGGAGTTCCAGCGCCACACGATCTTCCCCGCCGCGCATGCTGCTGGGGCCATCTGACGAGCCTGCGCGCACCGTGACGGTTTTCTCGGTCGACTTTTCTTTAGTGGGCAGGTCAGCGGGACGCAGGATCGTCCACTGGAACGGGCCTGGCCGGACGCGGGAGTTCATGTCAGACAGGACCAGGCGATATATGGATGACGGAATAATGGAAAGATCCGTTTCAAATTCATACACCTGCCGACATCCCCGCCGTAACACAACCGGTCCAACGGGCGTCAGTTTCAGCGATACCGATTCGGCCGCAATCTTCAACCCGTCCGCCAGCCGCCTGGCTTTGTCGGACATGAAAGTCTCTTTCTCGTTGTCCTGAATGATTCCGTCGCGGTTTCGATCCATGGCGTGGAGTTCGAGCAGCGCACTTCGCTCGCTGATCTGTTGCTCGTAGCGCATCCGCAGTCGGCTGCCTTCCGTCCAGAACGTCAGCGTCCGCGAGACCGAGTCTACCGGCGACTCGTGCGCCTGTAGTTGGAGGCAGGAGCCGAGCACCAGGACACTGATTGCAGCCGATAGGGAGAGAACTCTTTTCATCGCCATCCTTCCGACAGAAGGCTTTTCAGGTCCCATGTCTCTATCGAGATCTGCTCCAAGGCCCGAACGTACGGCGATGCCGCCAGGCGGCGCACGCGTGGGCCATATTTTGCCGGGCCGGCTGCCCGGGCGGCCGTGATGGCCATGTAAAACACCGAGAAATCCAGGGACTCCAGACCGACGGCGATCACCGGATGATCGACTCCCTGTTCGGCGAGTCCGGCAAGCAGCGTGGTTTGTTCGATAGGGCCACCTTCAGCAAACATACGTTCGATCGCGGTGCCTGCGGAGGCGGGGTCTGCACGACAGCGGGCGAGCAGGAGATGAGGGCCAACAAGGCGAAAATGGTAGGCCAGGTCCTCCGACAGAGGGTGGCCGACCGACGGGTTGGTGAAGATTTGCTGGAGATTGTCCAATTCGCTTCTGGCCATGTCGTTCTGTATGCGCCCCAGGGCCCAGATTGCCTGAACGCGAATGCCGATCTCCACCCCGTCGTCCTTCGCCATCCGTGCCAGGCGGGTGACGGCCGGCTCATGGCGCAGGCGACCGAGCGAAGTAACCACGTACTCCGTTTCCAGGCCATCCCGGTGGCCGTCGAGCAGTTGGAGCAATACGGCTCCCGCCCTGCTGCCGCCGATCGTTTCGAGAGCGGCCGCATATTTCAGCCACATGGCGATGTTCTTCTCCCGTCGCAGAAGGGACGTGATCACCGGGATCGCATCCTCAATGCGCGCTGCTGCCACGGCGTCCAGCAGATTCGGGTCCATAAACTGGTCCTGGTTGTGCTTCAGGCGGAGCAACAGCTTGTCGTCCAGATCCGGCACGGCCTTCGCCGCCAAGCCGATGAGCGCGGTGTCATCCCCGGCCTCAAAGGCGCGGCGCAGGAGCGGCTCACGTGCCGGCCACTCGGCTCTGCCCGCCGTGTTGAGCACGGCGCGCCGTACATTCGCATCGGCGGCTCGTTTGAAGAGGCTCACGCATGCATCGCCGGCTTCCGGCGCTTTTGGCCAACGGAGCAGTGCGTCCGCGATAGCGATTTGCACGGCAGGATCCGATTCCTTTTCGACGCGATCCGCCAGCGCTTGCAGGGCAGTATCGCCGCCCAGCTTGCCGAGAGTCGTGGCCGCAACGCCTCGGACGGTGGCTCCCGAGTGATTGAGCGAGACGGCAGCGAAGTCGTCGGCCGCCCGGCATCCGACCTTTCCGGCGAACTGCAGGACGGCGCGCAGCAAGGGCTCGTTGGTTTGCGCTTCTGGAGCTTCGGTCAGGCGCTTGGCCGTTGCCTGCAGGCGGGACAGGTACTGATGTTCGCGATCCATCGCGACCAGACTGCCCCAGTGCTGGAGTATTTCGATCAGGAGCTTTGGGTTCTTGAGAGTCTGCGCATCCTGCGCCTCCAGCCAGGCCATGGTAGGTTCCTGGGCCGCCAGTACCATGGCGGCGGGCATGTTCGGCGGCGGGTTCTCCCACGTGAGTGCGCCGGCGAGACAGGTTTGAAGTTTTTCGCCCTCCGGCGTGTGGAAGGCGCGATAGGCCGGAGGATCGTAGAGGCGCAGCAACTCCCGCTGCTTCCTGCTCACAGTGGCTGCCTGCTGGGCCAGCAGCATCAACGGTGCCCGGTGGGATGGCTTGTCCGGATTCATCCGGGCGGCCGCAATCCACAGCGCGGCCATGCCGAGTTCGGCCGCGTCGTAAGCATGCTGGACCGCCGGTTCTCCTGCGTCCGCCGCCCTGATCATCGCGTCGACGCGCACGCCAGCCTCACGCTCATTTACCGGATCGCTCAGGGTGTTGACGGTGTTCGTGGGGACCGCCGGTTCCTCTCCCCGTCCGCCGCTTGCCCAACCCAGTCCCGCTATCACCGCAAAAAGCAGGAGTCTTGGTCCCCGTCCGGGGATTTGCCTGACCCCGCTTCGCCGGGCAACATTGGCCTGGACAAGCATGCTCATGGTTGAAGACGGTAGCCAATGACGGGGGGCGACGTCAAGGCTCGACACCTGTGTTTCGTCGCTGATGACATCTCAGGGGCCGAAGGGCAGCCAGTATAGTAGTAATCAGCAGCCTCCCCGCCTTTGCTCGGGGCTAAATCATCGCGCTGCCCCAACCTGTTTATGACTTCGAAGGGCTGAGGAGACGCCGTTGCGTAATGGCGTTCTTGACCCGCGCAAGGCGATTGCCAATCGTAGAATTGCTTCGCGGTCATGTTGTTCGGTATCCGACATGTGATCGCCCGTGTCAATTTTTGCGACTGACTGGAGCACCATATTTGGGCGTCACTGCGGTCACCGAGTCGGAGAAGATGCCGGCGACACGCCAGCTTCTATAGTTAGGAATCCGCCTCTTTTGTAGTAGTCGCCCTGTGGGCGGCGTCTGCTCTTTTGTTGGCAGTGGAGTGCCTGGGACAGATGAACTATCAGGTCACCGTCCACCCTTGCTTGCATATGCAAGCGCAGCGTGTGTCAGTGCAGGTCGAGGATTCCAAGCAGAAGTGGTTCCAGAACAGAGGAGCAATGACAGTGGAGAGGCCAGACACAGTGACCATTGATGCGCCGGTTGACTTGGCTGACGGGGCGGTTGGACTTTCCGGAATGTGGCAGGTTGACCTGTTCAACGACGACCACACCTATGCGGGGCATGTCGTTGCGTGCCTGATGCGCGTTTTCGGGCACAACGAACAAGTTCCCGGTCTTTGGCAACGGTCAGTTGGGTGGGCGATGGCTTACTTGTCTTCCGGCGCCTTGAAGCCGGGGGCGTTCGTCTGGGGCGGGGGAGGAACAGCAACCATCTCTATTTCCTTGGCGGGTTCGCCTCTGGCCGGTGCGACGGGTTCAGGCAGGACTACTTCGCTGTTTTCCGCCGGTGGCGCAGGTGCCTTCTTGGGCGCACCGTAGCGACCGTAGCGGCGCCGGTCGGCATTCACGTCCTTCAGTGCCAGCGAGTAGCGCTTGGACAGCCAGTCCCACTCCGGGACCGTGAACTTGAGCGTATCGTTCAAGGTGTTTACGAGCGCCACGATGTCGAAGGTATTCATCACCTTGGCGTCGGATGCCCATACGCAGGCGGCGTCAGCCATCGCGGCTGCCGTGTTACTGTCGGTTCCCATTACCACAAGGTGCGTCGTCTTTCCGCCGGTCATCGCGCCGCTGGAGTAGTTGCCGAAAGGTATCGCATCCCACTGACGGGCGGAAGTATTCCATAGATACATGGCCGTTCCGTTCGTCCCGGTCATGTACGAGACAACAGCGACGTCACGCAGTGCGGAGAAATCAAGCGCGGCGCGCACGAATGCATACTGTGCAGGAACCACCATGACAAGAGATGGCGAGGCTTTAGCCGGTTTGGCATCGGCAGCAACGGTGAACGACGTAACAGCCAGCGTTGTGGCAATGGCGGCGCTGAAAACACGGAACGAAATAGTCATGCGGGCAACCTCCCTAAATACAACGTCCTTAAACGTCCCCATAATGGGACGATGGGGTGGTAAGTCAAGTTATTTTCCGAGCAGCTTTCTGAACTCGCGAGTAAGCGCGGGAACGATCTGGAATAGATCGCCGACTATTCCGTACGTAGCCGCCTTGAAGATGGGGGCATCGGGGTCCTTGTTGATGGCCACAATAATCTCAGCGGATGACATACCTGCCAGATGCTGGATCTGGCCGCTGATGCCGCAGGCAATGTAGATTTTCGGGCAGACTGTTTTTCCAGTCTGGCCAACCTGATGGGAGTAGGCTATCCAGTTGGAGTCCACGGCGGCGCGGGAGGCGCCTACGCCGGCTCCGATGACCTCCGCCAGTTCGCGGATCATGGAGAAGTTCTCCATCTTCTGGATGCCCCGTCCGGCGGACACGATGATGCCCGCTTCGGCGAGGTTTACCGTGCCCTCTTGTTCGGCGACGAATTCCAGCCTGTGAGTGCGACTCTTCAGCATCTCCGCGGCAATGTGGTGGACAATGGTCTCGCCCTTCCTTGACATATCCGCGACGGCTTCCTTCATCACCTTGTGCCGGACGGTTGCCATCTGCGGGCGGTGATTCGGAGTGATGATTGTGGCCATGATATTGCCGCCGAAGGCTGGCCGGGTCTGGAGGAGGTTCTTTGTCTCGGGGTCGATCGCCAACCCGGTGCAGTCAGCCGTCAGGCCGGCACGAGCCGCCACGGCGACGCGTGCGGCCAGGCTGCGTCCGACGTTCGTCGCGCCGCACAGGAAGACGCTGGGCTTGCGCGTGAGCACAAGATCCGCCAGCACGGCCGCATAGGGCTCGTCCTGGAAGAATGCCAGTTCCGGCCGATCCACCGCGTACACCTTGTCGGCGCCGCGGGAAATCAGGCCGGCGACCTGCCCTTGGATGCCGGAGCCAATGAGCACTGCGCAGAGCTTCATTCCCAGGCTGTCGGCGAGTTTGCGGCCTTCGCCCAGCAGTTCGAAGGTGACTGACTGGACCACCCCGTCATGCTGTTCGGCGAATACCCAGATGTCCTGATAGTCGCTAAAGTCCTGTGCGCCGCCGACTTTCTTCTTGAGATCAATGGCATCAAATCGGCAGACTTCGACGCAGGCTCCGCAAAGGGTGCACTTAGTCAGGTCTATGCGCGCCAGCCGGTTATCAATGGTGATGGCGCCGAATGGGCATGCCTTGAGGCACAGACGGCAGCCTACGCACTTTTCGTCAATTACTCGAATGGCTTCGTCGGACATGGGGATTCCTCCGCCTATGCGGTTCCTAGAATAGCGTCCTTCAGTTTAGCCACGAGTTGGGCGGCCACTTCGTCGGGTTCGCCGGCAAGTGTTTCGCCGCCTTCCCGGGCTTTGGGCGTGAATATCCGCACAACCTTCGTGGGCGATCCGTCGAGACCGACGTTATGAGGTTCGGCCTGAACATCCGCCGCGGACCACTTGGTGATGACAGCCTTCTTGGCCGCCATCTTGCCCTTCAACGAGGGAAGACGTGGTTCGTTGATTTCTTTCACCACTGTCAGGAGACAGGGGACAGTCGACTGGATGACCTCGTAACCGGTCTCCAAAAGGCGTTCCGCCACGATCTGCTGGTGGTCTACTTTCTCGATCTTACGGACATAGGTAATCTGGGGCAGGTCGAGGTGCGTGGCGATCCCGGGCCCCACCTGCGCCGTGTCGCCGTCGGATGCCTGTTTGCCGCAGAGGATCATATCGAAGGCGCCGATCTTCCGAATGGCCATGGCAAGGGCGTAGCTGGTTGCCCAAGTATCACTGCCGGCGAATGCGCGGTCGGTGATCAGAATGCCGCTATCCACTCCCATGGCGACCACTTCTCGCAGCGCGTTTTCCGCCTGGGGCGGGCCCATGGTCAGAGCCGTCACCTTGCCGCCAACCCGCTCCCTGAGCCGGAGGGCTTCCTCGACGGCGTACATGTCAAAGGGGTTGATGATCGAGGCCACCCCCTCGCGCATGAGCGTATTGGTCTTCGGGTCGATCCTGACGTCGTTCGTATCAGGAACCTGTTTGATGCAGACGATAAAGTGCATATGCCACCCTTGCGGCTTGAGTGCTCCTGGCCGCTGAAGCGGAGAATAGTACAGGAACCGGCTCGGGGAATTCAAGCAGATAGAAGGGCCACCTGAACTGCGGAAGATTTGGAAGGATGGAAGACTGGAAGGATTAGAAGGCGCGCCCACAGTGCGTTCAGCACGGCCATGGGCAGGATGAATCATCCCCTTAACTCCGCGATGCGCTGACGACCCGGCGTTGGAGCGCCGAATCAAGCGAGCAAAAGCTCCACGTCTTCCCGTGTCAGGGATCGGAGCGTGCTGTTGTTTTCGGATATGATCGCGTCGGCCAGGTCTCTCTTGGTCTTTTGCAGGGCGAGCACGCGTTCCTCGACCGTATCGCGCGCTATCAGGCGATAGGCAAACACAGGGCGCGTCTGACCGATGCGGTGCGTCCGATCAATGGCCTGCGCCTCCACGGCCGGGTTCCACCAGGGGTCGAGCAGGTAGACGTATTCGGCTGCGGTCAGGTTCAGGCCCAGTCCGCCCGCCTTGAGGCTGATGAGGAAGAGTTTGCAGGCGGGATCGGTCTGAAAGCGGCTGACGCGGGCCTCGCGGTCGGTGGTTTTGCCATCCAGGTACTCGTAGACAACGCCGGCTTGGTCGAATCGGCTCTTGACGATGGCCAACAGGCTGGTGAACTGGGAGAAGACCAGAACCTTGTGGTCTTCCTCGATGACTTCCTGGACCTGCGGAATCAACGTGTCGAGCTTGGCGCTGGAGTCCGAGACTTTGGTTTTGTCCATCAACCCGGGGTGACAAGCGGCTTGGCGGAGTCGAAGCAGGGCCTCCAGAACGTGAATACCCGCCTTTTTGATCCCATCGCGGGCAATGCGGGCCAGGAGGTTGTCGCGGTAGTAATCGCGCAGTTCGTTGTAGAGCCGGCGTTGTTGCGCATCCAGTTCGCAATAGAGAGTCTCCTCGGTTCGCTCCGGCAGGTCTTTTGCGACCTGAGACTTGGTGCGCCTGAGAATGTAGGGGCGCAGGGCGCGTCGGAGGAGCGGAAGCATGTCGTCGTCCACGCCGCGATGGGTGGAGATGGCCTTGAAGACGGAGGCCGCGCCGAGCATTCCCGGATTCAGGAACTCAAACAGGCTCCAGAGTTCGCCCACATGGTTTTCCACCGGTGTGCCACTCATGGCGAGCCGGTGCCGAGATTGCATCAGGCGCACGGCCTTGGACGAATCGGTCTCGGCGTTCTTGATGGCCTGGGCCTCGTCCAGGATCACGTAGTCGAATACGATGTCTTTCAGAATGGCGATGTCGCGGCGCAGGGTTCCGTAGGTGGTCAGCACCAGATCATAGGCGCTGAAATGCTCGCCCCCTTCCCGCATTCGCGTCAGACCGGAGTGTTCGAGCACTCGCATCGCCGGTGTGAAGCGCCGGGCCTCCTGGACCCAGTTGAACATCAGGGAGCGTGGGACGACGACAAGCGAAGGGCCGACGTCTTCACCCCCGGGCTGGGTTCGGAGGTGGCGGCGCGATTCCAGCAATGCCAGGACTTGGACGGTCTTGCCGAGCCCCATATCGTCGGCGAGGCAGCCACCGAGACCGAAGCGCTGAAGGAAATGCAACCAACCCAATCCCTCCCGCTGGTAGGGGCGCAGTTCGCCGGTGAACCCGCTCTCTGGTGTGATCGGTTGCACGTTCTCGAAAGTTCTGAGTTCTTCGCGGATGCGGGCGAACGTGGCGTCGCAGGTCATCTCCGGCCTGGCGGCCAGAAGCGCGTCCAGAAGGCCGGCCTGTTTTCGTGAGAAGCGCACCGTTTCGCCTGCCGGGTCACCCAGTCCGGCTAATGATGCATACTTGGCCAGCCACTCCGGAGGCAACACGCCGATGGTGCCGTCGGAAAGCGTGATCGTGTTCTCGCCCTTCCTCAGGGCGGCCAGCAAGGAGGGTATCGGCACTTCCTGGCCGTCGAACTGGGCGGTTCCATGGAGTTCAAACCAGTCAACACCCGAGGTCAGATTCAGCCTCAGGGCGGAAGCCTGCCGGTAAAGTTTGCCTTCGGCCTCAACGCGCCACCGGTTCTCGATCAGTTTGCCGACAATGGCGGGCACTTTCCGGGTGGGTAACACCCAGGGGGCCTTCGGGTTAATGCCGTAATACAAGACCGGCTGCGTAGAGGCGCCCAGCGCTCGCAGCGTTTGGTTTGCCAGTGCTTCGGCCGCGGGATCACGAACGATGAAGCGACGTTCTTTTGCGTCGTAGTTCGATCCATCTTTTCCGGCGTCCAGTTCGGTATCCCCGTAAAAGAAGGACAGGCTGGCGTGTATGAAGTCCTGGGCCTTTTTGCGCGCGATGATGCGAAGGCAGGGTCGCGGCGGAACCCGGACTTCCTCAACCCGAAGTGAATCCGGCAGGTGTAGTCTTGGAGCGACGCGCATGCCGAAACACTGTTTAAGCAGCTGGTCGGCATCCCTCGCGGGGACCTCGATGGGTCCGGTCTTTCGCAACGCGGCGATCCACGGAAACACGCCTTCATCGCGCAGGGGATCAATGGACCCGTCGCGCCAAAAGACCCAGCCGCCGGCAATGAGCATGGCGGGTTCGGTCAGGTCCCGCCGTTCGCTGTCGCGACGAAGCGAGGCGGCAAGGCGGAGCGATTTGCCGCCGGCGACTTCCGCAACCTCCAGTTCCAAGCGGAAGGGGTTTTCTGTTCGGCAGTCGAGAGGCCCGACGACATCGTCGTCCTTCTCGATGCGCAGGATGGCCCGCCGGGTTGAGCACATCAAGGGCAGCATGTGCAGCGCCTGACCGGGGTTCAGTGCTGTCAACGTGCTTGAATACCCGAAGTGGTTATATCCCATTCCGCTGTGGGACTGCGCAGAATCCGCCTGGTATCCCTTGAGTGCAATCACGATGTCGCGGTCCACGACTTCGGTGATATCGCAAATCCTCAAACTATAGAGCCTCAACGCTCTCGGTTTTGTCCATCCGCCTTTCTTCGTCGGGGTGGATGCCAGGACCGACAGGCACAGCGACCCGTGTTCCAGCGTGTTCGTTTGGCTGAACTCGTAGTGGAATTGTCGGGGCTTGGTGTTCTCGCTTTCTGCCCTATTAACGATGGCGCCATTGATCTTGGCCAGGATCCCCTGCCAGTCTTCCCGGGGCGGGGAGCGGTGCGCGGGGCCCGCGGGCGCGCGCCCACCGACCAGTAATCTTGCCATGGCTCTGGCGAAAGGGGTGCCGAAGTCGTCAATCTCGTCGTCGTCGTTATCAGTTTCCTGAAGACTTCGAACGAGACGCAAGGCGGGGTGTTTGGCCGCCTCGGAGAGATGGTTGTTCTGGTCGGCGGCGACGACAACGGCCCAGATATGCTTGCACTGCCCCCAGTCCTGGAAGTAGGGACAGTCGCAGTCGCCCTCCAGCCTGTCGCCGTCGAGATCCAGCGAGACGTTGTAGTCGCGGCTGCCACGGACTGTAGCGGCAACGAAATCGGGGCCGCCCTCAATATCGCGGACCCGATTCTCTTGGAAGTATTCCTCGCCCCGTGCCTGAACCCTCGGGTCGCACTGGGAGCGCAGAAGCAATGCCAGCGATGGACGCCCGTTCATGACCGACGGAAGATAGGCGAAGAGGGGTGGCGACGCCAGCGCATTCTACAGAAAAGCGTTGACCTCGGGACGGGAAGGCCTAACATACGGGCCTTTTGCCGAAACGGCATAGAGGAGGACACGATGGCAGTTATCAACTTTGGCGGCGTGAAAGAAACCGTAGTCACTCGGAAAGAGTTCTCGCTCGGGAAAGCCCGGAAGATTCTGAAGAAGGAAGTCATCGCCGTAATTGGCTATGGCGTTCAGGGCCCGGCCCAGGCGCTGAACATGAAGGACAACGGCCTGAACGTGATCATCGGCCAGGATCCGTCATTCAGCCGGGACTGGGATCGCGCAGTTGCCGACGGGTGGAAGCCCGGCAAGACGCTGTTTCCGATTGACGAGGCTGTCCGTCGCGGGACGATCATTCAGATGCTTGTCAGCGATGCCGCCCAGCGCCTGGTGTGGCCGCTCGTCAAGAAGAACCTGAAGCCCGGCGATGCCTTGTATTTCTCGCACGGCTTCTCCATCGTCTACAAGGAGCAGACGGGTGTCATCCCGCCGAAGAACGTGGACGTGATCCTGGTGGCCCCGAAGGGCTCCGGCTTGAACGTGCGCCGCAACTTTCTTTCCGGCGCCGGAATCAACTCGAGTTTCGGCGTATTTCAGGACGCGACCGGCCGCGCCCGGGAACGTTGTCTGGCCGTGGGCATCGGTATCGGTTCGGGCTACCTGTTCCCGACCACTTTCAAGCACGAGGTGCTCAGTGACCTGACCGGCGAGCGCGGAGTCCTCATGGGCGCCCTGGCCGGCGTCATGGAAGCTCAATACGAAGTGCTTCGCCGCAGCGGTCACACGCCAAGTGAGGCATTCAATGAGACCGTCGAGGAACTCACGCAGAGTCTGATCCGCCTGGTGGATGAGAACGGCATGGACTGGATGTATCGGAACTGTTCGGCGACGGCCCAGCATGGCGCGCTGAAATGGAGGCCGATCTTCAAGAAGGCCAATCTGCCGGTCTTCAAGAAACTGTACAAGTCCGTCAAAAACGGCACGGAAACGCGTGAAGTTATCCGTGATTGCGGCGGCAAGAACTACAAGCAGTACCTCGAGAAGAAGCTGGGCGAGATCGGCAACTCCGAGATGTGGCGCGCCGGTCAGGCCGTTCGCGCACTCCGGCCCAAGGAGCCTGCCAAGGCGCTAGACAAGAACGTCAGGGGGACGTCGGGCCGCGGAGCGAACTGACAGCTCGGCAGGATATTCGCCTCCGCCCGTCGGCGGGAAGGCGTGAAAGGGGCAGCCATCAGGCTGCCCCTTTCTGTTTGTGTATCACATATTGACCAAGTGACCAAGAAATGATACACGTGTCTATGGCATGGACAATGGGCCATGTTTTGAGGTGACTATGGCGCACAATGCAACACTACACATCAAGTTAGATATGGGCACGGACCACAGGCTCAGGCAACTGGCACACGACCGGCGCACCAGCATGGGGCAGTTGGTTAGAGAAGCCGTAGCGACCTGCTATCAGACTTCTGTGACGGGAATGCCCATCAATCAGCAGCATGCGTTGCACGCCTATCAAGGCGGCTACATCAGCATGGGTAAGCTGGCAAAGGCGATGGGGCTGTCCGTTCTAGACATGAGGACCTGGCTGACAGAACACGGAGTCAACCAGAACAATGCCTACAGCGAAGAGGATGCCGCCAATGCCTGAAGGCGTTGCTGGACGGTTCTTCTTCGACACGGTAACGCTCAGCAACTTTGCTCTTGCCGGCCGTTTGGATCTCTTGATCGGCAGATACGGCCAACGGGCGCAGCTCACACCGGAAGTCATGGATGAGGTGAGCGACGGGATTGCGTCCGGTCATTCCGAACTCCGGGACATAGAAAACGCAGTTGCCGTCGGGAATCTGAGTTGTGCGCAACCGCTGTCGGCCGCCGAACGGATGACGTACCGGAGCTTGCTGAGGAGCCTCTCGTCTGGCGAGGCGTCCTGCATCGTATGCGCGAAGGAACGTGGCGGCACCGTGGTGACAGACGACCGGGCGGCTCGCGCCTGTTGTGCCGAGTTTGGGGTCGGATTCACCGGCACCATCGGCATTCTGAAGGCGTGTTGCCGACAAGGCACGCTCGACCCGCATGCAGCGGACATCGTCCTGCGCGCGATGATCGATGATGGATATCATTCTCCGGTCAGTAGGGTGAGCGATCTCCTCTGATCCCGTATGTCCGATGTCTGCGGCTGATACGGCGTGGCCTCCGCAAGAAAGTCGTCGGTTTGCCTGTTGTCGCTCATGGTGACTTCCCTCCGCGCGGCGGCCTATGCGCCTCGCATTGCCAGGTATGTCAACTGTGGACGCAATGGGCCCAGCGATTCTCATTATGGCTGAATGCTCCCCCGGGGTCGTTACCGACCACGATTCCGATCGAGAAGCAGTCATAACTACAATTGCTGCAATGGGTCACCTGTCTGAGACCCTGGGCAGGAGTTGGGCCAGGAATAGCGCCATCAGTGCCACGGATGCGATGCCGCGGAAGGCAGCGGCGAGGGAGACGGCCATTAGAACGATCCAGATGGTTGCCTGTGTCCGCGGCGCCGCCACTGCTCCAACCGGGCCTCCGTGTTTCCAGCGTCGCCAGCTGGCCGCCGCAGCCACTGTGATGAACAGACTGAGCAGGAAGTAGATGCCCACTCCGATATAGACGAATCCCGGAATGAATCCGCCGGTCCTGACCTGAACGCCCGGTGCCGGCTGCTCGGTGAGGAAGTACAAAATGGCGGACTCGCCGAGGTATGGGGCGTGGTCCGGGTTGGACAGCAGTCTGGCTCCCAGCAGCCTGCCGCCAGGCAGCGGCCACGAGGCGGTGAGCATTTGTGCGGCGAGTGGCCAGGCTTGGTCGAAACGGCCGTTCACCCGCGACGCGGCCACGGCGAATGCGTTGGCCGCCGGACTGTACCCCGCAAGGATCGGGCCGGAATCCACATCAAATCCCCAGTCCTTGCCTGACATGTCCTTCGGGAATTCGCGAAACCCGGCAGCCAGCATGCGCCTCTGCCAGAAGTGGTGCTCGTAGAGATCATACCAATTCCTTGCGGTCTCAGGCCACAGGCGCGGTGCAAAGATGAAGATCCACGAATTGCCGGTGCCGCGTGACGGTTCGTCGGTCCTGCCGGTCCGGTAGTCTTCGACAAAGAAAGGCGGGAGCCCGCGTGGGTCCGCCATGGCTCCCTCAAAACCGCGCCTCGCGCGCAGCAGAAAAGCAGTATGGTCGAGTCCGGTGACGCTGTCGGAGTCGGCGATCCAACCGATTGCCGCCAGGACGTCTATCGGGTAGCACTCCTCGGGGTAGTCTTGGAGGACGCCGTGTGGAGAAGCATCCAATTCCTCGGCCAGCGTCTTCGCCTGATCCACAAGCATATCGTGATACCTGCCATTTCCGGTCAGGCGTTCGTAGCTCGTGAAGGCGGCGATGAGCAATGAGCGGAAGAATACGTTCTGCGTGTGAAGGTAGTCCGTGCCCCAGTGCTGCCGTACCCATGTGTGATGAATGGGGTCGGCCACCAGCGCGGCGGCCGCCTCGATCGCCATTCGCGCGTAGACGGCCGGCGCATCGGGCGAATTGGCCGGGTGGGACCTGACCCATTCCTGTTGGAGATGCTCGGTGGCCATCAGATAGAAGACGCAGGTGAAGATGGGCCATTCCGTGCTCGGGACATCGTGCAGCGACAGGTGGGCGGCGACGCCTGCCGCCACGCGCTCCGGCGCCCACTTCGCGATGCGAGGGGTGATGTTGCGGTGCATTCGCCACGCGAGTCCCGGCACACCCGGTTCGCGCAGTGCTTTGTCCGTGAGGTGCCAAATCAACAGGACTCCAGGAATGAGAAACGCCAGGATCGCAAGCGCCAACATCAAATTGAAGTTGATGCGGGCGACCACCGTGAGCAAGCGGAGAGGAACCGTGTGCTCGGGCGGGGTGGCACAGTCTTGGGCGGGACCGCGGCTTCGCGGTCCGTCCGTCGTGGCTCCAGTCAAGGGCGTTCCTTCCGTCCGGCGGGCGGGGCCGCCGGGATGGCTGTCAGCGCTGTTCATCTATACACTCCCGACATTGCTACCGATTTCGGGGCGATGGGCCTGAATCTGCGCGAGGACCCGGCGCAGGGCAGGGAGGCCCATGCCGCTATGGTCGATAGCGCGGTTCATCATCTCGATCGCCGGCGGAATATAGCGGGCGAAACGGGCGGTGCCGTGTGCGGCGGCCAGCCGGCCATAGGCACCCAATGCCTGGGCCAAGCGCTGTATAGCTCCAGGCCAGAACAGGCGGCGAATCATCGCCGGGCGCTCGGATTGCGCCGCATAGGCTTCCAACAGTTCCTCTTGCAGGTCAAGCGGCAGCATGACGTAGGGGTCGCACAGGAGCGAGGCCAGATCGTAGACCGCGGGCCCCAGCCGCATACCCTGAAAGTCGATAAAACAGATGTCCGGTGCTCCGGGCTTCAGGTGGATGTTGCTCGACTGAAGGTCGCGGTGAAGTGGGACCAGCGGCGCTTTCAGCAGCCGTGACGACACTTGTTCCAGTTCATTCGCAACGTCCTTGACATGGGATGCTTTCATGCCGAGCCGGCCCTGCAGGAACTTCTCGAGCAAGAGCTGGTGTTCCCAGTGGTAGAGCGTGGCGTCGAATCGTGGCTGCAGCGCGATCCCGTTACGCGCAAACTCCGATGGCGGGATTTGATGCAGGCGCAGAACATGGTGAATTACCCGCCGGTATAACTGTTTCCCGTCGGCTGTCGGCATCTCCGGGAAGCGCGCTTCGAGCGAATCCGGCCCGGCGTCCTCCATGGCGAGGATGCGTCGGTTGGGCAGGTCAACCAGCACGCGGGGAACCGGAATGCCTTTGTGGCGAAGGAACCTGGCCAGCGTGGCGTAAGATGCGTTCTCGGGGCGTTCATGTCCGTAGTGGATGAGGATGGCGCTCTTGGCCGCATTTGTTTTATCAAGGTCGCGGTGCGGGGGGGCGACGAGTCGTGCGAAGGACCGGTCCGATCCTCTGGCCGGGAGCGCGCAATAGAGCACATCATTAACGGAGCCGTAAAGGCGGCGGGCCACATCTGCGACGCCCGGCACGGACTGTACCGAAGAGGCCGGCATGACCACGCCTGTCAAGTCGGTTGAAACCAACGAGTCCGGCGCTACGATGGCGTTCGAGAGGCGGACACGGCCCACGATGGCGCGATCCATAACAACGGTATCTTCCAGGGAGGCGCGTGGTAACACGGTTGCGTCGTGTGCGGCGGCCGCGAATCCGCTTATGATGACCTTGGCTTTGGATAGTTCCTGGCGGGGCCTGCACACCCCGGCGGCATAGAGATTGGCGCCGGGGCGGCCTGCCTGATGGGCTGCCTGCACGGCGCCATGTGTTTCCAGGTAGTGCGCGGGCGTGCCAAGGTCACGCCAGAAGGATTTGGCGACGGTTACGCCTGTTACGCGGTGGCCGTCTTGCATGGCATGATCGTAGGCGCCGATTATCGAAGCCACCGGTTCGTCGGGAATGTGCTGAAGAATCCCGGGATGCACGAGATGCAGTCCGCAGAATGTGTATGTGTAAGCCGATCCGGGAGAGGTGGAGCGGAATGTCCGGATGGCACCGCCAGTCATCTCGACGGTTCGAGGTCCGGCTTCCTGGGTGAGCCACAGCGCGGCAATAGGCTCCGAGCGGTTCCATGCCCGAATGAAAGGCTCTGGCCTGACATCGGCGGCGATATCGGTGTTGATGAGCCAGAACGGTTTATCATCCAGGAACCATGCGGCGCGGCGGATGGCGCCTCCGGTGCCGAGGACGTCAGGCTCAAATGACAGGCAGATGCGCATCCGGCGGCTTGCATTCGCATAGTCGCGGAGAAGTGCAAGCAGTTCGCTGGGTTGGTGGTGCAGGTTGATGAGCACGTCGCGCACTCCCCAGTCGGCCATCATATCCAGGATATGGGTGATCAGCGGTTTTCCCCAGAGCGGCAGGGCCGGCTTGGGCATGGCATCCGTGAGGGGGCGCATGCGGGTGCCGAGACCGGCGGCCAGGAGGAAGGCTTTACGGGGATATTTCATCAGTCGGTCTTGCGGGGCGAATATAGCAAGTGACGTTGCCGCTCGGAGCGGAATACCGAAAGAGAGGGCCGCCATTGCCGGATGATCGCGGTTGGCGATGTGCCGTCGAGAAGGGCTGTGCGGACTGTGTCGGTTCCAAAGAGCTTGTCGAAGAACTCCGGACGTGTGCCATGGTCCTGCCAAAGGCGCCGCTTGCCGTATCTATCTTGTAGTGAGGCTAGAATCCAGACGGCGGTCTCGACAGGCCGAAAGGTTAAGGGATCGGTCACGGTGATGCGTACGCCGTTAAGGATCATGGGGTCGGCTTCCCGCGGGCGGCAGTCGTAGCGGTGCGGGTGGAACAGGACACCTGGCAGCCGAAGGTCATTGAGGGTTTCAGCCATGGGCTCCGGCCGGATCCATGGGGCTCCGAAGACTTGAAATGGGAGGTTGGTCTTTCGTCCGTGGTCAACGGAGGGGAGCGCTTCGAAGAAGACCGTGACGGGGAAGCATCGCGCGGATTCCCATGAGACAATGGCGGGCGACGGCGGCATCCATGGCGGCCAGGCGGCATCCCGCCCGGGCTGCCGGACGTAGTTCGCGATGCGCGCCACGCGAAGGTTCACGTCCAGCCGCAGCTTGTCGCGCAACCACGAGGCTGTTTCGCCCGGCGTCATTCCGTAGGCTACTGGGGATGGGATGGCGCCTACGAAACTGGTGAAGCCGGGGTTCAGCAATGGTCCGTCAACGGCATTGGGCAGCGGGATGGGACGGTCTGCTACGATTACCGGTTTGCCGTTCTCCGCCGCCGCCTCCAGCACGAGGCGCAGGGTGGAGACATAGGTGTAGCAGCGGGTAGCGATGTCCTGGATGTCGAAAACGATCACGTCCACGCCGTTCAGCATAGCGGCGGTGGGTTTCCGGGCAGCCCCGTAGAGCGAGTGCACCGGGCAGCCCCATGGGGATCGTGACGCGGATGCACAGAGCGCGCCGGCGCCCGCGGTGCCAAGGAATCCATGCTCGGGGCCGAAGAGTGCGACCAGTCGCGTTCCGGCTGCCTCCTGAAGGCGCTGTGCGGTAAGGACTCCGCGGGAATCGACGGCGGCCAAGTGGCTGACGAGTCCGATGCGCCGACCCTCGATCCACTCGGGATGATCGCGGAGCAGGCATTCGATTCCGGGCAGAAGCCCGTCTTCAGGGACCGAGCTGTCTCTCATACGGAACCTTCAACCCGTAGACCTTGGCGGTGCGCCGGATTTCTTCCAGGATTGTCGGACTACGGGTTCGGGTGTGAATTCCGATGAGATGATAGATGCGTTGCCATGCCCATTCAGTTCGGACCTTGGGGTCCTGCTCGTTCTCCTTGGTGAGATCAACGTCGAAGATCATGTCACAATCCACCTGGCCTGCCTTTCCGACTGCCTGCATGACGAGGTTGCGCGTTTCACGGGGATAGCGCCCGTAGATGAGCAGCGGTTTGTCGAGGTACAGGTTGCTGGTGAGCACCGGGTAGGCCTGACAGCGGCTTTCGGTGGAGAAGATGAAGTGCAGTCCAGTGAGGACGGGGCGGCTTACCTCGTTGACCCGTTGTTCCACCGCATCCGGGATGTCCCAGCGGCCGCTCCTCACAATGGCGGTGTCGCCGCGGTTTCGGTAACTCAGCAGGTCCAGCAGGTAGGCGTTGGCGCCGGGGTAGGTGCCCAGGCTGATCGCGGATACGGTGCCGGCGTTTTCGCGGCTGAACTCCTCGACAATATCGGTGCTGTCGGTCATGCCCCTGGTGGGTGCACCGTCGCTGATGAGAAGGCTTATAGTCGGGCGGGCGGGGTCGCGTGGAAGATCGAGAACGAACCGCATGGATGCGAAGAAGTCGGTATTACCCTGGGCCTTCATACCCTGCACGAACTCCTCGGCTATTCTCGTCGTGGAATCGGTCTTGTTGGTCCACGTGGGGAAACAGAGTTGGATGGTATCGCGGAATCCCAGGATGTTGAAACGGTCGGCTGGCCCGATGCGAGACAGGGATTTGATGATGCCCTGACGGCAAAAGTAGAGCTTCTGCTCGGTCATACTGGCGGAGCAGTCCTGAACAAAGATGAAGTCCTTGGGCAGCACTGGCAGGACCGCCTGGCTGATGCGCTCGATCGAGATGCGGCAGTACTCGTAGAGCGGGTCATTGGGCGCGGTGCACGTAACGACCTTTACCTGCAGCAGTTTTTCCATGGCGCGCAGGTTGATTGGAGGTTCGTTGGGATGCGGGACCAGCGCCGGTGACTGCGCCGGAACGGGGGGCAGCTGCGCGGGCGGCAGCACCTGGGGTTCCATCTGTCCGCCGGTTACCGTGTCGCCGAGGAACGCAAGTTCCCCGGTAAGGTTGTCACTCGGCGAGCGCGAGGCGGGCGAGTTGCCGAGCGGCTCACGGTCGGACGGAGGAAGAACGTCGGGAGCGCGCTTGACGCGCGGGATGGCTGGCTGGTAGCGGCGGGGCAGTGCGGCTACATTATCCGCCACGACAGCCTTATCGATTTCCAGTATCTCCTGTCGGGGGTCGAGAACGCGGGGCTGCGGTTTCTCATCGGGACGGACGAGGCTTCGGGTCTCGCCGAGAATCGCGGTTTCCGGCGGCGGAGTCGGCTGGAGGGCGACTTCGTCAATCGGATGCCGGAAGCTCAGCACATCCCTGGGTGTTGCGACCTTTCGTTCCGCGGTGGCAGGGGTCCGGTCCGGAGGCGTGATTCGAGGCGACTCGGGCTTCACGACATCTCGCAGCCGTATCTTGGGTGGATTCTTAGCCGACGAGGGGCGCACCACGCGGAAGAGGCTCAGTTCGGGGAACAAGAACGCCAGGAACATGTGCAGAAAGATCGAAACGACGGTGGCGACAATAGCCGAACTCATCCGGCGGCGTCTTATCCGGTCGAGGATGCCGAAGGCGTCGGAACTCGTCGACGTTATGACTTCTTTCTTGTCGCTTGGGCTATAGCGCATTTTTAGACCGTTGCATATGGCCGGCGGATTCAGAGTTTCTGCAGCCACCCGCTGCCCGGGAATCGCTGTTTAAGTTCGAGTGCGGCCCTTGTGCTCTCGTTGGTGAGGCCGGCGAGTTTGTATTCGACGGCGGCTTCATAGAGGCACTCCGGCACCAGTTGTCCGTCGTCGAAGAGGATAGCCACGCTGTAGAACCGCTTTGCGGCCTCTTCGTGGCTACCTTCCATCTTCAGGGTTCGGGCCATGCCGGCATAGGACTCAACGCGTGTTGGGAGCATGCGGTCTTCGGCGGAAAGGGCAGCGGCCTTCTCGAAGGAGTCCCTGGCGCTCCGTGGATCCTTCATGTGCAGGGCGCAGTCTCCCGCGTAGAGTGCGGAATCCGCGGCCAGCGGACCTGTAGGAGCCAGTTTCAAGGCGGCATCAAAAGCCGTGCGAGCTTCCTTCCATTTCTCAAGGGCGCGCCAGCTTTTGCCTGCGATGTGGAAGGCCGCCTGCCGGTGCTGTACATCCTCCTGGGGACGGTCGGAGAGCCGCCTTGCGGCATCCAGCGCGGCTGTGTATTCCTTCCGCTGGAACCGGTAGTCGGCCAGCCATGCAAGCAATTCGGATGGCACATCCTCCGCCGCGCCCTGTTGGATGAGTTCGCCCAGCAGCGTGGCGGATGCGTCAAAGCGGTCCAGTTTCTGGAGAACGAGTGAGAGGCGAAGTCGCGTGCGACGCGCCACGTCGCCGCTTGCGCCATCCGAGAGGATGGACTGCCACTGGGCCTCGGCTTCGGCCCACTTTCCGGAGGATTCAAGAAGCACGCCGGTCCGATAGCGCACCTCATGCAGGTGGCCTGTCTTCGGGTACTTAGCCACTATGCCGCGCAGCGAGGCCAGAGCATCGGCGTCGCGGTGGAGCCGAATCTCAGCCAGCGCCTTTTGGAACATCGCGTCCTCAACAAGTGGGCTGGCGGGGTAAGACTGGATCAGGCGGCCCCAGGTTTCGACGGCGGCATCGTCGCGTTTGGCTTCGCTGTGCGAGAAGGCGGCCGCGGACAGGGATTTGGGCGCCTGCTCGGTTGCCGGGTAGGCCTTGACAAGTTCCTCGAACACGGCTGAGGCGCCGGTGTGGTCACCGCGGCCTTGAAGGAGGTATCCAAGGCGATACATGGCGTGCAGGCGCAACGCAGATCCCGGGAACTGCTCGATCAATAGCCGGTAGTGCTGCGTGGCTCTTTCGGTCTGTTTGAGTCCGGCATAAGACTCCGCCATGATCCAGAGGATGTCCGCCTTGAACTGCGGTTTCGTTAGCATCGGCTTGGCATTCGCGATGGCTTCGTCGAACTGTCCCGCCCGGTAGTGCGTCAGCGCTTTCTCGTAGGCTGCTGCCTGAGCAAGCGGGTCGGATGGGTGCCGGGTCAGCATTTCGGCGTAAGACTGGATTGCCCCCGCATGGTTCCGCAATTGCCTTTCGCTGTTGGCTTTGAGGTAGAGCCATTCGGCTGCACGGCCGACCCCGCCTGTGGACGGTTGCGGACGACTGCTGAGGGTGAGCGCCTCTGCATAGCGACCGGCGCCGAGCAGTGCCCATGCCAATTGAACGCGGGCTTCGCGGGTGCGCTGGTCCTCGGGGAACTTTTGAACCAGCGTCTGGTAGGCGGTGATGCTGCGGTCGAAGGCGCTGCGGCGGAATTCGAGTTCGCCCAATTGGAACCAGGATTCGGCGGCCACCCGCGGGGTGACGGCATTTGTGGCGGCGATGCTGTACCAGCGTGCCGCCTTATCGGCTGTGGCGGCGTTTGTGGCGGACATGTTTCCGAGGGCCAGAAGTGCGTGCGGATAGTAGGGAGACGAACTGTACAAGGAACGGACGGACTCCATGGCGCCGGCGGCCGTGGCCGCATCGCCGGTCTTCAAAGCGCAGGAGCCCAGCATGTAGAGAGCGGCGGCGGCCAAGTCGGAAGGAGGAGAGGCTTTCAACAGGGCTTGGAGGATGGGAATCGCCGTTTCCCACTGGCCGGTCTGCTCAAAGATCGTGGCTCGACGGAACCATGCCTTGTGCCGGAAGGGACTCTTTGGGAAATCGGTGTAGACTTTCTTGAAGGCGCGCTCGGCGGAAGACGGGTTGCCGAGATGGGCGAAGGACTCACCCATCCGGTACCACGCCGTATCGGATCCCTCGCCGTCAGGAGTCTGGTCAAGATATGACTGGTACTCTTTGACGGCGACTTCATAGATGCCGCGCGAGTAAAGACCATCAGCAAACAGCAATCGGTCCGATGTCTGGAGCATCGTCGGTTCAGCCACGGCCCGTGTCCCTGACAGCAACAGGACAAGTCCGGCGCACGCGGCGGCGCACGTTGCCGCTCCCTGCATCATGAGGCAGGAGCCTCCTCTATGGTGATGGTGGCAAATGAGATGTTCCAGATGTCGGATTGGCGGCAGAGATCCAGCACGCGGATCACGTGCTCGTAGGCGGTCAGCCGGTCGGCCCGAATCAGGACGGGCTGGCCGGGATAGACGCCGGCCAGCTTCTGCAGGAGTCCGGCGACCTCGTAGGTGGTCAGCTTTCGTCCGCTGACCGTCATGTCGCCGGTGCGCGAAATATTCAGGATAATTTCCCCCGGCAACCGGGGCTCGACGCGGGATGTTTTGGCCGTCGGCAGCGAGATGTCTATCTCGGCTTCCCACTGCGTGAATATCTGGCTGGTGACGAAGAAACACAGCAGAAGGAAGACAACGTCGATCATCGGCGCGATCTGAAACCCCGGCTGGTCGAGCCGGAACTTGCCGCGGAAATTCATGGCTGAACCTTGCGGAGAAGGAGTGTGAGGATTTCGGTGGAGACTGACTCGAGCTGGGATACCAGTCTCGTGGACCGGCCGCGGAAATAAGCGTAGAACGCCATGGCCGGGATGCCGATGATCAGGCCCGCCGCTGTTGTGATCAGGGCCTCGGCGACGCCCGCCGCCAGAAGCATGGGCTTAGCCTTGGCCAGATCAAGCGACACCACGTTGAAGGCCTTGATCATGCCGAAGACCGTGCCGAGGAGGCCGACCATTGGCGCTATGACCGCCACGTCCATAAGGTATTGGGATTGTCCCTGCACGGCGATGGCCTGGCGGGAGCCCTCGTCCTCGACCATTTCCTTCAGCATGGACGTGCTGACGTCCTCTGTCTCCAAGTAGTCCAGTCCCGCGACGGCAACCTCGCCGAGCGGGCATGGATTTTCTTTGCAGATGGCCCGGACATCACGGAGTGATCCGGTCCGCAGCCGTGCCATGATCTCGCGGCGCAGTGCCCTCGGCACCACTTGTTCTTCGCGCAAGACGATGAACAGGTAGATGATGATGGCCAGGGCGAGCATGGACATGAATGCCAGCGGGTACATGAGCACGCCGCCCTTGAGGAAGAGTTCGGCGAGTGTCAGGCTCTGCTCGGGCGAAACAGCTTTCTCGTCCGGCGCCGACTGCGCCAGCGCCAACAGCGATGGAACCAGAAGCGTCACTGCGAACACCGCAGCCCATTGGCGGCGCGGTGTTGTGAATCGCATCGAACAGGTTGTGTCGGATTGCAGTGGATCAAGAACCTTGCGTGGCCACATCGCCGTGTCCTCCGTTGTGCTGCCCTTCGGTCGCAGCTCCCGATCGGGTGCATGCGCCATAGGGGAAACATATCACACGGAATTTGCCACGGCAACAGAAGGCGACAACACCGAGCATTTTTGTGGATCTCGGTCGCGACAATTCAATCGGCCGCCTTCTTCTGGAATGCGCCAGCCGCAGGAAGATTGGTCATGACGTCGCTCAAAAAAAAACCGCATCCGGAACGCTGGGCGCTCCGGATGCGGTCAATGTCAATTGGCTAGACTAACGACGGAAATCGCGTCCGCCGCCGCCGCGTCCGCCGCGGTCGCCGCCGCCACGTCCGCCACGTTCGCCACCACCGCCACCACCGCCAAAGCCGCCACCACCACCGAAGCCGCCGGTACGGGGCTCCTTGGGCCGCGCTTCGTTAACTACGACCGTCCTGCCGTCAATCTGCTGCCCGTTCAGCGCTGCGATCGCCGCCTGAGCTTCCTGCGCAGAACTCATTTCCACAAACCCGAAACCCTTTGCCCGGCCGGTCATCCGGTCCATGATCACTTCGGCGCTGTCCACCTTGCCGTGAGCAGAGAATGCCCCCTGAAGCGTCTCGTTGGTTGTGTCGTAACTCAGATTGCCGACGTACAGTTTCGTGCCCATCCCATCATCTCCTTACACTAGCGTTGCTCTAACGACTCCACCGTTGTCACTTTCCGGAGTACCTTGGAAAGGGATCTCCCCTTGAGATCCATCATGGAAGGATTTCGTAAGGAGGGCATACATGCTAGCCCAACATACCTCGTCGAATGACCTTGCCATCGGTGCGCAATGTACGACATTCGGCGTGATCTTGTACAGAAATATATCAAGGATCAGGACTGCATTATAGAGAATGCGATGCTTAATGTGGCTGGTTGGTAGGGCGTAAGCCATTGAGTAAGAGCGTGTAACGCATTGGTTCTTGCGTCCTGCCCTGCGCGAACCGACCCGTCAACAAAACATCAATGGCGCGCACCGTTTATCAGGCATGGCCACAGGGATCCACGTCTACTTCACAAAGGTGAAGAGGACCAGATACAGGAGTGGCATGCCGAAGAAGGTGAGGACTTCGGTCAGCCTGTGGACGCGCCTGGCCCGTTCGGCGTCCTTCTTTCCCTGCAGGATAAAGACGTAGAGGCTCATAAAGAAGCACGCGAGGAGGATGAAATACGTCATAACCATGAACTTGTCGGCGAAGGTCAGGTACCCCACCGGCGGGATCTGATTGGAGATGGAAATATGGAACATGGCCGATGCCACCAGCGCCGAACTGATCGCGGCCAGGCGGGTCGTAATCTGGTCGGGATTCAGGATGAAGCTGGACATGACGATCAGCATCAGGAATAGAACCGGCAGAAATGTTTTGAGGAACGAGTTAAGATGAATGCGTCCGATGCTGACCGTGTAGACCAGCTGGGAGAATTTCTCGTCGTAGACGGGGTAGTCGTGCTCGGCTGTGGTGATGTTCCACCCATGGATCTGCCAGCCGGGGAATACTATGGCGGAATCCATACCGCTTTCCGCGGTGTTGGGCACAAAGCGAAACTCGCTGTGGGTTGATGTCTTGTCCTCGATGAGAATCTGCAGTTTCTGGCTGTCGAACGGGAACCGCTTGAGGTCAACTGATGTAGTAAGGTTGGCCAGTATGCGGTAGAACTTCTCACGGCCTCCATTGTTGTCTTCGATCTTCTCGATGCTTCCCGCCCGGCCATTGAGAAACTCGAAGCTATTGTCCGGTATGGGGTCGGCCGACTTGAGCGAGAGATAGAAGTCTGCCGAGAAGGAGCCCGTTGACACATCCAGTCTTCCGAGGCTCAGCAGGTAGATGCCCACGTTGACTTCGCGAGCCCTATTGGTCTCGTCGGTCATGCCATGGCCAGTCATGGAAGCAATCAACCCCGCTATCATCAGGAAGTTCTTCATCGTTACAGACACCCCTTTCTGCGCCAGAATGTGACTAAAAAAGCGGACCTTATAGCGGCTCGCTCCGGTATGTGAAAGCCTTTTTTGTGGCTGCCCAAAACTGCGGGAGTTGGAAGCCTGGAAGGTTGGAAGATTGGGCAAGCCCTTGAATCCGTGGCCGATTCACACGCCCTGCGCACGTGCATGAGTTCACGCACTGCTTGATGTTTCATCCTGCCCATGGCCGTGCTGAACGCCCCTGTGGGCGCGCCTTTTACATTTTTCCAGTCTTCCATCCTTCCAATGTTCCGCAGTTCAGGGTGGCGGCGTCCATCCGGAGCGCGAAGACCGAGCGCGGATTACAGCCGACTGATCAGTTCCATCTCGGCGGCGAAAATGGCTTTCAGCATGGTGTCGGCGCTCTCTGCGGCTCGAAGCGAATTGAGAAATCCGGCGATCTGGCCCATGGAACAAATGCGCGCCAGAGTGTGGAGGTGAATGCTGTCGTCCTGGCAGCAAATGAGGAAGAACAGGTCGGTGGGTTTGCCGTCCTGCGCGTCGGCATGAATCGGCTGGATCGTGCGGCCCAGGCAGATGAAGGAGTCCTCGAACATATATGGCTCGTGATGTCGCGGGTGCAGCAGCGCAACGCCGCTTCCGATCGCCGTTGAACAGAGCTGCTCGCGCTCCTTGAGGCTCGCCAGCAGGCCGGCCTCATCGTAGACGAGCCCGGTTTGCCCGGCGAGGGCTGCCATGTCCCGGAGTGTGCCCGGCTTGGTGCGCGAGCGGAGGGCGGGTGCAATCCACGCCGCCCGGATCAGTTCTGGCATCAGGGCGCGGCGTTGCGACAGGTCGTGGACTGTGGCCGACGACGTGCGATGGTAGTCGGCCAGGGACTTGACGCCCATGCCCAGAATCCGCTGGGATGCCCAGGCGTCCACGGAGTGCTTGCGAAAGACGACGGTTTCGCCGCGCATTTCGAAGGGTATCTCCTGCCGCTTTATCAGCGTTTGTACGCTCTGCAAAGGCAGGTGCAGATATCGCGCTATTTCCGTCGCTGTCAGCGTGCGATGCGGCACATTTCATCTCCCGGTTGCATGTGATGAAGCAGGATGAGGTCCCGCCGAAAGACCTGCCAGGAAACACCCGACGTAGAGGAATCCCAGATGAAACTGCTCGATGGAGAAAGACTCATCCGGTGCATGGATGCGGTCCTCCTCGCTGCCGAAGCCGACGAGGAGCGGCTCTGCGCCGGCCGTGCACGCAAGTTCGGTGACGACAGGTATGGAGGCGCCTTCCCAGAGGAATGCGACTCGTCGGCCTGTGACTTCCTCAAGGACGGCCTTTGCCCGGGTGACGGACGCGGCATCGAGGTCCAGCCGGAAGCCGGGCCCGCAGGCGGATTTGTCATGGAAGGAAACCCTGAGCCCCGGAGGCAGATGTCTGCGCAGATGGGCGATCACGGCCTCCAGGCAGGCGGCTGGATCCTGGCCCGCCACAACACGGGTGCTGAGCTTGGCCATCGCTGTGGCGGGGATGATCGTTTTCGATCCCGAACCGCCATAGCCGGAGTGTATCCCGTTGACGTCGATCGTCGGCCTGAACCCTGCGCGCTCGATGGCGCTGAACCCGGCTTCGCCACCGCTCGGAGGCACGCCGACATCTGTCTCGTAGGCGGCGGGATCAAATGGTGTAGCGTGGGCCAGCGTACGTTCGCGTTCGGAGGCCTTGTCCACGCCGTCGTAATAACCTGGGACGGCAATACACCCCTGCGGATCGTGGAGCGATGCGATCATGCGGGCCAGCGCCGTGGCGGGGTTTGGGGCAACCCCGCCGTGGATTCCAGAGTGAAGGTCAAACGCAGGCCCCTCGACCTGTACCGTGAGAGTGGAGATTCCCCGCAGCCCCATGACTATGGTTGGTTCTCCGGTGGCCACGGTGGATGTATCGTGGACCATGAGGATGTCGGCGCGGAGACGCTCTCGCAGACGCGGCATTTCCGCCATGATGGTTTGGCCGCCGGACTCTTCTTCGCCCTCGATGAGTACCTTGACGGTAGCGTTCAACGCCTTGGCGGCGATGAGACTTTCCAGGGCCTTGACGGCGTAGAAGACCTGGCCCTTGTTATCCTGGGCGCCGCGCGCGTAGATCCGCCCGTTACGGAGGGCCGGTTCAAATGGCGGGGTGGTCCACGCAGGCAGGGGATCGGGCGGCTGAACGTCGTAGTGGCCGTAAATGAGAACGGTGGGTGCGCCGGCAACGCCCTGCCGCTCGCCATACACAATTGGCTTTGGGCCGGAACCCAGAAGGCTCGATGCAAAGCCCAAGTCTGCCAGATGACGTGAAAGCCACTCCGCGCATCGGCGGCAGTCGGAGAAATGCGCAGGGTCGGCCCCAATGCTCGGGAAGCGCAGGAAGTCAATCCACTCCCCGATCCAGCGGTCCCTGTTGCGCTCAAAAGCGCGATTAAGTATGGATTTCATGGAGTCGGTCTTCACCCGAATGTGGAGCCGTTCCAGCCCCAGTTGGAGGCGGCCACTTCGGTGAAGGTTACATAGATGCGCTCGGCGGGCACCCCGAGTTCCCTGCTCAGGACGTCGCAAAGTTTTTCCGAAAGCTTTTTATTGACATCGCCGGTCAGTCCGCCGATCCCTCGGATATCCACGAAAGCGCCGGGTCCCGGCTTTCCGGCCATTAGGAATTCCCCCTTTTCGAGGACCACCATTGTGACTGCCTCCGGTTTGCCGGTTATCTGGGCGAGGATTCTGGAGCATGTGGCGAGCAACCTGGGTTTCAGATCATCGGACATCTGTACGGATGTATGCAATTTCAGCAGCGGCACGTCGCACCTCCTCTTTTTTCATGTTGTCCGCGACTAATACCATCGCCACACCCGCATATCAAGGCGTTTACACAGGGAAAACTTTGTGCGGACTCGTGTGCGTCCTTTGTTTACGGCTCGCTCGGAGAGCTCGCCCCACCTGGGGAACATACACAGGCTGTATGTTTCGTTAGAAGGGCGCCGCCGCCTTGGCCTGCGTAGCCATCCTGGCAAAACGGGCCGGCGGAGCCGCTGCCGCGAAACTGTCCGCAATGGGTCCCGCCGGTAGCTCAGCGCTTAGGCGATGATTTTGGGCCC
>CAZWPN010000009.1:0-46963 GCA_964635275.1 uncultured Victivallales bacterium | reverse complement strand
GATAAGCCCGTTCTATCGGCCTTTTGTGACAAAACAGGAGGAAGTCAGGCTAACGTATTGTCGTAATTGTCCTCGTCCTTCGTCATCGATATCCTGGTGCCTTGCTTCTTTCGAGTACGAGGCCGAGTACGATGCCTATACGCTGGTGCATTTACGCCGACGGGCACTTAAGACTTTCGCGCATGAGCAGTGTCTTGAGCGTTGATGTCGGACGCATCACGGGTGAAACATTCGGGACACAAGGCGTGTGAGAAAGTGGCTTCTGAACGGTCTGTCACGTAACTTTCAAGCTGTTGCCAGGATGCGTCACTGAGCTTGATGCGATGGCAGCGGGAGCAGATGACGATCATGCCGGTGATGATCCTCTGCTGCGTGAGGTAGGTCTGCCCTATCGTAATCACAGCGGTTACCACCACGAAGAGGCTGAGTGTGGACGCCGCAAAATAGTCCGCCCCTGACGACTCCGTCCCGTAGAATTGGGCGGGGAGGTCCAGCATCTCGTTGGCCCACACAAGGATCAGCAGCATCACGAAGCAGATGAGCTGCCATATTGCCACGAAGAAGAACTGCTTCTTCACGACATTGCTCAATACACCATTCGGCAGTTTCATCATGTAAGTCTCCTTGGGGCTTCATGTCTGGCAGTCTCGGGAATCCTGCCGGCCGAGTTGCGCGTCAATGACAGGCTCTTCGCCTCGACCATGTGAGACACGATCCGATCCAAGCGATCATGTCGCCATACACATATAACGCCCTCCGGCACATCGGGAATGGTTTCCTCCGGAGCATCGGTCATGACAACGATACCACAAGCGGGGCGAAGTTTGACGAGTGCTCGCAGGAGACCCGCTGCATCGCCGTGGACCAGATGCCGGTCCAATAATATGGCGTCCAACTCGCGCATGCCGTCCAGGCTGGATAGGATGGACACCAGATCGGTCTCGTGTTTCACCCGTACGCCGAACGGCGCCAGTTGGCGATTCAACGCCATGCCTTCCCGGGCACCCGATGCAATGAGCACCGACCAGTTTGAAATGATCGCTGCCGTTTCCTGGTTCAGCCCTCCGGTTGGCAATGCAGCCGCTACCGTACCCATGGGGAGAAGCACGCGAAAGCGTGTGATACGTTCGGCATCTGCCGCCCACTCCAATGTGCCCCCCGTCCCCTCAACAAGGGAGCGGACAACGGAAAGAATAATACCCGACTTGGCGCTCGCCGGGGAGCAATACGGCTCAAGCGAGTCATCTGCTGTTGCTGGGCCAAGCCGCACGGTTATCATTCCGGCGAAAGGTGGCGAGGATCGGTCTTTGAGCGCCGGCGCTTGCTGCCGAACTGCGATGCAGACTATGCCAGGATGGAGGGAAGACTCGGTGACAAGCAGACCCAGATTCAGGACGATCTGCTCTATCTGGAGCCCGGAGAACGACGTGGTGGGGAATCTCGGGTCGGAGCTGATGTCCATCTGCCAGCCGGCCGGCAGGGCATCGAGCAGCAGCTCCGCGCCGGCCTTGGCGTGCTCTGAAACAAGGTCGGTGGGGGAACCCGTCATTCCCGGTTGAGCGAGGGCAAGCAGTTGGCCGGCCAGCCCCGCACCCTTCTGGGCCTGCTGTTCGATCGCGGCTATCGACCGATCGAATTCGGCAGATGCGCGAGGCAGTCGCGAAAGAAGTGACGCATAACTGGACATGCCAACCATCAAAGTGTTGAAGTCGTTGGCCACGCCTCGTGCCATGTAGCCTATCAACTGGAGGCGAGCCTTCTGTCGGCGGTACGTGCGTTCAATGTTCAGCAATGTGACATCGCTCACAAAGACGAGAACGAAAGACTCCAAGGGGTGTGAGCGGAACCGGAGTGTCTTCGCTCCCGCCTCGGATTCGGTGCGGGTGCGCTCGAGTTCTTGCGGCGAAGGTGACTTCAGAATCGCTTCAATATCGTCGCTGCACAGGGCGGGGAAGGCATCTGCCAAGAGAACGACTGGTTCGGAACCAATCTGGCCGAGGCGACCAGCCGCCGGATTGGAGGCGGTTATTCGTCCGCCGTGGTCAACGGCGACCAGCCCATCCTGAAGGCTATTCATCGCTTCGACCAATTGAACCAATTGACGCCGGGTCTCCCGTTCGCCGGTTAACTGGATTGTCCAGAGGCCGAAGGCCCCGGCAATTGCCATGAAGCCCAGTGTCAGCGACCAAAGAAGAATGGCTACAATGTGTGCATCCACACCCGTAACGTGGGCCGATAAGTAGTCTATAACCATGTATACGGCAATGGACGCGATGGAAAACAGGACCACCAGCAATACCGCGTAAGCCCAAACTTCCTTCTTAAAGAGTCTCACCGTTTCTCCTGCAGGCGTGCGCTGTATGGTGCGGACTTAGTTCGCGGGCGCCTTCTTTGAGTCAGGTTTTCCCGCATGGGGTTGGGTCTTGAGAAGGTGTCGTCGCGCCAGTTCGGTGTCCTGAGGCAGTCCGGTTGTCTCGGTGATGGCCCCAGGGGTTGCCAGACCCACGGTGACGAAAATGATGGTCTCCTGCTGGGATTTTGCTTTGTGCGAGTGAGAAAAGAAGTACTTTCCGATGATAGGGATGTCGCCCAGCAGGGGGATCTTGCGGGTGCTCTCTGTGTCCTTGGTGTCTGTCAGCCCACCGATGGCAACTGTCTTTCCGCTTTCGAGGCAGAAGACCGTCTTGATGCGCTTGGTGGAGATGATCGGGAATGTCTGGTTATTCGGGGCGACTGCATTGCGCACAAATCGGGTCAACTCGGGCTCGATTCGGACCGTTATGTTGCTCTCCGTGTTGACGGTCGGCGTAACCATCAATTTGACGCCCGTATCCACGGCCTCGCCCGGGTTGTAAGTGACAATGGGAGCAATGCCCTGCTGGCCAGGGGTTACGCTCGAGACGAAGGGTCGTTCCCGCTCGCCGATATGGATGGTCGCCGGTTCTTCGTTGGCCACGAGGATCTTCGGGTTCGACACGATTGTGACACCCGACATCTGGTTCAAGGCGCTGAGAATCAGGCGGAAGTCAGAGGCACCCAGAACGGCTGTGCGCATGTCGGTCAGCGCCTGGTTGAATGTATCGGAAACGGTTGATTGGGCGTCCTGCCCCCTCGATATCGTGTCTACGATTGTCCGGTTGGGAGATGGCGTGGTGTCGCGGTTGTTGGCGTTGAGGTTTCTATTAACTACATCGACGCTGCCCCTGGTGTCGAAAGGAGCTAGGGTGTCGCTCCGGCTCTTGTTCCATGTTCGCGAGTCGGTGAGTGAACGCGTCATGTTGCCAACGCCTAGGGATACCCCTTCCAGGCTCTGCCAGTTGATGCCGAGATCCTTGATGGCGCCGTCGTCCAGTTCCAGGAACTTGGCCTCGATAAAGACCTGATCGCGCATCCGATCCAGGCTTAAGACAGCCTGCTCTATTTCTTCGAGATTGCGGGGGGTGCTCTTCACGATCATGGCGTTCTTTGAGGCGAAGGACGAAATGGCGCCCCCCGGCGATATCATGGGGCGGATGACAGGCTCGACGGCAGCCACCGTTGTGTAGCGCAAGTAGAAAGTCTTCACCTTCAGCGGGTCCGGTGTGCCCGGGGCGATGGTGTAGATTCCTGATCCTTGAGTCTTCTCCACAAGAGTCAGACTGTGCATCTCAAGGATATCCTGCAATGCCGGCTTCCATTCCACCTCGGTGAGATTCACGGTGACCTTGCCCTGGAGGTTGGATGGCGATGCTATGATATTGGCACCGGAAAGGCGCGTAAACATACGGATAACATCCGCCATATCCACGCTGTCCAGCGTAATGCTGATCAGGTTGCTGCTTGAAGACTTGCCTCCTGACAACGCAGTTTCCTCGGTTGGTAGCGTTAGTTCCGAAGTAGTCCCGTTGGTGTGCGCCACCTCGTTTGTGACCGTTTGTGCTTGGAGAAAGGCGCCTGCCGTTAGTCCAAGAACGACTCCTGCCGCGATCATAGTCTGCTTCATAGTGCTTGCTCTCCGTATTCGCTGCATCCGCTACATCCCAACCGCCGCCATGCGGCGCTCATCAACCCATGTCCGGCCAACGTGACATCAATAGAACACGACGCGGTAAAAGCGGATTGGAGCCGGGCTCGCGTCGTATCCTGTCATCATGGCGTTGGTCCCCAACATATTGCTCATGCCCGGCACAAGAGACCATGTGAACATATTGTCTGTGTACTGAACGCCGTAGAGCCAGCCTTCCAAACCGAACCACTGGATCGTATTGGTCGGCCCCAAGGTCAACCCGTACAAGATGGGGTTTTCGGGTACGTCGGCGTCGGTGATTCCTATTTCCACTATCTGGTTGTGCTCGGTGTCCGCGACAACCACGCGTCCCCTCGGGTCCCAGATAACATCGTTCGGTACGCGGAACATGCCGTTGGTTACCATGATAGGCTCCCACACGTTCGGGGTCGTTGACCAGAGGACGCGGTCGTTGTCGGCGTCGGCAAGGAAAAGCGCATCCACTGGTGAATAGGACAGTCCCGACGGTCGCCTGAGTCCGCCCTGTCCGGCCTGACCACTGCCGAGCCGTTCAAGAAACGCGCCGTCGGAGCGGAAGCGCTGCACCCGATGCTGGCCGGAACTGGTTCCGTCGTCGGACACGATGACGCTGTCGGAGCTGCCGATGGTCAACCCACGGGGGTACTGCACATATCCGTCCGCTATGCCGGCCGACACGAATACGCTCCAGACGCTGTTGGAGAGACGCTGGATGCGGTTGTTGACGCGATCGGCCACATATAGATTGGTTGCGCTGTCCACGGCCACATCCATCGGGGTGTTGAATTGCCCAATGGCTGAGCCAAACGTTCCGTTCACATTTCCGCCGATGATGCTCCACGTTCCGTTGGTGGCATTCCTCTTCTGGATTCTGTGGTTGCCCTGATCCGCGACGTAGAGATTCCCGTCTCTATCCATGCAGATGCCTGACGGTTGCTTGAACCATGTCTGCGCGCCGCTCGGCGTGTTTGCAGATGCCACTCCGGCGCCGAAGACGGACCATGTGCCGCTGGCCGGATCCCGTTTTTGCACGCGGTGGTTATCCGAGTCGGTCACGTAGAGTTCCCTCGTTGCGCCAAGCACCACGCCGAAGGGACGGCGGAAAAGCCCGGTGGCCGAGCCGGAGCCGCCATAGATTGTCAGCGAATGGTACAGCCCTGTCACGACGGTAGAAGAGGCATTGGTAAGGTTGACCACTGCATTGGAGGGCGTCAGCCATCCGCTCAGCGCCCGATAGCTGATCGTGTGGATGCCTGCAGGAACCTGGATGGTGACACCGCTGTTGGTCCATGCGCCTCCGTCGATGCTCCATCTAGCACCATTGGTGCCGGCAACGGCCGCGTTGGGGACGATGAACACTGTGATGCTTGGCCTGGTATACGTCCGAGTAAGAACTTGCGCTTCGCCCGCGCCCAGCGTGGCGGTCTCGTTGGCCGGACTGTTCCATCCCGCTATGGTCGCGTACTCCACCGAATGAATCCCGGCGTCCAGGTTGGAGACGATAGTCCCGGTGCTTTGCCAGGAGCCCCCGTCCACCCGCCACATGGCGCCATCGGCGATGGCATCCGGAGGAAGAAGGTTGATGCGCAAGGTTGCTGTCGGTTCATACGTGCGCGTCAGTGTGACCGCATAGCCGTTGGTGAGGACGATCGTCTCTGGTGGCTTGACTGACCAACCTGTGAGGGCTTTGTACTGGAGAGTGTGCGAGCCGGGTTCGAGGCCGGTCAGAAGCGTTCCGGTGAGCAACCAATCCCCACCATCAAAACTCCAGACAGCGCCGTCTGCGACGGCGCTCGGGGGCACCAGCAGCACGCGCAGCGATGGCGGGGGAATGAACGCGCCCGGCATCGTCTCCGCAACACCGCCGACAGGCCGTGCCGCATGCTGCCACTGTTGTTCCCAGTCGCGCGGATAGATGAAATCCTGGTAGCCCTGTGGTTGATGGAAGGCACCGAATGGCATCGCGTAGGTGTTGGCCTGACTGTCGTCCAGAGGCCAGTAGTGAACCAGGCCGGTCATATCGCCAGCCCCAAGCGTTTCGTCATGAAGGTCGAGTATCTGGGTGACGGTACGGGTTGTGCCCCAGAGGCGGACTTCGTCTATTTGTCCATTAAAGTCCTCGCCGATCCGCAGGAATGAGTCGCCACCCCTGCCGCCCGTGGGTGGGGCATCGGCGATCGCAGATCTGGATGCAACCAGGACGCCGTTGGTGTAGAAGGCGAGCGCCCCGGTGCCGGCGTCAAAAGCGGCAGCCAAATGGGTCCACTTGCCGGTGGCAACCGCCGGACCATAGACGAAATTAGTTATGCCAGAAGGCATCACAAAGCCGGCATAGGGCATCAGGTTGGTCGTGTAGGTTACGCCAAGGACATAGTTCAGTGCGAAGGATCCTGAGCCGATGGACTGCACGGACCGGCGGAGGATGGTTCCGCTGTTGCCGACCGCATTGGATGGGTTGATCCAGGCCTCAATGGTCCATGAGGAAAGCTGCTGGGAGGCGGAAACCGGAACCTGCAGGTAGTCCAGCATGGATCCGCCGAAGGCAAGAGCGCGAGAGACGGCCGGATCCAGCGCGTTGGCGGGGTTAGTCCCCGCTGCCTGCTCTTCCTTATCCGTCATGCCGTCGTCGTCCGTGTCAGCGATGTCCGGCCGCGACCCCAGTGTTTGCTCCATCAGGTTGACCAGCCCATCCTCGTCGTAGTCTTCATTCACATCCGGAACCGCATCGCCGTCGGTATCCCTGGCATGCGGATTGGTCTCGGCGAAGAACTCCGTGAGGTTGCTTAGGCCGTCGCCATCGGGGTCATCGCCCGCGCCGTTGGGCGATTCCGCTGAAAGCGGATCCAGGTGGTTGATCAGTTCCCAGTCGTCCGGGAGCCCGTCGCCGTCCGAATCATCCGCGCCCTTTGTCGACACTCCGTACACCGGCGCGGCGTCGTTGGTGAACACGAATCCATTGGTGGTCAACGCGTAACCAAAGTCACCGAACAGATACTCGGGTTGCTCGGGATTGAGCAGGCCGCTCTGGGCTCTGCGTGTGAAGTCCTCCGCCGAGACGCCGCCATCGTCAAAGCGGAAGTAGGCCAGAAGCCCCGTGCTTGTCGGCGCTATCAAACGCGTGCGGTCGGCCTCAATCTCGGAGATACCCCTTGCCCTTCCCCAGACGCGCACTTCGTCGATCAGGAGGCGGTTGACGAACGAGCCATTGGTAGAGGCGCCGAGAACCGGCGGTTCAAATAGGTCGAAGAGGTGCCCGCTCATCGCTTCCTCATAGAACCGGCGCTCCATGGCGAAGATTCCATCTACGTAGAGTCCCAGCGTGTTGCGTGACTGATCCCAGGAGGCGGCCATGTGTATCCAGCGGTTGGTCGCCAGCGCGAGGCCTTGGATGCGGTACGTCGGGTTTGTTATTCCGATGGTGTCGAACGCTACGAACGGAACGCTGTTCGAAAGTCCCAGTTCGAAGCATATCCGATTAGTGTATGCTGTGGGCATGCCGTAACCTGTTCCGCAACGAATCAGCGATCCTGAGAGGTTGTCGCCCAGAAGTTTTACATAGCACTCGATGGCCCAGTTGCGGGCATGGAAGTCCGGCCTATACCCGAGGTAGTAGACGCCTCCCTCGGGATCGGGGACCGGGACTCCCGCGACGGCGGTGACCAGGGCCGCACGGCGAGTCAGTGGGCTCATGGAGTGGACTGGGCTGGTGCCGACACGGCTCAGGTAGTATTCCTGCTGGATTTCCTCGCTGTCCGGATAGCCGTCGTCGTCGGTATCGTTGCCAGGGTCGGCGCCTAAAGGCAACGACGGCGCAGCGCTGCCCAAGGTGCCGGGCACGCCCTGACGCAACTGCGTCCAGTAGTCGAAAGGCAGCCGAGGACGGCCGGTGCTTGTGCCGCGCTCCGTGGAGAGGGTTCGCCAGTAGTGCTCGTTGGGATTGGTTTCGTCGCCCGATCCAGGGTTGCCATCTTGCCCGCGGTATTCCTGATAGTTGATGAGACCGTCCAAGTCAGGATCGCCCCAGTATCCGTTGTCTCCTGTCCAGTCCCTTGGATTGAGTCCAAACTCCACTTCCCATCCGTCGGGCAGCAGATCGCCGTCGGTATCGTTGCCCGGCTGGCTCAGATCCATTGCCGGGCTAAAACCGGTTCCCTTCGTGGGGTCGGTCCATCCGTGGTTGCGCAGGTCGCTCAAACTGGCGGCGATGGTGGGGGCGGTCACGCCCAGCGCGAGCCCCGGCACGAAGATGGCTGGGATGTTGGTTATAGTGATGCGGGATGAAAGACCTGCGGCGGTCGTCGTGTACTCGGCTACCCTTGACCAAATGTCCATGTCAGCGCCTTCCGCGAGGTTGGTGTGGAGGCATTGCTCGCGGAAGTTGCTGAGACCGTCCTGATCAGGGTCTGTCGCGGGATCGCCGGCCACGGTGGGGGTGATGCCGTTGGCCGGGTCGTACCAGGCGCACTCGAAACTATCCAGCAATCCGTCGCCATCGGAGTCGGTGTTAAGTGGGTTGAGCGCGTCGCCACTGTCGTTCGGGTTGATGCGCGCCACCTGGGCGCCGCCGCCGCTCTGACCCGGGTCGGTCGCAAGAATGCCATGGCCATCCACGCCGCGGTATTCCAAAAGGTTGGGGAGTCCGTCGCCATCCGCGTCGGCCAGTGCGTCACTCGTGGCTGGGTTCAACGATTTATTGAATTCCCATCCGTCGTCCATTCCGTCGCCGTCGGTATCCCAGTTCAGCGGGTTGGTATCGGCGGCCATTTCGCCACCGTTGGAAAGTCCGTCGTTATCCGAATCGCCTGTCGCGGAGGAGACGGTTGTCAGGTTTCCGAACCAGCGGTATTCCCACGCGTCGCGCAAGCCGTCTTTGTCGAGGTCATCCGTGACTTCCAAGTCGGCGCGGACCACGAGATTCGATTGGCTGAGAGCGCCGACGTGATAGAGTGGACTGCGTGGTTCTCCCAAGTCGTATTGATAGTTACCGTTCCAGTCCATCCACGCCATGGCGGCGTACTCCGTTTGGTTCAACCCCATGATGGCATAGGCGAACGGTCCCATGTCAACGGGCAGCGCGACGCGGCCGGTCAAGTTGTCACCGAACGGTGGCGTACTGCCATACGGTGCGAAGGTGTAAGGGGTGAGCACGAAGATTGGGCCGGGGCTCATGAAGGAGTACCACCAAGATGCGGTGCTGTCCCAGACGCCGACCAGCAGGGCGCCTTGGCCGGTTCCGTCGCCGGGGAAGACGGTATTGGTCCACACGGAACGATTGATGACGGATCCCCAGACCATGGCACCGGCGATCGGCGTGTAGGTGGCCGGAAGGATCGTGTTGATGCCGTTGGTCAGGGAGACGGTCACAGGCGATGGGGCCACCCAGCCCGGCACAGACAGGAACTGGATCGTGTGCGAACCGGCTTCGACACCTTGAAGGAGTGTGCCGCTTTCGAGCCAGCCACTGCCATCGTAACTGAAACGCGCCCCGTCGTTTACCGCTCCGGGAGGGAGGATGTTTACGCGAAGGGTTGGGGATGGGACAAACGCGCCGTCATCCACGGCCTCAACCTGACCATGGCGCCGGGCGGCGTGGCGCCACTGGTCTTCCCAGTCCTTGGGATAGAGGAAGTCTTGAAGGTCTTGTGCCCGATGATGGGGACCGAAGGGGAGTGCATTCGTATTGGCGTATCCGTCGTCGAAGGGGAAGTGGTGAACCATGTTGGCCATCTCGGAGGCAACAACCGATTTATTGAAACGCAATAGGACTTCGGCCCCTGTTCGAGCGCGTTTCCACAGGCGGACCTCGTCAATGCGCCCTTGGAAATCCTCGCCGATGCGCACGAACGTGTCGCCGCCCTTGCCGTTGGTGGGAATCACGTCGCCCTTGGCGAACTTGATCGTGTTCGATGCGGAGAGTGCCCCATTGATATATAGACGCAGCGCGTTGTTGGTGAATGTTGCCGCGATGTGGGTCCACGCGCCTGTGGCCAGGGCGGGACCGGTAACGAAGTAGGTGGTGCCGGAGGTCGTTACGAAGCCGGCGTACGGGCGAAGTCCGGTGCCGTTGGTCACGCCCATGACGTAGTTCATTGCATAGCGTCCGCCCGAGAGTTGCTGAACAGTACGGCGCAGGATCGTGCCGTTGTTGCCGGTGTCGGTCTCCGGGTTCACCCACGCCTCGATGGTCCAGCCGAGGAGTCGTTGGGCGGCGGCGATGGGAATATCGAGGTAGTCTTTAGGGGAGCCCGCGAACTTCAGTGAACGGGGTGCAATCGGATCCAGGGGATTGGCCGGATCCGTGCCCCTGTCCTGTTCCTCCAGGTCGGTCAGACCGTCGTCATCAGTGTCCACCATGTCAGGCCGGGATCCGTAGTCCTGCTCTACCAAGTTTACCAGTCCATCTCCATCAAGATCCTCGTTGAAGTCGGGAAGACCGTCCTGGTTGGTGTCGAACTCCCACGGATTGGTCTCGGCAAGAAACTCGTAGAGGTTTGAGAGGAAGTCGCCGTCCGCGTCGTCGTTCGCGCCGAAGGGCTCCAGCGTTGATTTCGAATTCAGGTGGTTGATCATTTCCCAGTCGTCCGGCAGGCGATCTCCGTCCTCGTCGTCGGCGCCGAGGGGCATCACGCCCAGAACAGGCGCTGCATCGGTTTCGAAACGAAACACGGATCCCGTGGCGAGTGCGTATCCGCGATCGCCGAACGTGTAATCGGTGGAGGCAACCGCCAGGAGGCTATTCTGGGCCTTGCGCGAAAAATCCTCCGCGCTGGCACCGCCGTCATCGAATCGGTAGTAGGCACGCAGACCGGTGTCCGTCTGGGGGACCAGTTGGGTTCGGTATTGTTCGATCTGGTCTGCGGTTCGGGCGATACCCCAGATTCTGACTTCGTCCATTAATAAGTTGTTGACGAACGACCCGTCCGCGGAAGATCCCAGTTCCGGGGCGTAGTCGGAGGCGAAGTAGTAGGCGGCCAGACCCTCCTCGTAGATTCGCTGAGACTGAGCGAAGATGCCGTCAATGTAAAGGGTGAGGGTGTTCTGACTGGGGTTCCAGGCGGCGGCCATGTGAACCCAGCGATTGGTAGGGAGCGTCAGTCCCCAAACGGTGTAGGTGTAGTCGGATAGGCCAATCGTGTCGAATGAGGCATAGGGCACGTTGTTCGAGATGCCGAGGAGATAGGTGTTTCGGTTTTCATAACCCGGGTAGTCGAAACCCGCATACCGGATGAGTCGACCGGAAAGGTTGGTGCCCAGCAGCTTGACGTAGCACTCCAGCGTCCAGTGGTCCTCGTGCAACTGCGGATTGAATCCCCGCGTATCGCTCTCGGGGTCAGGGATGGAAATGCCCGATGGGGATATGATCAAGGCGGATTTTCGCAGGAAGGGTGCCATTGAATGAACCGGACTGGCCCCCAGCATTCCCGACCCCGGCGGATACTCCTGGCGGATTTCCGTGTGGTCGGGAACACCGTCGTCGTCAGTGTCCCGTCCAGAGTCGAAACCGCGACTCGCGGTGGGAAGCGCGCCTCCCACGGTGCCGTTTTCTGGGGATGCCCGCGTCAAAGTCCAGTAGTCCAATGAAACGACGGGTCTGCGCAGGCCCGTGCCGCCACCGGTGGTCAGGGGGCGCCAGTTGTGAACGTTCGGATTGGTCTCGTCGCCGGTTCCCTCGACGCCGTCCTGGCCCTTGTACTCCTGATAGTTGATCAGACCGTCGTTATCCGGATCGCCATAGTAGCCGTTGATGCCTGTTCTGGATTTCGGATCCAGCCCAAATTCGATCTCCCATCCATCCGGCAGACGGTCATCGTCCGTGTCGTGACCGTGGTCCGCCAAGAGTGTGTACCCATTGAGCGGAGTGGGATCGGTCCATGTATTCAAGGCGTTTGTGCGGAAGGTTGACAGGTCTGATCGAATGGTTCCGCTGGATGCGCCGAGGCTGACGGCAGGTGTGAATATACGGGTTCCGTCAGGTTGGAGCGGGGGAATGCTTTCTGGACCGTCACTCCAAATGTCGGTGGCACCTCCTTGTTGGAAGGCCTTCAGCAGACATTGTTCCCGGTAGTTGGTTAGCCCGTCGTTGTCGGGATCCGCGGCGGGGTCGCCCGCCTGTTTGGGGTCAATTCCGCCGGCCGGATCGTACCAAGCCGCTTCAAAACTATCCACCAAACCGTCGTTATCGGTATCCACATTCACGGGGTGAAGCTGGTCGCCCGTGTTGTAGGGGTTGGCCCGCGCCACACCGGCTGCTTCGTTGGGGTCCTGACTCAGGATGCCCTGACCATCAATGCCACGGTATTCCTGAATGTTAAGAAGTCCGTCGCCGTCCGCGTCGAGGGTTCCGTCTGCCACCCAAGGCCGAATAGGTGCGCCGAGCTGTTCGTAGGAGTATTCCCAGCCGTCATCCATGCTGTCCCCGTCGGTGTCGAAGCGACCCGGGTTGGTTCCGATTGCGTACTCAACGCGGTTGAGAATACCGTCCCGATCGCTATCGGCCTCCGACGCTGGGTCTGCGGATCCCAAGTATTGAACCTCCCACCAATCCGGAAGTCCGTCACCGTCAAGATCGTCCACGACTTCCAGATTAATTCCGACTGCGGGATTGGAGACGGTGGCGGAAACCGACTGCACGGCGCTCCTGGGCTCGCCTGTGTCATAGGTGTTGTTGTTGTTGCCGTCAATCCACGCAATGACATTGTACGTGGCGTCTGTCAGTGATCCTCCCATGGAGTAGGGGAAGGGGCCGGGACCGATGGACACCAAGGACACGAGTCCGGTTATGTTCGTCGTAGCCACGGCGGGTCCCACGGTGTTGCCTGTCCACGCGCCCGCGCGCAGTGCCCCGTTACCGCTGCCATTCCCAACCGCCTTGACCACGGGCCATGGCGGGGTGGCGTTGGTCCACGTGGAATTGTTGAGTACCGATCCTGAAATGGAATTGGCCTCTGCAACCAGCGAGCCGATTCCAAAAAGCAACGCTGCACCGATGCGGGCGATAGCCGGTCGGTTCATCGGACACCTCCTACGGCTGACTGATAATCACGAAGGCTGTTTCGCCGTTGTCGTCCACGACTTGTATTGCGTTGTCACCGGCGTCGTAGCGCTCGTAGATCACGGTGTTGCCGTCGGTGCCGACGATGCCGCCTTTGAAACTGTTTACGACGGTAAAAGTGTAAGGAGGCGTTCCGCCGGTGGCAGTGATGAGCGAAAGGTCTTCGTCCTCATCGAGAGATGACGGATCAGCCGTCACCGCCAAGGCCGCCGTGGTATTCGTGGAGGTCGTGGCGTCAGGTTGTGAGACAACGAGGCTGGCTGTGTCTCCATTGGAGTCGGTCACGATGATCACGTTGTCTCCCACAGTGTCACGGCGGTAGTCTATGGTGGCCGTGTCCGAGCTTCTGAACGAAATAGTGCCACGATCGGGGTAGACGGCGCGCCACTCATAGCGCGGTTCGCCGCCTATCGCAGCCAGAATGATGCGTTCGCTGTCAAAGGTCAGTTCCGCATCCCCCGAAGGGACGATGCTGAGTGCGGTGGACTCTCCATTAATCTTGGCCAGTGCGGCCTGTCCGCTGCTGTCGGTGATGATGATGTCGTTGGCTTCCAACGTCCGCACGACATAGATCGCCTGACGTCCATCGCCTTGAGGTTCTATGGTGCCTGAGGCGCGTTTCGACACATCCCATCTAATTGGGAGAACGCCGCCCTCCAGGGCGAAAAGCAGACGTTCGCCCACGAGGGTGGCATTGGCCGTAGCGGGTGAAACGACCAAACGCGGGTTCCCGGGGGTGTCGCGTGGCAGTGACGAATAGGGATTGGCCTGAGCATACTGTGCCGCATCCTCCGTGGACGGGGTGTCCTCGCATCCGGGAAGCAGTACAACAGCCGCAGCGGCGATTGCCGCTATGGTCGTGAAAAACGACGTGATGTCCAGTCGCTTCATGTCGCTATCTCCTTTTGTATCGTCCACTCCGAAACCTACATCCCCGCCACCGCCATGGATCGTGCGCCGCACAACAGGTGCGCCATGAAAGGGGCGGCAATTCCCGGCTCTCGCTGTGCACCAGACGATGTCCCGTACGGCGAATGCCAGAAAGCTGCCCAGAAAGCGGCCGGAACCCGGGGGTTACTTTGCCCGACGCGTGTCCAACCGCGAGCAGGAGGCCCCTCTTCCCGTTATTGTCGACACCCTCCATCGGTAAAGCAATCCGCCCTGTTCAAGTTCAAGGATCTGTCCCGGTTCTACCAGGCCGAACGGATCAATGATGGCCAGAAAAGCTCCCTGGGCGTTCTTCACCAGACCTCGCAGGCGCAGGTCCGGCCATCGGATCTCTATTTCAGGCTCGACCACCGGGGTGGCTGCGTCGGGTGTGGAGTTGGAGTCCTTTGGCGTCACCTTGGGCCTGGGCACGTACCCCAATGGCCAGAACGGGTCGCGTGGAATGGCGATGACTGGGTTGGTTGTTCCGCCGGAAACGGCGGCAGCCGCAGGTGCGGAGGAAGACGCAGATTCGTCGGCTGTCTGGGCTGAAACGTAAGGCGTGGAAATGACAGCGGTCGCTATCAAGGCGATGACTAGAAAACCTCGACTCATGCAGAGCCTTCTCCGGCAGGATGGGGAACTTCCATTCACGGTTTTCGGACTCCCGCTTTCTTCGATTCCGCAAGCTGTTGTTTCAAGTTGTCCGGGGTCGTATCGTCAGCCCAGATTGGCCACTGGACTTCCATTGAAATTCGATGGCTTTCAGGGTCTGCGGTGCCCTGACCGGAAACGGAGATGCTGGAAACACAGAGGTAGGGATTGCTGGCCTCCAGTTCGGTGAGAAATCGGAGCAGGTCTTGGAAGCTGGCCTTCATGGAGATGCGGACGCCATAACTCTTCAGCACATTGCCGGTTGGACGAGCGGAGTTCTGAGGAATCTCAGAGACTCCAGCCTCGGAGGGAGGGTCAATGGTCACATCCGCTTTGCGCGCGATACGCTCGATCATCTCGCCGGCCCCGAGGAAGTAGTTGCCTCCAAGCGTGGGGCGAAGAACGTACATTTCGGCCTCGGAGCAAATCTGTTCAAGTATCTCCTGATTTCTTAGGGAGTCGGCTTGAATGTGCTTGATCTTTTGATCGGCCTTGCGGATTTCTTCCTTCAGTTGTTCCGCGCGATCCCGCTTCTCTTTCTTGTATCGCGTCACGGGCTGTATTCCCGCGGAAACTCCCAGGTAGATTACCGCAATCCCGCCGATGGCGATCAGGACAAGAACCTGAAAGCGCTCCTTCTTGTTCTCCGGCAGTTTCACTGAAACGCCCTTTCCTGGTAGGTGCAGAGCAACCGGAACTGGCGGTCGGTCTTGCTGGCGCCAGCCGTTCGGTCCGCGCCGAAAAGCGGCACCTCCACCTTACGGATTCGCACAGTGAAGTACGCGTTTGTTTCCAGCGTGCTCTTCAACAACTGCACCTTTTCCGCCGCGTCGTCGCCGAAGGACTTGCCGTCCAATGCCAATATGAAGTTCCGCGATGGTGGGGTGGAGTGGACAATGGTCTGGTTAATCAACAGAGACGTCAACTGGATGGTGTCAGGAACAACACTCCGCAACATGGCCAGTTCCTCGCGCCAGCTAGAGTGCGTGTTGATCCAACCCTTCATTTCGTTCTGCATGTCAATGTGAACGTTCATATCGGTTCGGGCGTCAACGGCCCTTTTGGCGATGGGATCCTTCTCCTTCCAGACACCCTCGAGCTGTTCGCACTCGGACTTGACCAGAAGGACGTTAGTCACAGCGGCGGTCACTAGCAGGCCGATGATCAAGGGGACTACGACCCAGAGCATGCGGATGATAACCTTCGGGCTGAGCAAACTTGCGCTTCGCTGTTCGCTTTCCAGGATCAGGTCGACACGGTAATTCATGCTTCCTCCAGCGAAGCAATGGCCGCGCCGACAGCAGCGCCAAACCGCCATTCGCTGCCGACAAGACTTCCGGGCATGGCGTTCGGCAGAACCGTCAGGCCGTCCAGAGGGCTCCAAGCTTCTGCCGATGTCCCCAAGTTCTTGTTGATTTCACTAATAACCCCGGCGGATCGCGTCACGGAACCGGAAACAAAGAAACGCCCGACCCGGCAGTTCTCCCGCCTTTCAATGAAATCTCTGCCCATCACCATTTGCTTCAACATGGGCGCGACGACCTGCTCAAGAATGCCTGATATATCAAAGGCGCCTTCTGTCAAGATGCCCGCGGCGGTGTCTCTGTCAACGCTCAGGCTGTCCTGAAGCTTGGCAACCACGGCATTCGTGCCGACATCGAACCGGCGAATCAGCCCGAGAACACCCTTGTTGAATACGTAAAAAGTGCAGTTGTCTGCCGCGAAGTGGACTAAGCCGACTGCGCCTTCCGCTTCCGCGGAACCGGCCTTTTGCGAGAAAGAGGTGAGAATTGCGGATTCCGCCACTTCGAGTGAATATGGAACTGGGAATCCTGTGGGAACAAGACCAGGGATCTCGGTGGCGATATCATCTGGGAGAGCCGCCACAAGCACACGTGATTCTCCGCGTGCGTGGCCTTCGACGAGAACACGATGGCCGATGCGAAACGTTTCCGGATTCTCAATCCCGAGACTCTCCACCAGTTTGCCCTCTGCCTGCAGATCAAAGGAACCGGGCAGGTTGACGAGTCTTACCAAGGATCGGGGTGTCGCGACGGCAAACGAAGCGTATCGTGACCGGAGTTCATGAGGGATGGCGAGAGGGGCCAGAGATTGTCCTTCCGGAGTTGGAAGCACAACTGGCGGCAGGGTGGCCGTTGCAACCAACGTCAAACCAGTTTCCGCCTTCTGGATTCTTACGGCTACGGTGGCATCGGGTCCTATCTCAACCCCCGTTGCGTCCAGGATTTTGGGACGCAACCGCCCAAGGATGTCAGCAAACGAACCCATAGATGAAGCGATCCCTTCCAATCACGCGTACAACTTCAGTTCTGCCTGCCAATGCTGCCACGTTGCAGATGCATGGATCAAGCAGATTCGCGAAAAAAGGCACTAAACCATCCGCAAGTCGAGGCCCCTCATCAACAGTCACCCCGGCGCAACGTGTGGAATGGTTGGAAAATTTTAGATCAGACGCCATGCCAAAGCACGAGATGTTCTCCTTTCGTTGGCACGGTCAGAGCGTCACAACGCCGGCAATGTGTGCCCTTCCACAGAGCAAGCGGGGAATGTGCCGACAGCGTTGTAGCCGTAAGTTCCGCCGCTCGGACACCTGGGCGTGTTGGTTGTGCCGGCAAGTCCCTTTATGTAGTTGTTGACGTTCGCATCGCCAGTGGCAACCGGTGTACCATTGCCCCATCGACGTTCAAAACTTGCCTGATCCTTGGCTGCGTCGATCTGTCGGAGGTTGTTGAGACAGACAGTGGTCTGCGACTTTATCCGGGCCTTCATCATCGCCGGAATTGAAATCACGGCCAACAGGCCTATGATAGCAACGACGATCATGATTTCGAGAAGGGTGTAAGCCTTCTGGCGCGGGAAGCGCGACTCCGCTGAGCTGTCTTCTCCGTTCATTGCAACTTCCCCTTTCCATTGGCAAACCGGGCAGCCTCCCAAGAAGAGGCTGCCCTTGATCCGAAGCAAGAATAGCAGCCGCTTAGTTACCAAGCGAAGGCGTCCAAACATGACTCTCTGGCGCGTTCGAGAGCGAGCAGGTTGGCGTCGTGCCGATGGCGTTATAGTCGTAGTCGCCATTGGCAGGACACTTCGGCGTTGTGCCGCCCGCGTTTTCGAGGCCCTTGATGTACTGGTTGACGCCTGTCTCGCCGTCTGAGATCGGTGCGCCGTTGGTCAACTTCGCCTCAAGAGCGTACTGCTCTTTCGCGGCATCGATCTGGCGAAGGTTGTTGATGCAACCGTTCTTCTGCGATTGAGCACGAGCCTTCATAAATGAAGGAATTGCGATTGCAGCTAGCAACCCGATGATCGCGACCACAATCATGATCTCCACGAGAGTAAATCCACTGCGCCTATTCATCGCCTACCTCCTACTGTGTTGTGTGTTTTGCCGCTCTGTTGGCATCGTACGTTGCAGCGAACATGCCAAGACGGAGCAAAGCACGACGAATTTTCTGCAGCATCATCACAACACTCTAGAAGATATGATGTTACAAACATACGCAAAGATATACAGATGGGCGTGAAACGAGCACTTGCGAGAGTGAGCAAAGTTGACAATGTCATTTATGCAAAAGCGACAACCTGCGGCACGTTGGAAAGCGTATTTACGATGTCTTGATGGCGTCTGCTTATTGCATCAAACAGAAGGGGCAGCCTCCTAAGAGGCTGCCCCTTCATCTCAAGCAAGAATCGCCACCTTAGTTACCAAGGGAAGGCGTCCAGACATGACTCTCAGGCGCGTTCGAGAGCGAGCAGATAGGCGTGGTGCCGATGGCGTTATAGTCGTAGTCGCCATTGGCGGGGCACTTAGGCGTTACGTTGGGCGAGTTTTCCAGGCCCTTGATGTACTTGTTTACGCCGGTCTCGCCGTCTGAGATCGGTGCGCCGTTGGTCAACTTCGCCTCAAGAGCGTACTGCTCTTTCGCCGCGTCGATCTGGCGAAGGTTGTTGATGCAACCGTTCTTCTGAGACTGAGCACGAGCCTTCATGAACGAAGGAATTGCGATTGCAGCCAGCAACCCGATTATCGCAACCACAATCATGATCTCCACCAGAGTAAAACCACTACGCCTATTCATCGCCTACCTCCTGCTACTGTGTTGTTTGTTTTGGTTGCGGGCTCCTAACTTCGCCCGAAACACGTTGTTGGTCGAGTATGAAGCAGTGGGCGTGCCAAGTACAAATAGTCTTGCCATTTAGGCTGAGGACGAGAGTTAAAACACTGTAGCGCAAATGCATGGGTTCGCATTCTCATAAGTGGCGCACAAGGATCGTGGCGTGATCAAAAATGAGAATGTATCGTTTCTGCGATATCGTAGATGCAAAACTGAGAGATTTGTGCTGGTTGCAGTGTTCAGGTGGCTTGAATTCCTGCATTGCTGATTCAATAGATTGGCAGGCGATGGGTTTCAAGGGACCTGTGGGATTGGAATCACGGCTCGACGGAGGTTGTCGCCAGGAAGGAAGCGGTCCTACTCTGCTGCCTCAGGAAGCTTTCTGTACAAAGTGGCGAGGCTTATCTTCAACGCTTTGGCCGCTTCTTCTTTCTTGCCACCGGTCGATGCCAAGACATGCTGGAGGTACTCGCGCTCCTTTGCCCTTAGGAACGCCTTGAGTGACCGGCCTCTGAAGTCATCGGTCGGGATCAGCAGCGTGGCGGCCTGTTCCGGTACTGCGGTAAGCAGTTTGGCGGGTAGCGTGTCTCTCGTGATTACTCGCCCCTTTGCAAAGGTCAGTGCGTGGCTAATCGCATTCTCAAGCTCGCGAACGTTTCCGGGCCAAGTGTACGATTCTATGGCCGCCCGTGTATCCGGCGCAAGTGAATACGGCTCGCCTTCGCCCTGTGAATTCTTTCTCAGGAAATGGAAGGCGAGAGGCATGATGTCTTCCCGCCGCTCTCTAAGTGGGCTGATCTCGAGAGGGATGACACTGATGCGATAATACAGATCCTCGCGGAACGCACCCGTTTTCATTAGGGTCTCAAGGCGTGTATTGGTTGCCGCCAGAACGCGGGTGTCCACAGATACATTCTCATTGCTGCCCAGTTTTCTGACTTCTTTCTCCTGAAGAACTCGCAGGAGTTTGCCTTGGATGCTGAGTGGCATGGAACTGATTTCATCGAGGAATATCGTTCCTCCGCTGGCGGCCTCAAAGAGCCCTGGCTTGTTGGCTGAAGCACCGGTAAAGGCCCCCCTGACATGACCGAACATCTCTGACTCAAGGAGTGGTTCAGGCAACGCCGCGCAGTTCACAGCGAGAAATGGCTTGTCGTGCCGACGGCTGCAGGCATGGATGGCCTTTGCAACAATCTCTTTCCCTGTTCCGCTTTCTCCGTAGATGAGGATGGTTGCGTCCGTTGGCGCCACTTTTCGTATCATCTCGCAGACCGACTGCATGGCGGCGCTCTCCGCCACAATATTTTCCAGCCGGTATTGAGTCTGCAACCTCGCCTTGAGTGTTTCGTTTTCAGCCAAGGCCCTGTTGAAGTCGAGTGCCCTTTGAACGGTGATCAGCAGTTCATCCACCTTGAACGGCTTCGTAACGTAGTCAAAGGCGCCGAACTTCATTGCCCCTATGGCGGTCTCAACCGATCCGTGCGCCGTCAACATGATGACACCCATTGACGGGCAGAGGCCTCTCGACTGACGAAGGATCTCCATGCCGTCAACGGGAGTCATGCGGATATCGCAAAGCATCAGGTCGAATGCCTGAGTCTTGAGTAGCGAGAGCGCCTTATCACCGCCAAGGGCCGGGGTGACCTCATGGCCCTCTGCTTTGAGAATCGTCCCCAGCACACTCAAAATGGTTGGTTCGTCATCAACGAGAATAATCCGCGCCATGCCAATGCTCCTACCCAATGGTCGGCGATGATACGACATGCCCGAGGGCTCGTAAAGGAGAATTCTCAATAACGCAAAGCGCTTGTTTCTGCCCAAGGCAACTGCGCAACCGAGCGGTGTGTGGGCGTCGGAGTCAATGGGGCGAGACATCAGCCTCCGCCGACAAGTTCTCCCATCTTGAATATAGGCAGGAACATGCTGAGAACGATGCCGCCGATGATTATGCCAAGGAATACCATAAGAAGGGGTTCGAGCAGGGATGTCAGATCTCCCAGCATGGTTTCGATTTCGTCTTCGTAGAAGCCGGCGATGTTATCCATCATCTCATCCACTTTGCCGGTCTTCTCGCCGGCCTGCAGCATACGTACGAACATGGAAGGAAAAACAGTCTGCTGAAGCATGGCGCTGGAGAGCGGGTCCCCTTTTTCCACTGCGGCTCTGGCGTCCACAATGATCTGACTTGCCACCTTGTTTCCTGTTGCCCCTGAGGAGATTTCAAGTGAGGTTAGTATGGGCACACCGCTACGGATCAACTGGCCGAAAGTTCTGGCGAAGCGGGCAGAAGCGACCTTACGATTCAACTCCCCGAACACGGGCAACTTGAGGAGAAACCCATCGAACGCATAAGCGCCCTGAGGGGTGGCCTTCCATTTCTTAAAGGTGAATATGGCAGCGACGAGGCAGCCGAGGATAATGAGTCCGCGTCGTTTCAGGGCTTGACTGAGATCCAACATGAACTGCGTCGGGGCCGGAAGCTTCCCACCGAAGTCCTGGAACATCTTTCCGAATACGGGAACGATGAAAAGGATCATTCCAGTGGCAATCAGGAGGGCTATGCACAACACGATGATCGGATACATCATGGCGGACTTGACTTTTCGCCGGAGTTTCGCGGTGGACTCCAGAAACCCGGCCACCCTGCCGATGGTCTCCGGGAGTTTTCCGCCTGCTTCGCCGCCCTTTACCATGTTGCAGTACAAGTCGTCGAACACGGGTGGAAACTGCCTAAGGGCTTCGGAAAGCGATGAGCCGTTTTCAATCGCCTTCTTCACGCGAGTGATCACGCTTTTGAACGATACGTTGTCGGACTGTTCCTCGAGAGCGTCGAGAGCGGCCACGATGGACATGCCGGCGGATAGCATGGCGGCCAGCTGGCGGGAAAAACCTGGCAACAGCGTATTGACGATCTTCTTTGCGCCCGGAATGCGTTGCTCTGTCTTTTGCCTGGCGCGCGCCACGGCCTTTTTCTGAGCAGCAGTGCGCTTGCTTTGGGGACTGGCGGCACGGGGTGATTGAAGAGGACTCATACGACGCTCCCTGGCTATTCGCTGCCGGTGACCTCGAGTGCGGAGTCGAGGCTTGTCAGCCCATCCTTTACGCGTTGAAGGCCCGCTTCCACGAGGGTAAGCATGCCGTTCTGTCGGGCCATGTCGCGGATCTCCTTTGTATTAGCCCCCCGCAGAATGGCATCGCGGATGATGTCGGTAACCACGAGGACCTCCATGATAGCACCGCGGCCCTTGAACCCGTTGTTGCATCTCGGGCATCCTACCGCTTTGTAGATGTTCACATCTTTAAAGAAATCAGGGTCAATGTGGTTGTTCGACAAAATGGCCGCCGAAACCTGCGACACCTTCTTGCAAGCCGGGCACAGTTTCCTATACAGGCGCTGGGCCTGCGCCAGGATCAGCGACGACCCTAGCATGAAGGGTTCGATGCCCATATCCATCAGACGGGTTACGGCGCCGGCCGCGTCGTTGGTGTGGAGGGTGCTGAGTACCAGATGGCCGGTAAGGGCGGCCTTAATGGCGATGTCGGCGGTCTCGGCATCCCGGATCTCGCCGACAAGAACGATATCAGGGTCCTGCCTGAGAATGGAACGCAATGCCGATGCGAACGACAACCCCACCTCTGTGTGCATTTGGACCTGATTGATTCCCTCCAACTGGTATTCAACAGGGTCTTCGCAGGTTACGATGTTGACGTCCGGCGTGTTCAGTTCCTGAAGACAGGAGTAAAGCGTGGTCGTCTTGCCGCTGCCGGTGGGGCCGGTCACCAGGATGATGCCGTGGGGTTGTGAGATGGCGTGGCTCATGGCCTTGAAAGAAACGTCGTCGAGGCCAAGCGCCGCGAGGCTCGGGGCCAGCGTGCTCTTGTCCAGGGTTCGCATGACTACCTTCTCGCCGTGGACGGTCGGCAGGATGCTCACGCGCAGGTCCACTTCCTTTCCCAAAGCCTTGATGTTAAACCGTCCATCCTGGGGCACGCGGCGCTCTGCGATGTTCAGTTCTGCCATGATCTTGACACGCGAAATGACGGCGAACTGCAGGCTCTTGGGCGGCCCGGGCCGCTCGCTCAGATTGCCGTCAATCCGGTAACGCAGACGCACCTTCTTCTCCATGGGTTCGATGTGGATATCGCTGGCGCCCGTCCTCATGGCCTCCACGAGGATCATGTTGACCATGCGAATAACCGGCGCGCCTTCGGCCGATTCAAGCATCTCGTCAAGGCTCTGCTCCTCTTTGTCGCCCTCGAGAACTTCGACATCGCTGTCTTCCTTCATGACCTGTTCCATGTCGAGGCCCTGGGTGGCTTCCTTGAACACCCTCCCGATGGTCTCCAACACTTCCTGATCGGATGCCAGCACTGGCGTTAATTGGAGGCCTGTCAACATGCTGATTTCGTCCATCGCCATCATGTCGAACGGATCGGCCACCGCGAGTGTCAACACTTTGCCTGCCCTGCCAACCGGCATCACCATTTTACGGATCATCATATCCTTCGATAGAATATCCAGGAGAGCCGCACTCGGGGTGAAATGGGACAGCGTAATGGGGGGGATGTCAAGGTACTCGGACAGCGTCAGTTTCCAAAAGGCTGGCTTGACAAGCTTCTTTTCTGTCAGAAGTTTCTCCAGACGGATTCCACGGCTGGAGGCCTCGTCCTGCAGTTCTTTTAGGGCTCCGGGGGCAATGTAGTTGTTCTTGAGCAGAATCGCGGATATCTGGTCAGAGGTATTGCCGGGTGCCATATTCTTCTTCCGCTACGACCTACGAGATGTAAAGTACTCGAAAAGCATATTCAAAGCAAGCGGCGCGTTGACTTGGCTGCCACCGGGTGTTACCCTTTCCAATATTAGTGCGGAGGGCTGCAGCGTGGCAGAGCATACAAAGACGGAAGCCGGCAAGACCCAGGATGAACTCTGGAACGCTATTGCTGCGTTTGAACAGATCCTCGAGATCATGCCACAGGATCGCGCCTCGCTGGACACACTGTCGCATGCCTACGCCCAGACAGGCGACGTGACGCGGGCGATTGATCTTATGCTGCGCCTGGGCGAGGTGCTGCTGGCAGAAAGGGATGTCGAAGCCGCCAGGGAATTGCAGGGGCGGCTCAGCCAATACGCAGCAGACGACGAGCGACTCCAGACGCTCTTCCGGCGAATTGAGGAAATGCCGGCGGCAGCGCCTGTGGTCACCGTGGCCGAGAGGGCGGCGGCGTTCGAGCAGGTCCGTCCGGCGGCGGTACAGGTGGCGTCGCGTCGCGGTTTCAGCATGTCGGACGAGATTGCCTGCGCATGGAATCTGCAGCAGGCTGGGGAACTGACCTCGGAGGAGTATGCACAGGTCGTGCATGACTTGACAGAGATGTCGGCGTCGAATGCCGGCATGACAGCATCGCTGATGCATGTGCTCGAGAGCAGGCAGTTCAAGAATCTCCCGCGGATCATGGCCTTTGCGGCGGGTCAAACTCGCACGCCGGTGCTGTCGCTGTCAGGGTACGAGATGACGACGGACATCCTCTCCTTCCTGCCAGTGGAGTTCATGGTTCAGCGGGGGGCGATGATCTTTGGTCAGATCGAAAAGGATGTTCTCGCCGTTGTGATGAATCCCTACAGCAAGACCATCCGGGATGACGTAGCGACCATTACGGGGCGAAAGTGTCACTTCTACATGGCGTTGCCTTCGGAGTTCGACGCCGCGGTTGGGCGGATTGCCGATATGTTGGCCGATAGGGCTCTGGAAGAAGCCCGTGCCGCTGCCAATAATACCGCCTGATCTTTTCCAGGCCTTTGGGCTGCACATTCGCCTTGCGTTATGGGCCGGCAGTCTGACTATACTCCAACATTTGTGGCGTTGCCAATTCGACAAGAAGCGGGAGATCATTATGAGCGAGTGGACTAAGGTTGTGCTGACCGATGATGAGATGCCGAAGCAGTGGTACAACATCCAGGCGGACTTACCGCACCCGATGCCTCCTCCGGTTGGCAAGGATGGAAAGCCGATCGGGCCCGAAGCGCTCGCACCCGTATTCCCCATGAACCTCATCGAGCAGGAAGTCAGTACCCAGCGATGGATCACCATACCCGACGAAGTAATGGCGATTTATAAACTGTGGCGTCCTTCGCCGCTCTACCGGGCGCGCCGTCTGGAAAAAGCGCTGAAGACACCGGCAAAGATTTTTTACAAGAACGAAGGGGTGTCGCCGGCCGGCAGTCACAAACCGAATACGGCCATTGCGCAAGCCTACTACAACAAGATCTTTGGCATCAAAAGGCTCACCACCGAAACTGGGGCGGGACAGTGGGGGAGCGCGTTGGCCATGAGTTGCCAGCTCATGGGTATCGTGTGCAAGGTCTACATGGTGCGCATAAGTTTCAATCAGAAGCCGTTCCGGAAAATGATGATGCGAACATGGGGCGCTGAATGCGTGGCCAGCCCCAGCCCGTACACTCAGACCGGCCGCCAGATTCTGCAACAGGATCCTAACACGCCTGGCAGCCTGGCGATTGCCATCAGTGAGGCCATTGAGGATGCGGTAACGTCAAAGGACACGCGCTATTCGCTGGGCAGCGTGCTCAACCATGTGCTGCTGCACCAGACGGTGATAGGGTTGGAAGCCCAGCAACAGATGGCCAAGGTGAACGAGTACCCCGATGTCGTTATCGGGTGCGTTGGCGGCGGGTCCAATTTCGCGGGCATCAGCTTTCCATTCATCAGGGACAGGATCCATGGCAAGAACGTGCGAGTGATAGCGGTCGAGCCGGAAGCCTGTCCGACGCTTACCCGTGGTCCCTTTGTCTACGACTCTGGTGACGTGGCCATGATGACGCCTCTTTTGCCGATGCACAGTCTCGGTCACACGTTTGTGCCGGAGCCGATACATGCGGGTGGACTGCGGTACCACGGCATGGCGCCGCTCGTCAGTCATGTATTGCGCGAAGGCCTGATTGAGGCGCAGGCCGTTCCGCAGACCGAATGCTACCGCGCCGCTCTAATGTTTGCCGGCACTGAAGGGTTCATTCCGGCGCCGGAGACGTCCCATGCGATCGCCGTCACGATTCGCGAGGCCGAGAAGGCCCGCCTGGAAGGCAAAGAGCGGACGCTGCTTATGAACTGGTCGGGACACGGCCTCATGGACCTCAGCGGTTACGAGGCTTTTCTGGACGGCAAACTCACGGACTATGCCCTGCCTGAGGAATCGCTCAGGAAGTCGCTCAGGTCGGTGGACGGGCTGCCGAAGCCACCGGCATTGAAGTAGACCGGTCAAACGCCCTGTTACCGCGAACCTGTGTTTACAGGGATGCCATGGTGTCCGCAGTGGGTTCCGCCGGGAGCGCTGCGCCCGGGGGATTCAGGAAGTGTCCCTGATCCTCGGTAAAGAGGAAATCTTACATGCTCGCACACTGTTCGCACCCCTGTTGACACGGGCTCACGGGGGTTCGCCCTACCTAACGGAGCATACAGTCTGTATATGTTCCCCAGGTGGGGCGAGCTCTCCGAGCGAGCCGTAAACAAAGGACGCACACGAGTCCGCCAGAGAGTCCTGCTTCCCTGGCCGAGGATCAGGGGCGGGTTTCAACGCTTGACGTTTCGCGGGGCCGTGGTTATACGTGCGCACATGACGTGTCCCGACAAAGCACAGTACCGCGAGCTCGCACGGACTTGCGATGTGGTTCCTGTGTACCGCGAGATCCTCGCGGACATGGAGACGCCCGTATCCGTGCTGCAGCGGTTCGCCGACCGGTCCAACGCCTTTCTTCTCGAGAGCATTGAAGGCGGCGAGACGTGGGGACGGTATTCCTTTGTGGGTGTGGATCCCGAACTGCTTCTCGATGCCGACCATTCCAGCGTGGCCGGCAATGAACTGGCGGCTCTTCGAGATGTCTATCGCGGTTTGCGAGTGGCTGAGCTGCCGGGTTTGCCGCGGTTCTGTGGCGGCGCTGTGGGCTACATCGGGTACGAAGCCATCGGTGAGTTTGAAAAAATGCCACTTCCGAAGCAGGCGGAAGGTGGGGTGCCGAGGAGCCGTTTCCTGAAGGTGGACCGACTGATTGTCTTCGACAACATCCGTCACACCGTCAAGATTGTAGTCTGCACGAGGCCTCAAGGCGCTGCCTCGCCTGAGGAAGCCTACGAATCCGCCCAACGTGAGATTGAGCGGATACTCGGCGAACTGCGCCGGCCGTGTCTTCCGAGCGTCAGGCACCACACCCCGGTGACCTTTGCGTCGAACATGACGGCGGAGGCTTTTCGCAACATGGTGAAGCGTGCGCGTGAGTACATCTATGCGGGCGACATTATCCAGGTCGTGCTGAGCCAGCGGTTCAGTGCGAAAACCGACGTGCATCCTATTCAGGTGTACCGCGCGCTGCGCCTGCTTAACCCTTCCCCTTACCTGTTCTTTCTGAAGGTTGGAGGACAGACCATGGTGGGATCGTCGCCGGAAGTAATGGTGCGCCTGACCGGGAGTCGGATGGAACTGCGACCCATTGCAGGAACCCGGCCACGAGGTGCAACGGAGCAGGAAGACCGGCGACTGGCTGACGAACTCCTGACAAGCGAGAAGGAGAAAGCAGAACACGTTATGCTTGTGGATCTGGGAAGAAACGACCTGGGTCGCCTAGCTGAGTTCGGCAGCGTTCAGGTGACGGACTACATGGTGGTCGAGCGGTACAGCCATGTGATGCACCTGGTGTCGCATGTGGAGGGCATTCTGCGCAAGGAATTCGATGCGTGGGATCTGATCCGGGCAACTTTCCCGGCCGGCACGCTCTCCGGGGCGCCAAAGATAAGGGCGATGGAGATCATTCGTGAACTGGAGCCGGGGCCGCGTGGAGTGTACGGAGGGGCGATGGGGTATATCAGCTACGGAGGAGCCATGGACCTTGCCATCACCATTCGGACTCTGGAAATTGAGGAAGGGCGCGTGGCCGTGCAGGCGGGGGCTGGCATCGTATACGACTCCGACCCACAGATGGAGTACGAGGAAACTTGCCACAAGGCGTGCGCCATGCAGAAGGCGGTGGAGATGGCCGCCAGAGGCCTCGAACTGGATTGATCCAATGATTGTTCTCATAGACAACTACGACTCGTTCACCTACAACCTGGTCCAGATGTTTGCCAGTCAGGGTGGGGACATCCGTGTTTTCCGTAATGACCAGGTGACGGTGGCCGAGCTAGAGGCCGTTTCTTTCGATGGTCTCGTGATCTCTCCCGGGCCATGTACGCCGAAGGAGGCTGGCGTTTCGGTGGATGCCATACGGCGCTACTCGGGGCATGTTCCCGTGTTGGGCGTCTGTCTGGGGCACCAGTCGCTGGCGGTGGCCTTTGGCGGCGTTGTATCCAATGCCAGGCGGATCATGCACGGCAAGGTTTCGATGGTAACCCATGAACCTTCCGTATTGTATAGCGGCATGAAGAACCCCTTTCCCGCCGGACGCTATCACTCTCTGGCGGTCATCCGGGAGAAGCTTCCCCCCGAATTGGTTGTGGACGCCGTGAGTGAAGATGGCGAGATCATGGGGATGCACCACCGCACTCACCAAACCTACGGCGTTCAGTTTCACCCGGAATCCGTTTTGACGCCTGGCGGCAAACGCCTGTTGCGTAATTTTCTGCAGATTGTGGAAGAGCGGGCCGGGCGGCCCATGACCGCGGGGGTATAGAGCCATGAAGGAGTTCATTCAGCCGCTTGTTGAACGAAAGAACCTGTCCCAGTCGGAGGCCATACGCGCCTTCGATGCCATTATGGCCGGCGGGGCGACGCCGGCTCAGATCGGGGCCTTTGTTGTTGCGCTGAGGATGAAGGGTGAGACCATAGAGGAGATTGCAGGCGGCTCCGCCTCCATGCGGCGGCATGCGGTATTTGTGGATTCCGGCGGATTGCCGGTAATTGACACTTGCGGAACTGGCGGCGATTCATGCGGGACCTTCAATATATCCACAACGGCCGCTTTCGTGGTGGCGGGTGCCGGTGTTCCTGTTGCCAAGCACGGCAACCGTGCGATTACCAGCCAGTGCGGGTCGGCTGATCTGTTGGCCGAGTTGGGTGTCAATATTGAGGCGTCTCTCAACTCTGTGGAAGACTGCATGAGAGAGGTGGGGCTTGGTTTTCTCTTTGCTCCAAGGCTGCATCCGGCCATGAAGTACGCAATGGGGCCTCGGAAGGAGATCGGCGTCAGAACCATATTCAATATGTTGGGCCCGCTGACCAATCCCGCCGGCGCCAAGGGCCAGTTGCTGGGCGTTTTCTCGTCGGAACTTACCGAGCCGTTCGCGCAGGTGCTGCGGATCCTCGGCAGTCGCCGGGCTTTTGTGGTCCATGGGCATGACGGAATGGATGAGATGACGACGACTGCCCTGACCCGGGTGAGCGAATTGGATGGCGGCAGAGTCACCACGTACGATTTCGACCCCCGTGAGTTCGTCGAGACCTTTGCCGATTTGCGCAGCCTCAGGGGCGGCGACCCTGCGACCAACGCGGCCATTACGCGTTCCATTCTCGCGGGAGAGAAGGGCCCGGCCCGCGACATCGTATGTCTTAACGCTTCGGCGGCCATTGTTGCAGGAGGACTGGCCAAGAACATACGGCAGGGCTGGGACCTTGCCCACGAAGCAATTGACAACGGCCGTGCACAGGCGGTCCTGGACGGCATGTTGAGGATTACGACGGCCGTCTGACGGGGCCATCTGGCCTGTTCATTCATGGATGTCCTTCAAGCCATTGTTGCCCGGCGGCGCGAAGACGTGGCGTTGGCCCGTGCCCGCGTTCCTTTGGGCGTTGTCGAGAAGACAGCCCATGCCCGGCGCCGGAACCGGGGGCTATCGAGCATCCTTACGTCCGCAGAAGGCACCTGCATCATCGCGGAGATGAAACGCGCAAGCCCCTCAGCCGGCGACCTTCGCAACGAGTACGCTCCGGCCGACATCGCCAAACGCTGCACGGAAGCCGGCGCGTGCGGTTTGTCTGTGCTGACGGAACCGCACTGGTTCAAGGGGAGCGAGGAAGATCTCGTGGCGGCAAGAGCGGCCACTACACTGCCGGTCTTGCGCAAGGATTTCGTCGTGGATCCGTACCAGGTGTACGAGACTGCGGCCATGGGTGCCGATGTCGTTCTTTTGATTGCGGCCGTCCTGGACCGGTCTTCCTTGGGCCATCTGTATCAATGTGCGAGGAACTGTGCTCTGGATGTGCTGGTGGAGTCCCACACCGAAGCCGAACTGACGATGGCATTGGAACTCGAAGACGCCATTATTGGTGTTAACAGCCGCGATTTGCGAACGCTCAAGACGGATTTGGACACCGCCCGGCGTCTGGCCGCATACATTCCGAAACACCGCATTGCAATCGCCGAGAGCGGCATCCGAACAAGGGCCGACATCGTGGGTTTGGAAGAGGCGGGATACCGCGGATTCCTGGTAGGGGAGACCCTGATGCGTGCGCCGGACCCTGGCGTGCACCTTCGCGTTCTGTTGGGCATCGGGTAACGCCGACGGAATCCCTTTGCCCTCACATCCACTTGCGCTGCTTCAGGAGCCAGTAAACCAGTCCGGTGGACAGTCCCGTGATGATCAAGATCGCCAGATAACTCGACGGCCAGGACCACGTGGTGTTTGGGATGTGACCGACGTTCATGCCGTAGAAACTGGTGACGATCAGGGCCGGCATGCAGAGGGTCGCCAGCACGGTGAGCATCTTGATTACCCGGTTAACCTGCATCTGCTGAAGGTTGAGATGGACCTGCAGCGTGTTGGTCAGCGAATCGCGGTAAGCATCTGTGGAGTCGTTGATTCTGGAGAGGTGGTCCAGCAGATCCCGGTAGTATGGAAGCATCGCGCTGCGTACGATCTTGAATTCGCCCTTGGCTACCCGGGCAATGACCTCGCGCTGGGGCGTGATGATCTGGCGCAGTCGCTGCACTTCCGTTTTGAGCTGCAAAACGGAAGTCAGAATGTCGGCTGACGGGTGCACCAGTACCCTCTTTTCAAGTTCCGTTATCTCGGACGAAAGGTCGGCAATTGCCGGATTGTAGTTCTCCAGGAGCGCGTCAAGGATCGTATAGGTCAGGCGGTCGGGCGCCTTGGCAACGGTCGGTGCGTTCTTCTGGACACGATCAATGGTCGTGGTAACGCTCCGGACCGGGTTGCTGTGGTAAGTCAGCAGGAAGTTTTTGCCAATGAACATGTTAAGCTCATTGGTTCGGAACTCATGGGCGGAGAAGTCCACGGCGTGAATAACCATGAAGAGGTAACTCTCGTAGTCGTCCACCTTGGGACGTTCGCTCACCGCTACGCAGTCCTCAATGGCCAGGGGATGGAAGTTGAACACGTCCGAAAGAAGCGTTTTTGTCTCATCTTCCGTGGGCGCCTCGGCGTCAATCCAGATGTGGACATCATCCTCGTAGAGCATCACACGCAGAACGTCTATGACGACGTCCTGGCTGACTAGCTTCCCCTTGCTGAAGACAAAGGAGCGGATCATAGCATCATCCCCTGCGCCATACGGTGTGGTAAGTTTGCACGGGCAGTGTCAGATGACAAGCAAAAAGCCGTTCGCTGTTAGTGTGCCCTTATCAATAGTGCAGCCTCCGCCGGTTTTGCTATGGAAACGTCTTTCAACGCCACCGAAATCCAGACCGCTTCACCCATGTCCCGGCGTTGCACACCCGGCATTTCATGCCTCCAACGCTATCAAGCCCGTATTGCACGTCAACGTCCGATCGCAAGGATAGCGATTCTGCCCGAAGCAAGAAGCAGCCACAATTACAATTGCCCTAACTCTTTCACCAGGGACTTGTAGGCTGCCGCGAAATGGTCCCGGGTGTGGTGGGCCCGGGCGTAGCTCCACGCCGCGACGGCGATGGCTCGAAGCCTATCTGCGGGCATGGAAGCGATATTCCTAACTTGCTGGCGGATGGTTTCCACCCCGCAATCTGGTAGCAGAACCCCCGTTGTCTCTGAGATGTCCACGCTGGATTCGCGACTGATGATCGGGATGAGCCCACCATGCATGCACCCGACGACGCAACCGCCGCCTCCCTCGCAGCAGGATGGGTAGATAAGGCCAACACAGGAGGCAAGAATCTTGGCGAATTCGCGACTGGCCACATCGGTCCATCCCACCGTACGGATGTTGGGGCATCCGTAGAGTTCGCGGGAATACGCACGCTCGAACGCAGCTTCACGGCTTATGGGACCGCAGACCAGTAACTCCATATCAGGCATGCCGGCAAAGGCATCCAGAACCAGATCCAGTCCCTTGTGAACAAAGCCCTCGCTGCCTAGCCACACAAAACGTCTTCGGCACGATTCGAAATCCTTGGTGTCGGGCGACCGATAGAGTAGCGGTGCTGAGATAGGGATGCGGCGGACGGGCTTGCCGGCGGTGCGGAAGGTCTCAATCGTGAACGTGTTGCCCAGCACTGTTATGCGGTCGGCCATCTCGGCTGCACGGTTTTCCTCAACCAGTTTGAAGGGCGCCAGCCGAATGCCCCGCCGGGCCTCCAATCCCGCCAGCCGGCTCCTTTGTGCGTCGTTGTTCGCTGCGTAGTGTGCTGTCTCTGCGTGAAAGATCTTGAGGCAATCATGATTCAATAGCGGCGCGATGCGTTCAAAATTGCGGCGCACATCCACGTAGAAATCGTAGCGCTTATGCGGGACAAACCGCCTGTTTGTCCAGTGAAGGACGTCCACTGCATAGCCGGCGTCGACGAAGGTATGGGCCATGCAGTAGGACTCCCAGAAATGCGTATGAGAGTGGGCAATAGGACGGGTGGAGTCTTGAAGGAACGGATCAATTATATAGGAGAATAGGACCCGGCCCTTTGGGGTTCCGTCTGCGGGCAGTGTGACCACCCGTTCATTGGTGCCGCGTATACGCCGGTAGATCCTCTTGACAGCGGGAGCCCAACGGGTCCGCAAGCGGGATAGGGAGTCCTTTGCCCGGTTCACGACCGCCCTTTCTTTCGGCAAAAAAACTCTAGAACCTTATTCGGTTTCATGTTATGGGTTAGTGTATACAATACTAGTGGATAAGCGTTACAAGAAAATGAGCGCTGGAAACGTGTAGCTTCGGTGGCGACGGATCGGCGTGGAAGGAGGTGGCAAAGAGACAGAAGACCGACGTTTGAATGGATTGTTTTGCGATCGGACGGTAGAACAACACTTAGGAGGGATGGAATCATGAAACGTTTGTTGACTGCATTGTTGGTTGCGGGTTTGGTTGGCGGATTGGCTCATGGCAAGGATCTGCCGCAGGGCACGATTGAGATCGAGGGGTTGACCAGCGGTTCGTTCATGTCGATGAATGTCCAGGTGGAAGACGAGGATCTTCTGGATATCAGCCTGTGGCAGATCGTAGCGGCAGGGGATGTGTATGTCTTCGACAACATCGGTGTTGGCGGCATGATTTCGTACGTAGCGGCCTCCCCGGAAGTTGAGGGATCGGATATGACGGTATCCTCCCTGATGATCGGCCCTGAGGTGAAGTTCAATCTCAGCCTTGCCGAACAGGCGAGTCTGTTCGCATTCGGGACCATCGGATACGCGATGCAGAGTATTGAAGTCGATAGTGAGTCCCAGGACATCAGCGGATTCTTCTGGCGGGCTGGCGGCGGCGTCAAGTTCTTCGTTTCGCCGAGCGCCTCCCTCAATCTTTCACTCAGCTACCAGATGCTGAGCGAGACCGAGGACGAATCCGACGCAGAAGTGGATCTCTCGGGATTCGCGTTGAACGCGGGCCTGGCGGTCTATCTGTAAGAGGATAGATTCCCAGCCGAAAATGCGAAGCGGGCGGCCATTGGCCGCCCGCTTCCTTTTCTGCAGAGCAAAAAAGGAACACTAATCCGGTAGGCCGGCCAAGAAGTAAAGTGGGAGCATGAATTCGTCCGTGTCGTCGAGCAGTCGTTCGCCCTTCCACTGGGGCTTGGTCTTTTCGGGCTCCAGTTTGAGCGTTACATTCTGACCTTCCCGCCAGACGGGCGGCAGTTTCTTGTTGTCCCGGACGCCCCACACAGCCACGCGTAGCGTCGGGCCGGGAGTCTGTCCTGTGATCGTCCGAACCACCTCAGCCAGATGAACGACAAAAGCGCGAGTGTACGGCGCTATGGCTTCAGGCATGGGAGCCGCGGTCACCTTCAATATCCGGGCTTCAACTTCGACGGGACCGATGGATGGCGCGCCCTTCGTTGGTGGGCGCGGAACCGTCCCCAGGGCGGCACTGACGGCCACGGAGGCTGTGCCGGTTTCGCATTGGATCCAGGCGTCCGGATAGAAGTCTGGAACCCGGTTGTCCGTTATGCGCGCCCACTCTTCCACACGGGTGAAATCGGCGGTAAATCGTCCGAGGTAGATCTCAACGTCGGCACCTCCGTTCCCGATGCGGTTGTTTCCCTCGCCGCCACGGTATGGGCCGGTCATAATCATGTAGCGGGGGTGGTTGCTCCAGCGGGGGTGGTACACCTCGTAGCCGTCAATGCCCGGAGCCTGATTGATGCATGTCTCCCACGTTTGATTCGACTCGGCGCCAAAAAAACGCAGGTTTCGGTGCGAGCCGTCAAACACCCAGATGGTGTAACGCGTGTCCGGGGATATGGATGTCCAGCAGCCGCGAGTGATGGGGGTGAGGCTGCCACGTGGCAGCCTCACGACACCAGCTTTAGGATGGGGGAATAACCCAACAGCGCGTGCGCCGTCAGCCGATACCTGGAAGTTGTCGGTGGTGACGGGCGTTGCTTCCCAGACTATTTCGCTTTGCTCAGGGCGGTCGATGGCAAAGCGCACGACCGGCTGACCGGTGAAATTCGCCCACTCACCATCTCCGGCCTTATCGCGGGTGGCGTATACCCAGTTGGTTCCGGTGACGGGGTCCTGCCACACGTCCTCTGCCAGTCCATCGGCGAGAAAGCGCAGGCCAGTGCCGTCCCAGTTAACGATGAAGATCTTCCTCTCGGCGAATCGGCTGAAAACGATCCGGTTTCCGTCGGCTGTGAACAGCGGTTTATGGTAGTTATTCTCAGCGGCGGCAATGACGTGTTCGCCCTTGGTCGAGTCCCATCCGACGAGGATCAGTCGTGTGCCGGATGCGAAAGTGTCATTGCCATTAGGGCTCAAGTCCCGACACCAGACAAATCGCGCTGCCGATTTGGTGAGTCGCTGGACCGCCGACGTTGGGGATTCGCAGACCGCCGTGAGCGAAGCGGCGAGCCACAGCGTCATTGAGATGGCGATGGAAGCGTGAAACTGCATTCTTAGTACTCCAATCCCGGCGGGTTGCGTCTATGCCACTCGATAGTATTCTTCATGCCTGTGTCCAGCGAAACTCCGGGTCGCCAACCGGTCTTCCCGGATGTTAGCAGGACATCGGCCTTCCGGACCTGTTCGAAGGGCCGGTCTTCCAGTGCACCGAAGGAGGGGGGGCATTGTGCCGGTGCAAGCCGGCAGAGGCATTCAACGACTTCACGGACTGTCACCAACGAGCCGGAGCCGATATCGAACCGCTCGCCTTCAATCCCAGGAGTGGAGGCCAGCGCCAGGAGGCCGTCGATAACATCGTCCACATAGATCCAGTCCACCGAACGCGTTCCGCTGCTTAGGCGCGGGCTTTGGTTCGCGAGAATGGACCGGATGACATAGGGCACCAGTTTGGTCTTATCCTTCTGGCCGGGCCCGTACACCATGAACAAACGGGCCAGAACAACTGGGGTGTCGTAGAGCGCGTGGAACATGCGGGCGTAGCCCGTTGCCGCCCACTTGGCCGCTGCATAGGGAGAGGATGGTGTGATGTTTCCGTCGGGCTCTTCGAGCGAGCCGGCGATGATGATACGGCGTGTGGCGGGTGGTAGAGCCGCGAGGAGATGAACCGTGGAGAGCATATTGTTGTGGAGGGTGGGAAGCACGGCATCCATTGAACGCCGTCCGGAGACATGGCTGGCCAGGTGGAAGATGTACTGTGGTTCAAGGCGGCACACCAGTTCGCGGGTGGGGTCGAATGCGGAGAGATCGGTCACATGCCATGTGATCTCCGAAGAGCTGGGCTGGAGCCGCCTGGAGACGGCGTGTACCTCCGCGCCGCAGGCCAGAAGTCGCTGCACAAGGGCCCCCCCGATGAAACCGGAGGCGCCTGTCACCAGTGTTCGCGAACCGGAGAAGATGGAATCCATGGCGTTCCTGAATGCTTAGCAACAGCCTGTCCACGGATTGCGTAGTTGCACCGCAAAGCGCTGACATCGGGAAATTGAGCCAGAACGTTTCCACGGTGTCAAGATCATGTGGGGCTCAGGTGCCATGGTCTCTCAAAAAAAGCATTGTTGCGGCGGTTGACAGGGCGGAACAGCCCATGATAGTCTCCCCCCCTCTTTTTTGAACTGGAGGAGAAACGAGATGACGCAAGAGAAGAAGCAGACGACCGGTAAAAAGCCGCCGGTTAAGTCGAGTGGAACGGTTTTGCCGACGCATCCGCGCCCCAAAGGAAGCGGTGCACTGCACAAGAAGGCTTCCCCGTCGGGCAATCAGTCCTCCAGAAGCGCTGTCACCAAGGCTGCTGCCACCAAGGTCGAGCGACTTGACGCGAAAGACCGTAAGCGGATTCGCGATATGCTGCTTGCGCTGCGCGATGACCTGTCTGGCCAAGTCAGTACTCTCAAACACGATTCGCTTAGGCGGGACGACGAAGTGAATAACGTTGAGGATGGAACGGACGCTTTTGAGCGTCAGTTCGCGCTCTCTCTGGCCAGTTCCGAACAGGAAGCGGTCGGCCAGATCAACGAAGCCTTGCGACAGCTTGAAGAGGGAACTTACGGGGCGTGCGAACAGTGTCAGAGCCTGATTGAGAAGGCACGGTTGGAAGCGCTTCCGTTCGTGAAGACATGCATAACCTGCCAGTCCGCGATTGAGAAGGGCGGCGGCAAGTTCAGGGCAGGGATGGGGGCGTCGAATGCTGAACCTTGGGACGAGACACGTGCCACGGGCATTGCGGCGACCGACGAAGAAGAGTAGATGTTTATTCTGGTCCTCGGCAGTCTTGTCGTTGTTCTTGACCAGGCCACCAAGTACGCCGTGCGGTCTCGCTTTGCGCTCGGAGATGGACTCACCGTTCTCCCGGGTCTCTTCGATCTGCGGTACGTCCAGAACACAGGCGCCGCATGGGGCATGCTGGAAGGTCTGAGCCACTGGCTCGTTGGCCTCTCGGTAGTGATGCTGGCGATTCTCATCCGGTTCCGTCACACTTTCACGACCCATTCCTTGTGCAGCAGGCTGGCGCTGGCCCTGATGGGCGCTGGCATTGTTGGCAATCTTCTGGACCGGATAACGTTCGGGTACGTGGTGGATTTTCTTGATTTCTATTGGGCCTCGCATCATTTCCCTGCCTTCAACGTGGCAGACTCGGCCATATGCACCGGAGTTGGTCTCTACATGCTGAGCACAATTCGCTCGGAAGGCAGGCATCCAAAAAGCGATCCGGCCTGAGAATTGGATAGGACAGGTGGGAAGCGAGTGGGTATGAATGCCTTTTTTCTTGTCGGACCCACGGCAGTAGGAAAGACGGATGTTGCGCAGCGGCTGGCGGAGCGGATGTCTACCGGCATCCTTTCCGCCGATTCCATGCAAGTCTATCGAGGCATGGACATTGGAACGGCGAAGATTCCGACGGAAGCGCGCGGAACCGTACCCTACGCCGGGATGGACCTTGTCAACCCCGATCAGTCTTTCAGCGTCTGGCTTTACCGCGAGCAGGCTCTTGCTGCCTTGAGAAGCGATGCGCTCAACGGCAGGCGCACTATAATTGTTGGCGGGACAGGGCTCTATGTTAAGAGTCTGGTGGATGGGCTTGAGCCGGCATCCGCGCCATCGTTGGAGGCACGAGTCCGATGGGAGAACTTGTGGATGAGCCACGGCATTGGAGCGCTGAAAGAGGCGCTGAGATCGCTGGACGGTCCGGCCTTGGAGGCGCTTTCAGACAAGGAAAACCCCCGGCGGTTGATAAGGGCCCTTGAGCGGGCGCAGAGCGGAATCAGCGCTTCGCCCGCGGGATGGAGGGAGCGTCGCCCGGAGGTGGGCGGTGCTCCTTTGGTGGGGCTGACTCTGCCGACGGCGGATCTGCGAGAACGTATCGGTCAAAGGGTTCGAGCGATGTATGGGGCGGGGTTGATCGATGAGGTCAGAGGCCTGCTGCAACGGTATGGCACTCTTTCGGAGACAGCCGGGGCCGCCATCGGCTACGCCGAGGCCATTGCGTGTATCCGGGGCGAATGTGGAGTTAGCGAGGCCGTGGAGCGGACTCTTGCGCGGACGCGGAGCCTTGCGAAGCGGCAGCGGACCTGGTTTCGCCATCAGGCGGATGTGCGATGGGTGGAGGTGGATATGGGGATGTCGACCGACGAGGTGGCTGACCGCGTCTGGAGTCTATGGAGCGAGTATGGACCCACAACAATCAGGGAATAAGGGATCGGTGCCGGCGGGGAAGGCGGATGTCGAAGTGCCGGCATCACATGCGTGGCGTGTTTGTGATCTGCCCGAGCGGCTTCGACCGCGGGAAGAGGTTGACCGGCTTGGCATCCGCAACGTCTCGGACGACGTTCTACTCGCTATCCTTCTTCGCGGTGGCGTGCGGGGCGTGAGTGTCGTTGAGCTTGCCCGGCGCCTGCTGCATGACTACGGCTCACTGACGGCGCTTTCCCAGGCGTCAGTGGAGGAACTGATGCACAAGAAGGTTCCGGGGCTGGGGCATGTCAAGGCGCAGGTTCTTCTTGCCGCACTGGAATTGGGCCGCCGGATGAGCGAGGAATCCAGGGGGGACGGGTTCTTCGTTCGTACGCCTGCCGATGCCGCGAAGCTCCTTCATGAGGACGCGATAAGGCTGGAGCAGGAGAACTTCTGGGTTGTAATCCTGGACAAGAAGAACCGGGTTAAGCGCCGCCCTGTGCGTGTTTCCGAGGGGCTCCTGGACGCCAGTCTCGTCCATCCGCGGGAGGTTTTCAAAGAGGCCGTCCGGTGTTCGGCTGGCGCCGTGGTGCTCGTGCACAACCATCCGTCTGGTGATCCGACGCCTTCGGCGGAGGACATCCGGATCACCAGGCAACTGGTCGACGCAGGTCGTATTATGGATGTCCCCGTGTTGGACCATGTTGTCCTGGGAAGATCCCAAAACGATGGCCCCGCATTTGTCAGCCTCCGGGAGGCCGGCCTGGTTTCGTTTGTCAACTGACCGATACGAAGGCGCGGTGCTTCGAATGAAACTCGCACTGATGCCGACCCTTGGCTGCGCTATGGTGCTTCTGGCGCGCGGGGGCGACCTGCCGCCGGGCGAGAATGGGGCGGTGCCCCGCGGTTCTTCCTCCAACGAACTGCGGTCCGCCCAGAATCTGCCTGCGGTGTTCCCGCTACAGAAAGAAAGGCCGCGGATTCGCCAAGTACTGGACAACGCCACGGCGGCGGCGTTTCAGATGGTGGATACCAATCGACTGGAGTCATGGCACGACGGGTGGTCTTCCGGGCTTGTTGCGAGGGTTGAACGATTTGACCATTTCTTCGGAGATGCGCGATTAGAAGATGACAACCGGGGAACGTGGGTGAAAGTGGGGTTTGGGCTGACGGCCAGCGGGGAGGCTGACGCCAAACTGGAAACGAAGCTGCAGGCGCGGCTGGCTCTTCCCGGGCTGCGTGAAAGGTTCCAGCTCATGGTGGATGACCTGGTGGAGTCGGATAGCCCTGGCGAAGCGAACGCATTGGTGGATGCGGCGCGGGACTCGCGACCTGACACGGCATTGCGATGGGTTCTGCAACAGACCCGCAGCATGCGAATCAACGCGGATGCCGGCGTACGCCTTTGGGGGCCGACACAGGTTTTCGGAAAACTGCGCTGGCGACGGATTACGCCGTTTGAACGGTGGGAACTGCGGCTCTCCGAGGTAGTGGACTGGTATTCGAACGATGGATTCGGAGAGACGTCCGCAATGCGATGGAGTCGCCCTTTTCCGCGCAGATGGCTTTTCCAGTCTGTGAGCGCCTTGCGGTGGCAGGAAAATAGCGATGGGGTCAGGCCGAGCCAGTCGCTAGGTCTCTACAAGGCCGTTTCACGGGCGTTGGCGCAGCGTGTCGTGCTGGATGGGACCTGGCCCGAGGCGCCTGACACGACAGAGGCGGTCTATCGGATGCACTACTCGTGGCGAAAACGCATCCACAGCGACTGGGTCTTTTTCGAGATCCGACCGGGCGTCGCCTTTGCCCAGATCAACGACTACCGGACGGACCCTTTCCTGACCATGCTCCTCGAAATCGTGTTCGGCGAATAACCCACGCAGAAAGGGGTTGTGAGAGACGGGGATTGACCGTTAGAATCATGCGCCATGGAAACCAGAACGGGAATAGGGTTTGACGCACACCGGTTTGCGGACAGTCGGCGGATGGTGCTGGGCGGGGTGGAAATACCGTACTCCCGCGGGCTGCTTGGGCATTCGGATGCCGATGTGCTCTGCCACGCCATTATGGACGCGCTTCTGGGTGCGGTTGGCGATGGGGATATCGGCATGCATTTCCCGGATACGGATGCCCGGTGGAAAGGCGCATGCAGCCTGGATCTTCTGAAAGCTGTCGGGAAGATTGTCGCCGCGCGAGGGGCGCGGGTTGTCCACATTGATAGCACGGTGCTGGCGGAGAGCCCCAGAATCGCCCCGCATCGCTACGCCATGCGCGAGGCGTTGGCTCGGGCACTGAACCTTGCGCCGGATCGCGTCTCGATCAAGGCCACTACAATGGAAGGAATGGGCGCGATCGGGCGGAAGGAAGGTGTGGTGGCGATGGCCGTTGCTACGGTTCAGGTTCCCGCCGGCAGGAGCGGCCGGCGTGTGCCCAGCCGACGAAAGGATGCCAGGCAGTGATGCGAGTATTCAACACCATGACGAGGCAGATAGAGGAGTTGGCTCCGCTGGACGGCCGCCATATCCGTATGTACACATGCGGACCGACGGTCTACAACGTGGCGCACATCGGCAATTTCCGGGCCTATGTCTTTGAGGACCTGCTGCGGCGCTACATCAAATTCCGCGGATTTGACGTTACGCAGGTCATGAACTTGACGGATGTGGACGACAAGACCATCCGGGGTTCACGTGCTGCGGGCGTGTCGCTGAACGCCTTTACCGAGCAATTCAAGAAGGCGTTTTTCGAGGATCTCGCGACGCTTTGCATAGAGCCTGCGGAACACTACCCTGCGGCCACGGATCATGTGCCGGAAATGATTGCCATGATCCGCAAGCTGATGGACGGTGGGCACGCCTACCGGTCTGACGATGGCTCCATCTATTTCAGTATCGCGACGTTCCCGGAGTACGGCAGACTCGCACATCTTGACCGGTCCGGCCTGCGGGCCGGGGCGCGGGTGGCGCAGGATGAGTATGAAAAGGAGAATGCGGCTGACTTCGCGCTGTGGAAGGCTTGGGCCGAAGAGGATGGCGACGTGGCATGGGACTCGCCATGGGGTCGCGGGCGGCCGGGGTGGCACATCGAGTGCTCGGCGATGAGCGGGAAGTACCTCGGCGAGAGTTTCGACATCCACACCGGAGGAATTGACAATATCTTTCCGCATCACGAGGACGAGATTGCCCAGAGCGAGGCTGTCAGCGGGAAGCCCTTTGTCCGCTACTGGATGCACTGCGCCCACCTCGTCGTGGACGGGAAGAAGATGTCCAAGTCCCTGGGCAACTTCCATTCGTTGAGGGATGTGCTGGCTCGCGGTTATTCCGGGCGCGAGATTCGCTACGTGCTTATCTCGGCGCACTATCGCCAGTCGTTGAACTTCACCTTCGGCGTTCTGGATGCCGCCCGGGCCACCCTGGGCAGACTTGACGAATTTCGCCGGCGCATCCGGGAGACGGCTGCATCCAGCGAAACCGCCGCGTCCGGACCGCTGCCCGACTGGGCGGAGGCCTGCCGCCGGAAATTCGTGGAATCGCTGGACAATGACCTGGGCATATCGGAGGCATTGGCGGCGTTGTTCGACATGGTTCACGATGCCAATCGGGCGTTGGACAGCGGATCGGTAGCAGGCCTGAGCGCACTTGACGCGTTGCTGGACGACCTCGACAGAGTTCTGGGTTTTCTGGGTGCACCCTCAGTCGACGCCGATGCGGAGGTCATGGGTCTGGTTGCGGCCAGGCAGGAAGCCCGACAGGCCAGACGCTGGGCCGATGCGGATCAGATAAGGCAGCGCCTTGCCGATCGGGGATGGGAAGTGAAAGACACTCCAGTGGGCCCAAAACTGATCAGGAAGTCGCCATGAGCAGAGGGCGTTTCATTACCTTGGAGGGGCCGGAGGGAAGCGGTAAGTCCACCCAGGCGCGGCATCTGGCTGCACGGATAGGGGTAGCCGGTATCGAAGTGCTGGTGACTCGCGAGCCGGGCGGAACTACGCTCGGTGAGGCGGTGCGGGGCATTCTTCAGCATGACACAGCGGGCGGATGCATCGTTCCTGAAGCGGAACTCCTCCTTTTCGAGGCCAGTCGGGCGCAACTGGCGCGGACGGTCATTGAGCCAGCCCTCGATGAAGGGAAATGGGTGCTATGCGATCGGTTTGCCGATTCCACCACGGCCTATCAGGGGTACGGGCGCGGATTCGACATCGAGACGGTGCTGACGATCAACGGATTTGCAGTGGGCGGAGTCCGGCCGGATCTTACCATCCTTCTTGACATAGATGTGAGCCGTGGGTTTGAGCGCCTGCATGAGCGCAACCGGCAGCGCGGTCTTCAGCGTGACCGGATCGAGCGAGAGAGCCTGGCGTTTCATGAAGCCGTTCGCCGGGGCTACCTTGCACTGGCACAGCGGTGGCCGGACCGGTTTTGCGTGGTGTCCACCGACCGCGATGAACAGGCGGTGCATGAAGACATCTGGCAGGCGGTTCGCAGGCGACTGCTGGCCGGAGCGGATCTGCCGGGGGAAGACCGCGCATGAGAGTTGAAGAGGCATTGGAGTGTCTGTCGAACGGTTTCCGGAGCGGACGCATGGCGCACGCCTACGTTGTGGTAGGGGCGCCGCGAACGGAGGGTCGTGAGCTGGCGGAGAAGACGGCGCAGCTGGTGTTTTGCACGTCGAAAGAGCCGCCCTGCGGCGAGTGTCGCGGGTGTGTCTCCGCACAGGCTCATAGCCATCCCGATTTGTTCTGGATGGAGCCCCAGTCGAAATCGCGCCGGATAGTGGTGGACGATGTGCGGCAGCTCCTGCAGCAGGTGAGTCGTACCGGGTTTGCCGGCGGATGGAAATTGGCCGTTCTTGTGGGGGCGGATCGACTTGTACGCGAGGCGGCGAATGCCTTCTTGAAAACGCTGGAAGAGCCGCCGCCCCGCAGTCTGTTCCTGCTGCTGACGGACAGTCCGCAATCACTTTTGCCGACCGTGCTGTCGCGTTGTCAGATGCTTGTGCTTCGCTCCGCGGCAGGCGAACTGGCGGAGCCGTGGCGAAGTGACGTGGTGGCGGCTTTGGCGGACAGCGGCGATGGCAGTGTGTTGGCCGCATTCAGCCGGGCGGATCGTGTGACGGCCGTTCTCAAGGCCATGCGCACTGCGGCCGATGCGGAGGTTCGCGCCCAAGCGGAGGATGAGTCGAAGGAGACAGAGGTAGATGACGATGTGCTTGATGCCAGGGCCAGTGCGCGGTATCGGGAATTACGCGCGGCGCTCATGGGCTTTCTGTTGGACTGGTATCGGGATGTGTTGCGGTTTTCGTTGGGCGCGGAAACAGCGCTCTCGCGTCCGGAACCCGAACGTGCCATACTCAACAGGTCGGCCTCTGGTGTTGACGTTCGTCGGGCGTTGAACCATGTTGACGTTGTCGATAGGATGTACACCCGGATGGAGCGGAACCTGACGGAAGGTATGGTGTTGAGCGGCGGATTCCAGGAGTTGAACTGATCATGGCGCGAGTGGCTACAGTGGAGTTGGAAGATGGGCTTCGCCCGCGGTGTGAGGTGCCGGTGGAACTGGGCTTGCATGTGGCGGACGGGTGCGTGATGGACTTTGAAGGCGTTCCAGAGTTCGGCCACGTTGTGTGCATCGAGGAGACACCCCAGGCCGGCGGTCGTTCCGGAAAGATGCCCCGTGTGCTGCGGTGCGCCACGTTACAGGACCATGCCCGCGTCAGCGAGAACTCCCGCTTTCTCAAGACGGCAACACATGTTTTCGAAGAACTGGTTCAGAAGGCGCAGTTGCACGTGCACCTGTTGCGAATCCGCTACAGCTTTGATCGCGCCGTGCTGCATGTAAGCTATTCGGCGGAGGAGAACGTCGATGTCCGCGATCTGACCCGGCAACTTGAGCAGCAACTGCATGCGAGGCTCAACATGCGGGCTCTCGGGGTGCGGGATTCCGCCGCGATTCTCGGGGGAATAGGCACCTGCGGACAGCAACTGTGCTGCTGCAGTTGGATGCGCCGATTTGAGGCGGTGAACGTCAAGATGGCGAAGGTGCAGGGGCTTTCACTGAATCCCGGCGCCATCAGCGGCAACTGCGGCCGCCTGAAGTGCTGCCTTCGCTTCGAGTACGATTTCTATCGGGAGGCGGGTCGGCATCTGCCGCGTCAGGGCGCAAAAGTGGAGACTTCGGCCGGGAAAGGGATTGTTTTGAGCGTGGACGTTCTCCGCCAGAGGGTAAAGCTCTCCTTGGAGGACGAAAGGGTCGTGGACTTGGAGGCGGATCAGGTGTGGGACGCGTGTGGCAAGCGAGGTTGCCGTGGGAGGTGTGAAGATGAAGATCCTTGTGTTGAACGGACCGAACTTGAATCTACTGGGCAAGCGGGAACCTGACATCTATGGGTCGCAGACGCTCGATGCGATCATGAACGATCTGGTCGCGCAGGGACGGTCGTTGGGTCTGACGGTGGAGGCTTTTCAAAGCAATGACGAGGGAGCGTTGGTAAGCCGTATCGGTGAAGCGCGGGGACGGTATGACGGTCTGATCATTAACCCCGCCGCCTACACCCATACCAGCGTGGCCCTTCGCGATGCGTTGTCCGCGGCTGGTTTGCCGTGTGTCGAAGTGCACCTCTCCAACATCCATGCGCGGGAGGAGTTTCGGCATCATAGCTATACGGCGGGGATCTGCATCGGCCAGATATCCGGTTTTGGCGCGATGAGTTATCGCCTGGGGTTGGAGGCTCTGGCTCACGTGCTGCTGGACGGGCGTAAAGCGGCCGGATAGTATAGATCTCCGGTTTGCTGGTTACGAACAAACAAAGGGGCGCATCGCCATGGATGGACGGGGTAAGAAAGTGGAGTCAGGTATACGGTTGGTCATTGTGGGATCGGTTGGTATTGACACCATAGAGACTTCCCGGGAGCGTCGCGACAATCTGCTGGGAGGATCGGTGAGTTACGCGTGTGCGGCTGCGTCGTTCTTCTCGCGCGTGGGCATGGTGGGCGTGGTGGGCGACGATTTTCTGGCTCAGTATATCGGGCTGTATCGCCGGATGGGGATCGACGTGGATGGGCTGCAAAAGGTTCCAGGGCGGACGTTCCGCTGGTCCGGAATTTACGAGGCCGACATGATCAACCGTCGGACTCTATCCACTGAACTGAATGTGTTTGCCAATTTTACGCCGGAAATACCGGATCGGTACCGGAAGGCGCCGTTCCTGATGCTGGGCAACATCAACCCCGATCTGCAACTCCATGTGCTGGCGCAGATGGATAACCCGCGGTTCGTGGCCGCCGACACCATGGACCTGTGGATCAACACCGCGAGGCCTGCCCTGATGAAAGTCATTCGCAGGGTCCAGGTTCTAATGATAAACGACTCGGAGGCTAGATTGCTCACCGGCGAGCATAATCTCAAGAAGGCGGCGATGGCCGTCCTTCGCATGGGGCCGCATTTCGTGGTGGTGAAGAAAGGCGAGCATGGGGCGCTGCTGGCGACGCGCCGCGGACTGTACATCTTTCCCGCGTATCCGGTGGACGACGTGCAGGATCCGACCGGAGCGGGAGACTCATTTGCGGGCGGTTTCATGGGCTACCTGGCGCAGAACGGCCGGCCTGGCCTCCGGCAGATCAGGGACGGCCTGCTGGCAGGTACTGTGATTGCGTCATTCGGCGTGGAAGCATTCAGCCTCGACCGCTTGCTGGTGTTGCGCAGGGCGGACATCGCGGCCAGGACGCGCGAACTGCACCGTATGATTCGCTGGTGAACGGATTTTTTTGGTGGCATGTGCCGGGGAGTTTGGTATTGTACAGAAGGTGTGCGGGAGTAATTCAGTGGTAGAATGTCAGCTTCCCAAGCTGAACGTCGCGGGTTCGATCCCCGTCTCCCGCTCCAATCAGAGAGTGTGTCGATCACCTGCCGTGTTTTAATGCCAACGAATGGAACAATGCAAAGGGGGCGGAGGTGACGCCTGCTTGGGAAAAATCCTACCGGGAGTTGCTGGCCTATCGCAAGAAGAATGGGCACTGCAATGTGCCCACCGGCGATACGGACTATGTTCAACTGGGCCGGTGGGTAGCCGCTCAACGCCACAAGCATCGCCTTGGCGTGTTACCCGAGGAACAGGTGCGGTTGCTGGATGCAGTGCAATTTGAGTGGGATCCCACCGGAAAAGTGTGGACCGAGATGTTCCAGAAGCTGAAGGAGTATGCCAGCCGACACAAGGATTGCAGCCTTCCGGAGCACCATCCCGAGGATCAGAAGTTGGCCAACTGGGTCCATAGCCAACGCCATAAGAGGCGCAAGGGCGTACTTCCCGAGGATCGCGAGAGGGAGCTTACTTCCATCGGATTTTGCTGGTCCGTCTACACCGGAAAGACCAAGGCGACGCCCGCCCCCGTTGCCGCCAAGGCCATTGCTGTACCGGTGCGGACCACGCACGACGAGGAAAAGCTCTATTGCCTTCGGCAGGGCTCCTACGTACAGCACAACGACAAGGGTCCAATCCCGGCCGCGCTGGTAAAGTACATGCAGGCGCATGATGGCGAGGTGCCTGCCTACATTCCGCTGCCGCGAACTGCCACTACCTTTCATATGGGTGACGGCTACGCGAAGGAACGCAAGTTCCCGTGGACAGGAAAGGGGCCCCTGCCGGCCGCCGTGATGGAATACGTCTGCGAGAATGGGCACCTGCCGCGTCACGACTAGCCCCGATCTCCCCATCTGCAAGCAGCCATGCGGCTCCATTTATCCGGAGTTTTAAC
>CAZWPN010000008.1:0-50399 GCA_964635275.1 uncultured Victivallales bacterium | reverse complement strand
AACGTGCCGCCCGTCAGGCGCCCAGGACGGATCCTCGTAATCAGCGCCGTCGGTGGCCACTGGTTCATTCGTGTTTTCCGTCTGATCGAAAACACATATCACGTAGCGGCCGTCCCGCCGGCTGGTAAAGACAATTCGTCCGTTCAGCCCCCAGTCCGGCGCCACATTCTCACTGCCGCGGTACGTGATCTGCCGTGGTTCGCCGCCATCCGGATTCAAAATGTGGAGCTGCGGCGGACCGGTGCGATTGGATACGAAAACAATTTCGCGCCCGTCCGGCGACCACGAAGGAGACGCCTCGGTGACTTTCGGCGTCTGCGTCAAGCGTACGAGCCGATTCTCGTCCACGTGCAAGACATAAAGCTCCGGGTTACCGTCCTTCGAAAGCGTCATCACAACCCGCCGGCCATCCGCAGACACATCACCTCCGGAATTGAGTCCGGGATAGGCCGCCAACACAGTCCGGCGGTTGGTGGACAGGTCTATCATGTATACGTCCGGGAACCCCCGGTGAAAGGACATGTACAGCAGCTTGCTGCCATCTGGCCACCAGGCAGGCCCCAAGCATGGAGACCGCTGCTGTGTAAGACGGATCAGGTTACCGCCGTCGGCATCGCAAACGTAGAGATCTTTTGCGCCGTCCACCTTCCCGATAAACGCAATGCGTGAAGCCGCCATGCCTTTTACCTGCTTAACGGACTCGACAATCGAGTCTGACAAACGATGCGCCAGGCGTCGCACTTGGTCAGGCTTCTCGGTTATCCGCTGATTCATGTAGTTTTTGCTGATGCCACGGTGCGTAACGTCACACGAGACCGATGCTACGGAAGCATCTAAGTCAGCAGTGCCGGACACGACAAGCGGCGACCCTTTGGGATCCGTGACCGTGAACCATCCTGAGTTGACGAGATCATCCTTAAGGATTTTCCGAAACAGTGCGCCCGACGCGGACATGGGCACCTTGAGTTCCGATATATCGATCGGCAACTTATCGCCCGAACCTGACTTGACAATCTCAACATCAGCAGCGACAGCCGCCGCCACGATGAAACCTGATATCACCACAACAACCGCCATACGCATTCTATCGTTCACAGTGCCGTATCCTCCAACTTGAATGCAATCGTCACCACATCATGTTTGGCAAGAAAAGCAGAGGAAAGTCCCGGAATGCGGGGCACAGCCTGCAACGCACGCATCACCGACGAATCCATGACAGGGTTGCCGGATGGACGGATCAAATCAAAGGAAACAATCACACCATCACGACGCAACCGTATCTCCACCTCAACCCCGCGCCCGCCGCCCTCTTCACGGGTCGGCTGTATCCATGCGTCGTAAAGAACCTGACGAACCAAACCATAATCAAGAAACTCCTGATCCGGAATTTGCGTGCTGACGCTGGGCTTTGCGCCCCGCATCAGCAATTCCTGGATTTCCTTGTTCGTTAGTTGCTTCCGGGTCGTCGGCGTCGCTGGAGATTCGCGCACAACACGCGTGGAAGCCCGCTCCACCGTTGTCTTCGGCTTGGCCACCGTTTTCGGCGGAGGTTTCTCGGTACGAGGCTTAACCGTCTTGAGCGGCTTGGAAACCGTTTCCGGAATGTCCTCGGGTTCGTCTTCTTCAACGGGCTTGGGATGATATCCGAGAATGTCCTCATGCGCCAAAGGCTGCTCGACCGTAAATTCGACCGGGATGGACACCGAACGTTGCGGACGGAACGCCGTGGCCACGCACGGACCCACCAGCGCAACGAGAAGCACGACGACGTGTCCTAAGCCTGCCATCTTGAGATAGTGCCTCATCCTGTCCTGCATACCACTCACCGATCCGCCTGCGTCACCAATGCCAAGCGGCTCACCTTCTCGTCGTGGAACACCTTGAGTACTTTCACCAATTGCCCGTAGCTGGCCCGCTCATCGGCACGGATGGTAACGGTCAACTTTGGATCGCGCGCCTTCAACTCCCGCACACGGACGGGCAGGTCACTGAGCGACACGGGGAGTTCCTTCAGATAGACGCGACCCTCGCGGTCCACCGTCACCGACACCAGGCTCTGCTTCGGCAGTTCCTGCGCCGTGCCCTTTGGCAGACTAACGGGTATTCCCTGTTCCATTAGAGGGTAGGTGATGATAAACGTCACCAGCAGAAGGAAACTCAGGTCCATGAACGAGGTCAAGTTCATCTCGCTCAGTGGCCTGATCGCCGTTAGCTTTCGCCTGCGCGCCATGTGGCCTCTCAACCGCCTTACTGTAGATAGTGCCGCTCAAAGTCTGCCATGAGTTCTTGAACAAAGTTATCGGTCTCAACGACCAGTCGCCTGATCCGATCCACCAGCAGGTTGTAGCCGATGGCCGACGGAAGCGCCACCAACAGGCCGATAACCGTTGTCAAAAGAGCCCCAGAAATGCCCGGCGCTACAGAGGACAGCATGGCCGACCCTCCCTCTGTCATCATGCCAAACGATTCCAGCATGCCCCAGACTGTACCCAGCAACCCAAGCAATGGCGCAGCGCTGACCGAGATGGCAAGCCAATGCATGTTGTTCTCCAACAGCAGCGACTGCTCGGCCGCAGTGCTCTCCACAAGGTTGCGCACGGCATCCACCTGACGTCCGGTCAACCGTGTGTCGGTCTTGCTGACCGCGCCCATGAAAAGATCGTCCGGATTGACGCCGCACGCCTGCACTGCCGCACCCAGCGCCTTGCATCCGCTCTCGTAGACCACATATACAGGACTGGGCTCAAACCGCTGCCGCTTCACGAACAGTCCCACCGGCGTCCCCTCTTTGCGGTAGGCATTCACCATACGCCGCGATGTGACCGCCGCATCCCGAAGTTCCCGCAACTTGGTCAGCATCAACGCCCATGCCAGAACCGACCCGCCAAACAGAATCACAACAATTACCTGCCCAGCCAAGTTGGATAGCCAGAAGGCCTTGACAATGCTACCGACACATAGGAATTCCAACCCTTGCATGCCGCTCTCCGCTTACACCCCTGCACGCCCATAAAAAGCCCGCGAATCTACTCGCGCGACGGCCGCATACTATGCACGAAGAAGGCTTCTGTCAAAGGCATTCACCGGCGTTGACTCGGAAACTCAGGCCTGCTAAGAGTACCCGCGCTGGGAATACAACCGTGCCAATTCGCCCTCTCAACATTGACGAACGATCGCGACTCTCGTCCGAACTCCGGCGTGATGTTGCCATCCGCCAACAGGGCTACCGGGCCCGTGCGCTTCAAGTCCTCCCTCACGTCTGCGCACGGTGCAGTCGCGAATTCGAAGGTAAACGGCTGCGAGAGCTCACAGTTCATCACCGTGACCATGACCATACTCACAATCCGCCTGACGGCAGCAACTGGGAACTCTTGTGCCTTTATTGCCACGACCATGAGCACGAGAAGACGCTTTCAACGAGTCGCCACGAGGCCTCAGGTGCAGGCAACGCATGGCCCGCTTCTTCTTTTGCCCCTTTCGCCAGCCTGGACTCCCTCCTCAACAGCGAGGAAAAGAGCTCCAAATCCAATGATGACGGCCCGCAGAAGCCGGCACAGGACTGACCGCAGGTGGATCCAATGCCCATGCCGTGGCTGAGTGATTTAAACGAGGCCCAGCGACGCGCCGTCACACACGGCGACGGGCCTCTTCTCGTAGTCGCGGGGGCCGGCAGCGGCAAGACGCGAACTCTCGCTTGTCGCGTCGCCTTCCTTATCACGCAAGGCGTTGACCCTGAACGCATTCTGCTCCTCACATTCACGAGGCGCGCATCCGAGGAAATGCTGAAACGCGCTTCGGAAGTCGTTCCACACGGCGCACAAAACACTGGAAAGGTCTGGGGTGGAACATTTCACTCAATCGCTAACCGGCTTTTGCGACTCTACGGCAAGGCCGCCGGTATCGGTGATGACTTCACAGTAATGGATCAGGCCGACGCCGAGGATATGATGAACGTGGTCCGTCACGAACTGGGCCTGCACAGCCGTGAAAAGCGGTTCCCTCGCAAAGCCACCTGCCTGGCCATCTACTCGCGCTGCGTCAACGGCGCTGAGGAGCTCTCAACGGTTCTCAAGCGGCAGTTCCCGTGGTGTGCCGAATGGCAGAAGGAACTCAAGGAGCTTTTCCGCAACTATGTGGCACGGAAACAGGCGCGCAACGTCCTCGACTATGACGACCTTCTTCTTTACTGGGCACAGCTGGTCGAGGCACCCGACCTCGCGCAGCGCATAGCCGGACGGTTTGACCACATCCTGGTGGATGAATACCAGGACACCAACAAGGTCCAGGCAGACATCCTGGCCGGCATGCGGAGTCGTAACGGGAACATAATGGCCGTTGGCGACGACGCCCAGAGCATATACAGCTTCCGGGCGGCGACGGTCAGGAACATGCTGGAATTCCCGGAAAGGTTCCCCGGCACCACGATCGTCACTCTGGAGCAGAACTACCGCTCGGTCATGCCGATCCTGGAAATAACCAACGCAATCATCGGACAGGCACACAGTCGCTACGCAAAGAACCTGTGGTCCGAGCGCAGCGGCGGCGAACGACCCAATCTGGTGCTCTGCGCTGACGAAACCGCGCAGGATGCCTTCGTTATCAGGCAGATACTTGAACACTACGAAGCCGGCATCCCGCTGCGGAAGCAGGCTGTCCTTTTCAGGACAGGACACCTCTCTGACTCGTTGGAGATCGAACTCACCCGCCGCAATATCCCATACCACAAGTACGGAGGCCTCCGCTTTCTCGAAGCTGCGCATGTGAAAGACCTGATTGCCTTTCTGCGTATTCTGGAGAATCCGCGGGATGAGATGGCATGGTTCAGGGTCCTCCAGTTGCTGCCCGGCATCGGCCCCACCGCGGCCGCACGCGCCATTGCACATGTGACAGACAACGGCGACGACCCGCTGTCTTTAGACAGGTTCATTGCACCGCCCGCCGCGCGCGATTTCCTGCGCAACCTGGTGACGATGATCCGCGATATCATCCCGATTCAACTTGGAGGCCCTGCCCCTCAGATAGAACGCGTCCGGCGTTTCTATGACCCGCTTCTGGACACTCTCTACGACAACGCCCCACCTCGGCGTCATGACCTGGAACATTTGGAACAAGTCGCATCCGGCTACCGTTCCCGTCGAAGTTTCCTGTCGGATATCCAACTCGATCCACCCACGTCAACGGCGGATGTCGCCGGCCCACCGGTCAAGGACGAGGACTGGCTTGTGCTCTCCACCATCCACTCCGCCAAGGGATGCGAGTGGGATGTCGTCTGCCTTATCCATGCGGCGGACGGCATGTTGCCATCCGATATGGCCACCGGAAGCGCTGAAGAAATTGAGGAAGAACTGCGGTTGACATACGTGGCGCTGACGCGCGCGCGGGACCACCTCTACGTAACATGGCCCCAACGGTACTACCACCGGCGAAGCGCCTTCACCGACAAGCATATCTACCCGCAACTGTGCCGGTTCTTCACGCCCGAAATCCGCAGCCTGATGGACTGCCGATCATATCCGCTGGATAGAGATGGCGCGCAACCGGCCGGTCCAGACGAAACGGTGGAACCAAGACCGGATGCGCCGGACATCAAAGCGCTGATTCGCTCGCGATGGGATTAGCCTGTCCGCCTCTGCCGAAAACAGCTAACGCCTGGAGCGCCCTGCTCACACAGCCGATGCTCCAAGCGCCAAGACCTGACAACCCAAGCAAAAATTACTTCGTCGCCAACTGCTTCTTAAGCTTCGCCGGACACTTCAGCGACTCGCGAATCTGCTTTGAATTCATCTTGGCAAGAACCGCCCCGCTCATGCCCATTTTTGCCAGCCGCTTGGTCTGAACCTTGACTCGACGTTTGCGATCCGTGGCGGCTTTCTTGGGCCGACTCGAAGCCTTCGTGTAGTACTTCCACCCTGTACCCATTTGTTCCTATCCCCGTTTGGTTGAAGACGCGTTCGGTAACATAGTCCGCTGCCCGCACAAAATCAAGCCCGGTTTACAAAACATGGCGATTATCACCCTTATGACGTTTTGCCAGCCCCGCAATGCGCCCGCTACCGGTGCCCGTACGGACGACTGCCGCTGCGAGCGGAAGCGTGCCCACCTTGCCTTGGCGGATGACCGTAACGTGTGTTCCGGGCACGGAACGTGCCACGCGGTGGCGGTCTAGCCGCTGCGCCCGTGGCCTTCATCGCATTCTCGGAGTGGCGCGGGTGGAGAGTATCCACCGGCACCTGGCAACGGATGAACCTCTCAATCCCGCGAAGATAATCCCTGTCTTCAGGACAACACAATGACACCGCATCGCCATCTGCACCCGCCCGCGCGGTTCGCCCTATTCGGTGCACATAGGTCTCCGGGTCCTCCGGCAGGTCATAGTTAATCACATGCGAGATCCCATCCACGTCGATCCCGCGGGCCGCCAGATCTGTCGCAACCAGTACTGCCACACGGCCAGATTTGAAGTTTGCCATCGCTTCCGTGCGCGCGCCCTGACTCTTGTTGCCATGAATCGCCGCGGCCTCGATGCCTGCGTCCGCCAGTCTTTCCGTCAGGCGATTGGCGCCGTGCTTCATACGGGTAAAGACCAGAACCCTCTTCATTTGCGGATTACGCAGGAGGTCAACCAGCGCCTCCTCTTTGTTCGCCTTTTCAACAAACATCATCTTTTGAATAATCCGCTCAACAGCAGGGCGTTCCGGCGTTATTGTGACGTGCACCGGGTTGTGCACCAGCGACCGCGCCAGTGTGACGACGTCATCCGATAGTGTGGCGGAGAAGAACAAAGACTGGCGCTTCGGCGGAAGTGCGGCGATGATCCTGCGGATGTCGCGAATAAACCCCATGTCCAGCATGCGGTCCGCCTCGTCGAGCACAAATACCTCAATCCCATCCAACCTCACATGCCGCTGCTGCATGAGGTCGAGCAGCCGCCCTGGCGTTGCAACGACAACATCAACCCCGCGCCCCAATGCCGCAACCTGCGGCCCCTGCCCCACACCTCCGAAGATAACGACATGCGAGACTTTGAGATGCCGGCCGTAAGTGCGAAGACTGTCACCGATCTGCATTGCAAGCTCGCGTGTCGGCGCCAGGATCAGAACCCTCGGACGCCCGCGGGACGGTGTCCATGCCCCACGACTGAGATACTGCAGAATTGGCAGCGCGAAGGCGGCCGTTTTGCCGGTGCCAGTCTGCGCGCATCCCAATAGATCGCGCCCGGCGAGCAGGTGGGTCAGGGTCTGCTCCTGAATCGGCGTGGGCACGGTATAGCCCTCCTCGGCCACCGCCCGCTGCAGGGGCGGAATAAGGTCGGCGAAAACACCCTTCGCCGGAGCGTGACTCATCGGGGGATGCACCGTAACGTGATCCGCTGGGAGTTCCCCATGCGCCCTCGGCCCGTGATGCGGAGGAACGTTGCGGAGATCATGATGAGCCTTTGCAGGAGCATCATCATGACGGACCGGATGTGCGCGGTTGACGACCACAGGCTTATGGGCTTGCGGCCCACGGTGGGCTGGATGATAACTTGCAGACGACGGCTTATGACTGTTCATTGGAATCTCCTGTCCGGTCATGATCGCTTTCGCCCGCCGGACGTGCGGAGAAAAGAGGGCTGCGCCATTGGCGGCGCTGAAGGCGTCCTGGCAGACTGAGCCTGTGAAGCCTTGGCCAATCGTCGGTTCCGCGGCTAAACAGGCGATCCTGCAAGTGATTCCGACCGAACCGAAGGCCCGGACTCTACACTACCATACCCGCCCCGTCAAGCACGCCTCAGAGATGAAACAAAAGATGCTGCTCGGGGCCACACAACCGGAGACACGGAAGTATCGCCGGTATGCCGGGGTCTATCCGTTCACTTTCCAGAACAAGGAACGATCGCCGTCGAACACTCATGACCGTTGAGATCCAGGAGTGTTGCGTCACCCGGCGCCTCCGCAACGGGGGTCAACTCGACGCACAATGTCTCCGCGCAAACATAGTCCCTGTGCGCCTCGATGGATGCCCGTATGACCTCATTCGAGCAAAACCGCACACTGATGCGCTGCGCTACGTCGAATCCCGCCTGCTTCCGAAGGTTCTGGACCTTGCTGACAAACTCACGGGCGAGCCCCTCCCGGACCAATGCGTCCGATAGTCTCGTATCCAGTGCAACGACAACGTCGCCTTCCGAGGCAACAACCAGCCCTTCCTTAGGACTTCGCTCGACCACGAGATCCTCAGCGCTGATTGCCGATGCCGGATCGCCAGAGAACGCTTCCCATGGTGCGCCGTCCAGGATTCGTTCCACAGCCGCAGCATCCAAACGCCCCACCGAAACCGCGACCTCTTTCATCCTGGCACCGAACCTTGGACCGGTCTTCCGGAAGTCCGGCTTGGCCTTCAAATTCACAAGTGCGGTTTCCTGTTGGCCCGGCATGACACTCTTCACGTTCAACTCGTCTTCGATTAAGTCCGCATAGGCACGCACGCGCTCCAACAACGCCTTCCGACGGGAAACAACGTGAATCGCTGCCAACGGCTGCCGCACCTTGAGTTCATGTTCCGCCCGCAGGAGGCGTCCGAGCCTGACAACCTGCAGGACCATCGCCATTTCATCCTCAAGCGCGGGATCACGGTGACGCCCGTCCGCGGAGGGGAATGAGCACAGGTGAACCGACTCAGGGTCAGCGGCGCTGCGCAGATTCCGGTAGATAGTTTCGCTGATGAACGGCACAAAAGGCGCAGCAATCTTGGACAGTTCGATCAGGACGTGATGCAGCGTCGCGTAGGCATACGCCTTGTCTGCGTCGTCCTGCGACTTCCAGAAACGCCGGCGACTGCGCCGGATATACCAGTTGGTCAGATCGTCAATAAACCCGACGAACGGCCGAACGGCTTTCTGCAGGTCGTAGGCATCCATTGCTTCGGTCACCGACTGCGCCAGACTCTCAAGCGAACTCCGTATCCAACGGTCCAAAACGTTAGGGCTCGCCTGCTGCGGCGCCCCGTCGGGACTCCATCCGTCAATGTTGGCGTATGTTACGAAGAAGCTATGCGCGTTCCAAAGCGGGATCAGGATATTCCGCAAGAGGTGCTTTACGCCTTCCTCAGAAAACCGAAGATCTTCGGCACGCACAACCGGCGAGTTCAGCATGTACAGCCGCACTGCATCTGCGCCGTACTTGGAAATCAACTGCTCTGGATCCGGGTAATTCTTGAGCCGTTTGCTCATCTTCCGTCCGTCTTCGGCCAGCACCAGTCCGTTGACCACGACACTGCGAAACGCCGGCTTATCGAACAGCGCTGTGGACAACACCATCAGCGTGTAGAACCAACCGCGTGTCTGGTCGAGTCCTTCGGCAATGAAGTCCGCTGGAAAATGCCGCTCGAAATGTTCCCGGTTTTCGAACGGGTAATGGGCTTGAGCATAGGGCATTGCCCCGCTCTCGAACCAACAGTCCAGCACTTCCGGAATGCGCCGCAGCTCGCCGCGACCTTCCCGGGAAGGAATCCGCAATTGGTCGACAAAATGTTTGTGCAGGTCCGTAACACGCTGTCCTGTCAGATCTTCCAGTTCGCGAATAGACCCGACGCACACGATCTCCTCGCCGTCCTCGCTGCGCCAGATGGGCAGCGGCGCTCCCCAGTAACGATTCCGCGAGATTGCCCAGTCACGTGCGCCTTCGAGCCATTTTCCGAATCGTCCATCCCGTAGATGTTCCGGCATCCACTTGATCTGGCGGTTGGCCTCCGTCATACGATCCTTGATCTGCTCAACTCGGACGAACCAAGTGGAGATGCCACGGTAGATCAACGGCGCGTCGCACCGCCAGCAGTGCGGGTAACTATGCTCGATAGTCCCTCGTTGCACGAGCGCGCCGGTCTGCTTCAGCCGATGCATGATGTCAGCATCCGTCTCCTTTACCGCGCGACCGGCGTAATCGGGGACTTCAGCGGTGAACCGGCACTCGTCGTCAATCGGACACACCACAGGCAGCTTCTCGCTCTGTCCCAGGCGGTAATCGTCCTCCCCGAAGCCAGGTGCAATATGTACAATACCGGTGCCATCTTCGGTGGAAACGAAATCGGCAGATACAACTCGGAAGGCCCCACCCTCTGCAAGCGCAGCAAAGTAAGGGAACAGCGGCTCATACCGACGGCCCACGAGATCCTTGCCCTTCACCTCCGTAATCTGGATGTCCGAGCCGACCTTCTTGTAGTAGACGGGAACGCGGGCTGCTGCAATGTAGTATGTTGCGTTCTTCTCTTGAACCCGCGCGTAAGGAATTTCAGGGCCGACCGCCAGCGCAATGTTCGATGGAAGGGTCCATGGTGTCGTAGTCCAGGCCAGCAGGTAGGCGCCCGGCTCGTCCAGCAGCTTGAACCGCACAGTGATAGCCGGATCCGTAACGTTCGCGTATCCCTGGTTGGTTTCAAAATTCGACAGCGGCGTGGCACACCGCGGGCAGTAAGGTAGAATCTTCCGGCCTTCGTAGATTAGATCCTTGTTCCAGAGCGACTTGAAAACCCACCAGATGGACTCCATATATCCGGGGTCCATCGTCTTGTAGTCCCGCTCGAAATCGACCCATCGCCCCATGCGGGTCACGGTCTTCTGCCACTCTGACGCATAGCGCAGTACAATCCCGCGGCACTTTTCGTTAAAAACCGAAACCCCCATCTTCTCGATGTCGGACTTACCGCTGATCGCAAGGGACTGCTCAACCTCATATTCCACGGGCAATCCGTGGCAGTCCCAGCCGAACCGGCGGTCGACGTATCGGCCTCTCATGGTCTGGTAGCGCGGCACAATATCCTTGATGGTGCCTGCCAGAAGGTGTCCGTAGTGCGGCAGACCGGTGGCAAAAGGAGGCCCATCGTAGAAAACAAATTCCGCCTGCCCGCGATTCCGGTCCAACGATTTCTTAAACGTATCGTGCCGGCGCCAGAAATCGAGAACGTCCAATTCTGCCGCGTTGAAATCCACCGAACTGGAAACGGGGTTGAACATAGAACACCACCTGCCATTAACGGTCTAACAATGGCTAGACCATGGACTCACAACAGCAAAACAGATAAAGCGGCGTCCGAGAACACCGCTCTCCCGCACATTGCTACAATGCCTACGCCAGTTTCCGCAAGGCCACGCAGGCATTATGCCCGCCAAAGCCCAGCGAATTCTTCAGGCATGCCCGGATGGGCACGTTGCGCGCCGCATTCGGCACATAGTCCAAATCGCAGTCGGGATCCGGTGTCTCATAGTTGATGGTCGGCGGCACAATCCCATCGCGAAGCGCCATCGCGCATACCGCCAGCTCTATGCCAGCCGCTGCACCAAGCAGATGCCCGGTCATGGACTTTGTGGAACTAACCATGATCTGGCGAGCCCTGGCCTCGCCCAGCGCCGTCTTTATTGCACGTGTCTCAATCTTGTCGTTCAGATTTGTGCTCGTACCATGGGCGTTGATATAGTCAACGTCGCCCGGACAAAGTGCGGCGTCTGCCATAGCCAGTGTCATTGCGCGGGCGGCGCCTGCTCCATCATCCGCCGGAGCGGTAATATGGAAGGCATCACACGTCATGCCGAAACCAGACAACTCGCAGTAGATCGTCGCGTTGCGCCTACGCGCATGCTCATACTCCTCCACCACAAGCATCGCCCCGCCTTCGCCCATAACGAAGCCGGACCGGTTGGCATCAAACGGACGACTGGCTTTGGTAGGATCGTCGTTGGACGTCGTACACAAAGCGCCCATAGCACAGAATCCGGCCACACCAAGCTCGCAGACGCACGCCTCTGAAGCGCCAGCAAGTATGATGTCGGCGTCGTTGCGCTGGATCAACTTAAGCGCTTCCCCCACGGAATGTGCGGCGGTCGCGCAAGCGGTGACGATCGCGAAATTCGGCCCCTTCAGACCGCTCTGGATCGCTACCAAACCAGCAGCAATGTTCGGAATCATCATGGGAATCATGAAAGGCGAACAGCGCCCAGGCCCCTTCTCTTTCAGGACAGTGTGCTGGGTCTGAAGCGTCTGAAGTCCTCCTATTCCAGAACCGGCAACAACTCCGATGCGCTCCGGCGTCTCGACTGCAAGGTTCAGGCCTGAGTCAGCAATAGCCATCTTCGAGCAGGCAAGTATATAGTGGCAGAACTCGTCCATCCGCCGAAGTTCCTTCTTCTCGATGAACTTCAGAGGGTCGAACCCCTCCACCTCCCCCGCAATCTTGCTGTCGTAGGCCGTTGTATCAAATTTGGTGATTCGCTTGATGCCGGACTGCCCAGCCTTGATACGATCCCAAAACACCTTGGTGTCGCATCCCAACGGCGTAACCACCCCTATGCCGGTTATTACTGCTTTTCTCATGTTTCAGACGTCGTCCCACCCACTAGCGAAAGACCGAAGCCGCCAGCCGGGGCATGCTTCGGTCCATCGCCTCGTGAGAAATCGTTAGGCCGTTATGCCCTTACCCTTGAGATACTCGATCACCGTTCCAACAGTCTTCAGCTTCTCAGCTTCCTCGTCAGGAATCTCCTGGCCAAACTCCTCTTCGAACGCCATGACGAGTTCCACTGTATCGAGCGAATCCGCACCAAGATCCTCTGTAAAGGATGCCTCTGGAGTCACCTGATCGGCATTGACTCCCAACTGTTCTACAATGATCTCCTTCACTTTGTCTTCAAGCGCCATAATCCTAGCTCCTTCCTTAAGGTTAACCTACCCCCCTACTCTCCCAAACCTCACTCACATCACCATTCCGCCGTTCACGTTGATCACCTGCCCTGTAAGGTACGACGACGAATCCCCCGACAGGAACACTACGGCATTGGCCACGTCACCCGGCGTTCCAAAGCGCTGCATAGGAATGGTATCCAACATTTTCTTGCGGATTTCTTCCGACAGCGCTTCAGTCATCTTCGACTCGATGAACCCCGGCGCCACGGCATTGACGCGTATGTTTCGAGACGCCAGCTCCTTTGCGCTCGACTTGGTCAATGCAATCACCCCTGCCTTCGAGGCGGAATAATTACACTGCCCGGCGTTGCCGATCAAGCCAATAATTGAGGCAATATTGACAATCACTCCGCTACGCTGTTTCATCATGGGCTTGGCAACGGCCCTCGTAAACAGAAAGGTTCCTTTCAGGTTCACGTTTATGACGGCATCCCAGTCTTCGTCGGACATCCGAACCAGCAAGCCGTCCTTCGTAATCCCGGCATTGTTAACCATGATGTCAACCCTGCCGAATGTCTCGATAACCCGAGCCACGGCAGCATTAACAGCCTCGGCATTGCCGACGTCCACGGCCAGGGTAAGCGTTCGGCGCGAACGGGCCGCCAAGGCTGCCGCCGTATCGGCCAACCAAGCCTCCTGAATATCGCATACGGCAACGTCCGCGCCGGCATCCGCTAACGACTCCGCAATCGCGCGCCCGATTCCACGGGCCGCTCCAGTCACCACAGCCACCTTACCGTCAAGTATTCCCATATCGCCAACCTCCGTGTCACGATCAATACTCACGCCAGTGATTCTGCCGCCTTGTCAAGCGAGGGCCTGTCCTGCACATTAGCAAGTGCGGCGATTCCATCCACACGCTTGATCAACCCGCTCAGGACCCTGCCTGGTCCACACTCCACGTACCCGGTCGTCCCATGCTGCCTAAACCATTCTATACAATCCGCCCACCGGACCGTCCCGCACACCTGCCGCACCATGGCTTCCTTAATGGACTCCGTTCCGCCATGCGGTTGACCAGTTACGTTTGACAGCACAGTAATCCCAGGCGCCCTCATCGCCACAGAGTCAAGCGTGGCCTCCAGTTTTTTCGCAGCCGACGCCATGAGAGGCGAATGAAAGGCTCCTGCCACGCTGAGCACCACCGTCTTCTTGGCGCCAGCCGCCTGAGCCGCCTTTTCGGCCTCGGCGATCGCCGCCTTCGGTCCAGACAACACAATCTGGTCTGCCGAGTTCAGGTTGGCCACTTCGACGCCTGTCGCAGCGCACACAGAGCGAAGTTTTTCCTCCGCAAGCCCCATCACGCTGACCATACCACCCGGGTTCTCCTCGCACGCCTCCTGCATGAACCGCCCCCTAGCCTCCAGAACCCGAAGCGTGTCTTCAAAACTCAGTACGCCACCAGCATAGAGCGCCGACCATTCGCCTAAACTCAGGCCCGCCAACCCGACCCATTCAAGGGCAGGCTTCCGTTCAAGGAGCGCTGCGCGACAGACCGCGCTCGTCACAAAGATCGCCGGCTGACACACGTTGGATTTCGTCAGCGCTTCAACTGGCCCCGCGAAACACAGACTCGAAAGCGAGTAGCCCAGAACATCATCCGCCTTCTTGAACAGCGCAGCACAGGCAGGATATGCATCGGCCAAGTCCTTGCCCATTCCCACGAACTGCGCGCCCTGCCCCGCAAACACCATCGCCCTATTTGTCATTGCGATTCTCCATCTACCATTGAATCAGAGAGGCACCCCACGTAAACCCGCCGCCAAACGCCACGAAAAGAACTTTATGCCCAGGCTGTATCCTGCCAGCCCGCACCGCTTCGTCAAGGGCCACGGGTATGGAGGCAGCAGACATGTTCCCCACGCGATCCAGGTTAACGATGAATTTTGGCATTGCGTCGCCTAGCCGGTCGGCAATTGCCTGGACAATCCGCATGTTGGCCTGGTGAGGAACAACCCAGTCAACATCTCCTATAGTATGGCCCGACGCAGCCACCGCCCGCTGAGCGGCGTCGCACATGCAGCGCACCGCGTGCTTGAAAACCTCATTCCCGGTCATCCTGATGAAGGGCAGCCGTTGCTCGATCATGGATGTACTGATGGGATTACGGCTCCCGCCGCCTGGAACATTAAGGAGAGCTGTTAGCGCTCCGTCCGAACCCATAACACTCCCAAGAATCCCGGTTCCCGTCTCACTGCGCCGCAGCACCACGGCTCCGGCGCCGTCACCGAACAGGACGCATGTCGCCCTATCCTTCCAGTCGGTAATAACGCTCAATTTCTCCGCGCCTATCACCAGCGCAGTGCTGTAAGTCCCATTCTCAATGTACTGGCGGGCCGTTTCCACCGCAAAAAGAAAACCGGAGCACGCTGCCTCAACATCGAAACATACCGCATTCTTCGCCTTGATCTTCTCCTGCACAAAACACGCCGTACTTGGGAAAGGCATGTCCGGGGTTACGGTGGCCACCAGCAGAAGGCCGATGTCCATCGGGTTGATCCCAGCGCTTTCGATGGCCCGCTGCGCAGCCAAGGCTGCCATGTCCGATGTAGCTTCGTCATCACGCGCAATGTGCCGAGTTCGTATGCCAGTGCGAGTCACAATCCACTCGTCGGTTGTGTCGACACTCTTCTCCAGTTCCGCATTGGAAAGGATACGCTCCGGCAAGTAGGACCCGGTCCCCACAATGGCCGCCTTGATTCCCTGCTTTGATACTCCGTTCATTGCGCCCTCGAACTGTCCGCTATTCCTTTTTCAATCATGTCATTCAGATGCTCATGCGCCGACGCGCAGGCCACCCGAATGCCGTGGAACGCCGCCCTCCGCGAAGATCCGCCATGAATCTTGATGCAGATGCCGTTTACGCCAAGCAACGGAGCACCACCGTACATCTCGGGATCCATTCGCGCCTTCATACTCTTTCGCGCACCGCTCAGCAACAAAGCCCCGAATTTGCGAATCGGGGTTCTGGTGAACTCCTGCCGCATCCAGTGGGAAATCGCCCGAGCCGCGCTCTCGGATGTCTTCAGAACCACATTGCCCGTAAACCCGTCGCACACCACCACATCGACATCGCCTTCGAAAAGGTCGTGTCCCTCGACATTACCCTTGAAGTTAATCCGTGTGCTCTTAAGCAACCCGAAGGCTTCGCGCGTAACCTCGTTACCCTTTGATGCCTCCACCCCGATGCCCAGCAACCCGACTACCGGGTTAGCTTTGCCAAGTATGACCCGCGCGTACAGCTCACCCATCACAGCGAACTGCCGCAATAATGACGCATCGCACTCCGGATTGGCTCCGGCATCGACCAGAACAAACGGGCCCTTGCGCGTGGGCATGACAGCGGCAATAGCCGGCCGGTCCACCCCCTTAAGAGTGCGCAACATCAAGGTTGCGGCCACTACCAAAGCGCCGGTATTTCCGGCCGAAACCATCGCATCGGCTTCCCCACGCTTCACCAGTTCCATCGCACGGCTGATTGATGAATCCCGCTTGCGCCGAATCGCCTGCGCCGGCGATTCGTCCATGCCAATAACCTCGGCGGCATGCAGAATCACCACGTTGTCAGGAGTCCCACCGCCGGCATCCAGTTCACACTGAATCGCCGCGCTGTCGCCTACCAGAATAACGCTGGTCAGATCCGGCAGCTCCCTTGCCGCCTTCACTGCGCCCAGAACAATCTCGCGGGGAGCATGATCGCCCCCCATGGCGTCAACGGCAATCCGCATGGCTAGGCTGTCTCGACCGTAACCACCTGACGCCCGCGATAGTATCCGCACGAGGGACACACCCGGTGAGGTCTGCGGGGCGCCTGGCAGTTGGGACACGGCGACGTGGCCGTTACAACTCGCCTGTGAGACGCTTTGCGCGTCCTTATCTTCATCTTTGACGTTTTTCTCTTCGGTACAGCCATTGTATCTCCTTATCCGGTCAACCCATCATGAGCGATAAGCAGGTAGACCGCTACGCGCCCGTTCTCACTCCACCTTAAGACTATCCAGCGCACTCCACCGATTGTCCGACGGCTCTTTGCACCGACACCTGCGCCGGTTCCAATTCGCTCCGCACTGCGGACACAACCCCTTGCACCCGACACCGCACAGGGGGTACGTCGGAAAACTCAGGAGGATACTTTCACGAATATCAGGGGTCAAGTCCAGAAATTCCGTGCCCTCGGCCAATTCGTAGGACTCTACGAATCGCCCCTCCTCCACGTCGTGTGGAGCAGGGGTTCCACACCGAGTGCACAGGCATACCGCTCTCGTCCAGATGCGGCCGCGAACCAGCAGTTCGCGGTCCATCCGCACCGCAGTGAGGTCGAAGTGTATCCCCTCCACAACCTGAACCGATGCGTCATCCACCAGTTGAAGAATCTCGGACGGCTCTTCCCCTGTGAAGCGCTCACCCTCCTCGCTTAACCTGGCCAAGTCTATGATCACGGGCACACCTCATCTCGACGAACTCACCCCACTCAGCGCACACCTGTCTGCGACGCTTTCACAATCTTCCGGCGGCGGACTGAAGCCCCTACCGCCTCTTTCCCATGGCTGTGCGGCGCCATGCGCCGTTCAAGCGCCTTTTGGACCGGTGTCGGCACGAAGACCGACACATTGCCACCAAGGCGACTCACTTCTCTAACAGTAGACGACCTCACGTAGCTGTGTATCTCCTTCGGCATCATGAAAACTGTCTCAATCTCGGGCGCAAGCTTCCGGTTGGTCAGGGCCATCTGGAACTCGTACTCGAAGTCGGAGAATGCCCTTAGCCCGCGTATAAGGAGTCTGGATTTTCGTCGTCTGGCGTACTCGATAAGAAGCCCGTCAAAAGACTCCACCTCCACATTGGACCGTGATTGCACGGCTTCCCGTACCATGCCAACCCGTTCATCGAGACTGAACAGCGGTGTCTTTGGGGTATCAACTGCAACCGCAACTATCAGGCGCTCAAAGAGTTCTGCCGATCGCTCTATCAAATCAAGATGCCCCAACGTAATAGGGTCAAATGTCCCCGCATAAATCGCCAGTGTTTTCATTTCTTATCCTCGTCACCTTCCCCGGACTCTTTGTCAGCCGGCTCACGACCCTGGATGCAACCAAGAAACAGGATTCTTGTCTCCCCGTATGTTCGATCCTCCATAACCGTGCACCCGCACAGCGGAACATCCAACCTCGCGCCGACCTCCATCACCGCCAACCCTTGTGGGGACAGCATCTTGGTATGCGTCAACGCAACCTGAACCTGGAGCAGTTCTTCCGGGCCGAATTCGTAGGGCGGGTCACAGTAAATTAGATCGAATTCGTCGGATAAAGACCGTTCGATGAAGCGTTTTGCACTGCTGTTCACCAACCGAACGGCCTCGCGGCCGCACAGCTCAAGCACATTGCTTTTGAGAACTGAAAACACCCTTTCGTCTTTCTCCACCCAACATACGGAAACCGCCCCGCGACTCCACGCCTCCAGACCCACTGCGCCCGACCCCGCATAAATGTCGGCAAAGCGAGACCCAACAACACGGTCCCCCAGCATCGAAAAAAGCGCCTGCCGCACCCTGTCCTGAGTCGGACGGACCCCCTTGCGCGGCACCTTCAATTCTCGACCCCTCAAACTACCACCTGTGATTCTCACCCGAAAATACTACCTATTCCCACCCCGTTTCGCAACATCAGCAACATAATTTGAGTATATTTAGCGCCCATTTCAGCGCCGTTCCCGAAAAACACTCCAATACATGCCTTTTTCTTCTTGAAATCTGAGCTCACAGTGGCCAGTATGCCGACCAAGCAGAAAAAAAGGAGCCGTGTTCCCCATGGGTTGGTTCACCAGGAGCAAGAGCAATACCGTCGTCGTTCCAGAGGAAACGAAGGAAATCTGGACCATCTGCAACTCTTGTAAGGCCCACATGTACAGGGATGAGTGGCTTGCCACTTTCAAGGTTTGCCCCAAGTGCGGGTATCACGAGCGGCTATCCGCCCCTGAACGCATACAAATGTTGTTGGACCCTAACAGTTTCAAAGAGCTTTTCTCCGAAGTCACAACGTCGGACCCACTGAATTTCAAGGATGCAAAAGGCAGCTATTCCGACAAGGCTGTATCGGTCAAGGCGGAAACAGGGCTCAAGGAAGCGGTAGTTACCGGACGTGGCAAGATTAACAACATCCACCTGATGCTCGCCGTGATGGACTTCCGATTTCTGGGCGGCAGTCTTGCCAGCGGCACCGGCGAAAAGATTCTTCTCGGGGCCATGTACGCACTGAAGCACAAACTCCCCTACGTTATTGTCTCGGCCTCAGGCGGTGCCCGCATGCACGAGGGGATCGTATCGCTCATGCAGATGGCCAAGACCTGCGCTGGCATAGCCAAGTTGAACGCTGCTGGTATTCCTTATATATCGATAATGACTGATCCCACAACCGGTGGGGTCTCCGCGAGTTACGCCATGCTCGGCGACCTGAATATCGCCGAGCCGCGTGCCCTCATCGGGTTTGCAGGCCGACGCGTCATCGAGCAGACGATCAAGCAAAAGCTTCCGGATGATTTCCAGACCGCCGAGTACACCTTGGAACACGGATTTATTGACAAGATAGTGGATCGACGAGAGATGAGGGACTTCCTAGCCAAGGTCCTTGGATACTGGAACCGATAAAGACATCGGAATCTGACGAAGTCCCAGAGCCCATAACTTTCCGGAGGCCAAAGCCATGGAACTCGACTTTGAAAAGCCAGTCGTCGCTCTAGAAGCCGACATCGCGGCGCTAAGGAAGCAGGACGAATCCGACGCATCGCATCCCAATGCTGCCAGAATACTTGAGATGGAAAAGCAGCACAGCGAGCTGCTGACTGCGATCTACGCCAAGCTAACACCGTGGCAGACTGTGCAAGTCGCGCGCCATCCTGAGCGCCCCACCATTCGGGACTACCTTGGGGCGGTCTTCTCCGAGTTCATCGAACTCCATGGCGACCGATCCTTTGGTGACGACCATGCGATCATCGGCGGATTTGCCAAGATCGATGGTTTCCGTGTCATGGTCATCGGTCATCAGAAAGGAAAGACAGTAGAGGAGAACGTCAAGGCGAACTTCGGCATGGGCAACCCCGAAGGATATCGCAAGGCCCTTCGCCTCATGAAACTTGCCCAGAAGTACCGCATTCCCATTCTGTGTTTTGTTGACACACCCGGCGCCTACCCGGGCCTGGAAGGGGAAGCCCGAGGGCAGGCGGAAGCGATAGCGCGTAATCTGGAGGAGATGGCCAAGCTGACGGTTCCTGTCATCGTTATTATCACCGGTGAAGGCGGAAGCGGCGGCGCCTTGGGTATCGCTGTCGGGAACTCGGTGCTGATGCTTTCCTACGCCATCTACTCCGTGATCTCTCCCGAAGGCTGCGCCTCGATTCTATGGCGCGACGGGGCCAAGGCTCCGGAAGCAGCGGAGGCGCTCAAGGTCACCGCCCCTTCCCTGCTCGCCCTGAAGATCATTGACAAGATCGTTCCAGAGCCTCCAGGAGCCGCCCACCGCAACCCCACGGCCGTGTTCGCGTCCGTAAAGAGCGCTCTGATCGATCAGCTGAAAACGTGGCGACGCGCATCGCCAAAATATCTGATCCAACAACGGTTCGAGAAATTCTGCGCTATGGGCCGCATGAAGAAACGCTGAACATTCCATGACCCACACGAGGTATATGACATGAATAACACTGACAAAGAGACCGATGCCAGCGCCGAAGCCGAAGCAGCACACAAGCGTATGCACCGTATACCTTTGCGCATAACGGATACAACCCTTCGTGACGCGCACCAGTCGCTGTGGGCGACGCGCATGCGCACCAAGGACATTCTGGGTATTGTTGACACTGTTGACGCGGCGGGATTCTACTCCCTGGAGGTGTGGGGCGGCGCAACTTTCGACACATGCCTGCGGTTCCTTCGCGAGAACCCTTGGGAGCGACTGCGTCAGATCAAATCCAAGTGCAAGAAGACGCCACTACAGATGCTCCTTCGTGGACAAAACGTGGTCGGTTATCGGAATTACCCGGACGACATGCTCGATCGGTTCATTGCGTTGGCATGTCAGAACGGCATTGATATCTTCCGGGTATTCGACGCACTCAACGATACCCGCAATGTCGAGCAGGCAATCAAGTCCGTGAAGAAATACGGCGGCCACGCTCAGGGAACCATCTGCTACACAATCAGCCCGATGCACACGGTGAAGGAGTTCTGTCGCATCGCTCACGAGTTGACGGCGATCGGCGTGGACTCAATCTGCATCAAGGACATGGCCGGAATTCTCTCACCGATATCCTGCCGCAAGCTCGTTTCGGCCCTGCTTCGGGAGGTGAAGGTTCCGATCCAGATCCATTCCCACGCCACCAGCGGAATGGCCACGGCAACTTATGTGGAAGGTGTTGTCGCCGGCGCCGGTGCCATCGATTGTGCAATCTCGCCAATGGCCGGGTTCTCATCCCAGCCACCCGTGGAGACCATGCTGGCTATCTTCGAAGAGACTTATTACCACGCCAATCTTGACGTGTCGGCGCTTAGGAAGATGTGTGACTACTTCATCAAACTGGCGCCGGAGCGCCGTCTCAGCCATCAGCCGGATAACGTCATCGATCCTGAAATCCTCATTCACCACATCCCTGGCGGCATGATCTCCAATCTGCGCTCACAACTGCAGCAGCAGAACGCGCTGGACCGTCTGGATGAGGTGCTAACGGAGTTGCCGCTGGTTCGTGCCGATCTCGGCTATCCGCCCCTCGTGACGCCGACCAGCCAGATAGTTGGCGTCCAATCTGTCCTGAACGTGCTGTCCGGCGAGCGCTATAAAATGGTTACGCAGGAAACCAAGGACTATGTGCGGGGGATGTATGGTCGATCACCCGCGCCGATCGCCCCTCGCATCCGAAAGAAAATCCTTGGAGAAGAGAAACTCATCACGTGTCGACCGGCGGACCTTCTGCCACCGATGCTTCCGCAGGCCACAACTAATGTGGACCCGAGCCTGATAAAGACCGAGGAAGACATCCTGTCCTACTGCCTGTTCCCAGAAGTCGCTCTAGACTACTTCCGCTGGCGCAACACGCCCATTGAGGAACGCGCCACCCCACCAGCCGACATCGAATTGATGAAGGAAAAGAAGGCCAAGGAGCAAAAGACCGCCCCGGCGGAAGCGTCCGCGACGCCTCAGGCATTCCTTTCCAACGAAGACTATCGCGAAATCCAGCAGTTGCTGGACAAAGTGCATCAGCTCAATTTCAACGAGATCGTCATTCGTCGCAACGACTTGACATTGAGCCTCAAATCCGAGGGGGTCGCAGTTCAGCAGGAAGCCGGCAGCCCAGATGCCAAGTCCACCACACAGCCGGCAGCGAAGCCAGCCGCGGCCGCCAAACCGCCGCCACCCAAAGCGGAACAGGTCCCTGAGAAGGCAGCAAGCAACGCATTGACAATCAAAGCACCCCTGAACGGAACGCTGTACCGGTCGTCAGGACCTGGAAAGCCCATCTTCGCCAAGGCAGGCGACACCGTAAAGGCAGGCGATCCGGTCTGCACTGTGGAGGCCATGAAACTGTTTAACCAGATCAAGGCGCCATGCAACTGTAAGATCGTCAAGTGCCTGGTCGAACACGGACAGGCGGTTACCAAGGATCAGGCGCTGTTCATCTACGAGCCGGCCTGAGAATCGGAGTCGCCCGGCAACCCGACAACGGCAGTTGAGCTGCTCAACGTGGAGCGTCGTTGACGCGCTTTGGTGTGTTTCTTCTCGAACAGCTCCATCTGGTCGTACTTGATCAGGTCATAGCTCTTGAGCATGCGAAGAATCTGAAGCACGTCTGATTTCTCGTAGTTCCGGTGGGCATCCACTCTCGTCAGCAGTTCCATAAGGATGGTCCGGAATGGCAGCACCCCGTCAACACCCCTGCTTCGCAGAAACTCGATGGTCTGCCGCTTCAGTTCGCCAGACGCCGGCAGTCTCGGGAGACACAGTATCCGGGCCAGTTGACGCGTCCCAAGGATTCGCGATGCGACATCCAGGGTGCTCTGGTCGGCGAAACGCCATATCTCGGGGGTCTGCTCCATCTTCGACAGGTAGAATCGTTCCGTGTGCCACCCACGCACTCCCACGACAGCCGCCTTGACGTTGCGCAAATCGCTGGTGCTCCACACAAACCCCTCCGGCACCGCGTGCTCAACATCACGTGGATTCAGTATGAGAAGGTCCATTTCCTCTTCCGGTTGCTTCTGGCGGCCCGGAATGGCGTACTTGCATGGCTGCACCACCATAAACCCCATGCCCTCGAAGTACTCTCGCACAACAGAATCATTGACTACGGACACGGGCAGCCCTCCTTATTGCATCGACTCGTACACCCGCCGAACCACGGTTTCATCCACCACGCATCCATAGGATGCCGATCCTATGCGGTCAACGAGGACAAAGCGTGGAACCCCCTTCTCGGTCTTCTTGTCGGCTGCCATGGCCGAGCGCAGGCAGTCCCAGTTCAGACCGTGCGGCGGCCTCACAGGAAGAGCCAGTCTGCCCAGCAAACTCTCAATACGGCGAGCATCTTCTGCCGGGAACCCTCGCGACACGCCCGAAAGCCGCGCGGCAAAAACCATGCCCACCGACACCGCTTCACCATGAAACCAACCGCTGTATTCCGTACGCTTCTCGATTGCATGCCCCAGCGTGTGCCCGAAATTCAGGATGGCCCGTTCGCCGGACTCCCGCTCATCACGTCCAACAACACCGGCCTTGATCTCACAACAGGTCGCAACTACCGACTCCAACCAGTGCGGGTCTCTTGTCAGCGTCCGTTCCACCGATGCTTCCAACTGCTCAAAAAGCTTCGCGTCACGAATCACCCCGTACTTGACGACCTCTGCCAGTCCCGATGCATACTCTCGCGGCGGCAGGGTGGAAAGTGTCGAAAGGTCCGCTACGACAAGAGAAGGTTGATGAAAAACACCCACCAGGTTCTTCCCCTGAGGCAAGTTAACCGCCGTTTTGCCCCCTACTGAACTGTCGACCATGCCCAGAAGTGTTGTTGGAATCTGAATGAATTCCACTCCGCGAAGGTAGGTCCCCGCCACGAAGCCGGCCAGATCCCCCACCATGCCGCCACCCAGCGCCAAAATGAACGATCCCCGATCCAACCCCGCCTTTAGGGCGCATCCGTAAAGCACCTCGGCCTGATGCAATGATTTTGATGCTTCGCCTGCCGGAACCGTGGCGCGAACCACCCGCGCGCCAACCTCACGCAGAACGCCTTCACAACGATCCGCATAAAGCGGACCTACTGTACTATCGGTGACCAGCATCCCGGCGCGCCCCGCAAGAAATCCCAGCATCCCGGCCTGCGGCAATGAGCCTACACGGATCGGATAACTGCGGTCCCCAAGATGAACCGTGACTGTCGTGCTCATAGCCCTCCAAATGTTGCCCCGACCGAAAGCTTGTGCCCCCTCGCAAACTCGCCGGCACCCATGACCGTGCGGCCTTCAGGCTGCACCTTCTTCAGAAGAACGCCGCCTTCTCCGCATCCGACAACAATTCCCTCATCTCCACGGGAGAGAACGCAACCCGCCGGTCCACCTTCTGCCACAAGGCAACTCTGGAGGATCTTGACGGTATACGCGCCGGATGAGCTCGATATACGACACCACGCGCCTGGCCATGGCTGGAAAGCCCTGATGCGATTGTGGACCTCGCGTGCCGGCCGCGTCCAGTCAACCTGTCCATCGCTTTTGGAAAGCTTTCTGGCAAAAGTCGCCTCAGCGTCGTTCTGCGGAACACCAGTCAACCGGCCGGCTGCGAGATTCACCACGGTGTCACAAAGCGCCTCGGCCCCGACCTCGGCCACTCTCCCAAGCAACGTCCCCCCAGTGTCTTCGGGCAGAATATCCACCGGTCGTGCCAGAAGAATGTCGCCAGCGTCCATGCGCTCATTCATCCTGATTATGCTCACGCCTGTAACGGACTCGCCGTTGGCAATCGCCCACTGGCAGGGCGCTGCCCCCCGATACTTCGGCAGCATGGATCCATGGAGGTTCACGCATCCCAACCGCGGTATCTCCAGAACAGCGCGCCGAAGGATCTGTCCGTAGGCGACGACCGTAATCACATCCGGCGCATACCCGGCGATAGAGCGGACCGCATCGTCGCTATTTACGCTATCGAACTTGTGCACCGCCACGCCCAAGCGTTCGATGAGGGAGCCAACCGGCGACGGAGAAATAGACAGGCTTCGCCCCCTGGGGCGATCCGGCTGCGTTACCGCAGCCAGCAGTTCCACGCCTGGAGTCTTGCACAACAGCTCCAAAGACGGGCACGCCGCCGAAGATGAGCCCATGAACACCACCCTCATCGCACCACCCGCGGACAACGTCCTATGGCTTTTCTGAGGTTTACCAGAGAATCGTTAAGCACCTGATCGTAGAGACTGCCGCCAGCAGTATCCATGGTAACGATGCCCTCCATTCCCTCGACATCCATTTCCCAAACCGCCTCAGCCGAGCCAAACTCACGCAAAAAGTGGACGCCATGCACACGCCGGACGCATCGCGCAACCAGGGCAGCCGCACCTCCAACAGCCTGAACGTAGATGCAACCAAACCGGATGCATGCCTGACGGGTCTGCTCGCCCATCCCTCCCTTTCCGACGATCAACCGCACCCCCTCACGCTCCACAATGCCCGCCATGTAAAGTTCCTCACGCACTGATGTCGTGGGGCCCGCCGCCAAAACCTCCCATCCGTTCCCTGCCTGAAGCACCACAGGACCGCAGTGGAAGATGCACCCGTCGTGCAGGTCCACCGGGTTTTGCCCACCGTCGGAGAGGTACCGATGATACCGATCGCGTCCCGAATGGATCCGACCGCTAATTGCCACATGGTCCCCCACCCTGAGTTCGGAAACAACCTCTCTTGTGAAAGGACCCTTCAGTGTCTTTGTCATGACCTACCGCCTCGGCACACTGGTTACTGCCACCGCGACATTACCAACACTCATGCACGCGGCACACCGCGCTTGATTCAAAAACCGCCAACTTCATTCAGTAGAGCCAGCGGTGAACGCCACCCTCAGCCCCCATCACTGCCCCCCGCCTGCGAAATGCCCAGCACATGTATGAAACACTCACGAAATAGCTCGCAGGAACACGGCTCAAAGCACCGATTTTGACCCCAAGCAGAGTCGTCCTCCCCCCCAGCCCCATGGGCCCGACACCCAAGCCCTGTGACTCCTTAACCAAACGCCGTTCGAGTCTCGCAAGAAGCTTGACGTCGGAGCTATCGGCCAGGCGTCGAAGAAACTGCTCCTTGGCGTGAGCCGCCCCGGAGGCTCGATCGCCTCCGATGCACACACCGAGAACACCGGGAGCACAGCCGTTACCCTGAGCTTTCCATACGGCATCCAGAATGCACCGCCGCACGCCGTCCAGATCGCGTCCAGCCCCGATTTCCGCGTCTGGCAATGCATACTGCGCCCCCACATTCTCGCTCCCGCCGCCTTTTAGAACCAGACGCACGTCAATGGTCTTGCGTGCGCCCTGAATGAAGTGGAACACGGGGGACCCGGCGGCCACGTTAGCCGGATACGGGGCGCCGGTAATGGAGTCAATGGTGTTCTCGCGAAGCCAGCCACGCCGCGTCGCCTCGGCCACTGCGCCGCGCGTCATTGCAATAAGCGAGTTGGCATCAAAACCGACCGGTATCCTGTAGTAGAAGACTAACGTGCCTGTGTCCTGGCATACGGGAACATTCTTCTTTCTCGATTCGTCGGAGCTTTCCAACACCGAAGAAAGGACCCACCACGCATGCGAACCCTTGCGCTCACGCGCCAGAGCACGCCGGATGGCAGACTCCACATCCAACGGAAGATCTGTTGACGTTCGCCGGATCAACTCCAGCAGATTCCGGGCCCAGCACGATGCTCCCATTGTTCCTCCCTCGCACCGGCGCACGGCGTCGGTGTTTCACCTTTCACGATCCTCCGCCAGTAGAACATGCGGCGGCGAGCTTATCCACAACGTCATCGGGAATCCGCAGGCTGCCGAACCCACGCCCAAGCCTCAGCCCGGGAACGCTGGTTTCGCCATGGAAATCGGATCCCCCGGTGGCCACCAGACCGAACTCCTTAACAAGAGAAAGGTAGTGCCTGACTTGCGCAGCCTTGTGTTCTGAATAGTAAACCTCAATCCCGCCAAGCCCCTCATCCACCCACCCTGCCACCATCCGGCGCATTTCGGCTGCTGAGCACTGCAGGGTGGACGGATGCGCCAATACCGGAACGCCTCCCGCGCCCCTGATCGCACGTATGCTCTCACCCGGCGGCAGACGGTAGCGCTCAACGTAGGCTGGCTTCCCTTTAGCCAGAAACCGGTCAAACGCCTCATCCCTATTCCGGATATAGCCCCGGGCCAGAAGCGCCTGGGCAAAATGAGGCCGGCCCACTACGTCTTCGGCGGCAAGCAACCGGACTTCCGCCCATGTCAGCTCACACCCCAGTCTGTTCAACTTTTCAAGTATGACGGCATTGCGTTCGTCGCGTCCCGCCCGAATCTTCCTGAGCATGTCCTGCAGAGACCTGTCATCCGTTCGAAAAAAATACCCCAAAATATGAAGTGTGCCCTTCCCAATATCGGCAGACAACTCCACCCCCCCTACACCACGTATCCCATGCACAAGGCAAGCCTTAAGAAACAGTTCCACGCCTCCGGTAGTGTCGTGGTCGGTGAGCGCCACCGCCGTAACATGCTCCTTCCTCGCCAGGGCAACGAGCGATTCCGGCGACAGGCATCCGTCCGAAAAGGTCGAATGGGTGTGGAGATCAATCATGGCGCAGAGACCCCTGACCTACATCACTCGGATTCCTGAAACGTCGCGGTTGTTTCGGGTGTCTCATGAACACTCACCCGATGCACTCGAACCGCGCTCCCAGAGAGCTTCCGGGCCAGAGAGTGGTAGATGTAGAATGACAGTGCCTCGGAAGTAGGATTCTGCTCCTGGAATGCCGGAAGGATGTTCAGGTCATGGTGATCCAGTTCTGCAACAACCTCCTGAACCATGGTCTTGATCTGGCGGAAATCCATAAGCATCCCCAAGCCGTTAAGGACTTCGCCCCGCAAGAACACCTCGACATCCCAGTTGTGCCCATGGGGTGCCGCGCAACACCCGGCATACCCCCGCAAGTGGTGGGCGGCCGAGAACCGTGATCGAATGCTTACTTCAAACACTGTAACCCTTTCGTGCGTCCTCGACGTTCAGATCCGCCAGATATCCCGCGATGGCCGCATCGTATTCAGCCGTATGGGCGAAAGCTTTTCGAGCAAGCTCGAAACGCGTCTGGAACGAGAGTAACCCGTCCTTCTTGACAAGTTCCTTAAGAATGCGGCCATAGTCCGCCGGATCCACCACCGATGCAACACGAAGGTAATTCTTCGCCGCCGCACGCACCATGCACGGCCCGCCTATGTCGATGTTGCCCCGTGCGAGCTCCGCTGTAGCGTCCGGCTTTGCAATGGCGGCCTTGAACGGATAAAGATTGGCGACAACCATGTCAAACGCCACAGCATTGACCCGCTTGAGATCGTCCGCATGTGCGTCGTTGTAAGTCTCGCTGAGAAGGCCGAGGTATATCTTGAAGTCAAGCGTCTTAACAAGACCGCCTTGCATTTCCGGCTGTCCGGTATAGGAAGCCACCGACACAAGACTCCGGGCCGCGACCTTCCGTCCCAGAATATCCGTAAGCGTCTTCAATGTTCCGCCTGTGGAATAGAATCTGATGTCCGGGTTCATTTCGAGCAACCCGGGCACGAATGTGTCCAAACCCGCCTTGTTGGAAACACTCACCAGCACATGCAGTACACGAACAGAATCGTCTATTTTTACAACATTGTTAATCGCCATGCCTGTCCCCTTTGTTGGAAAGGATACTACTCTCCGACACCACCGGATTCCAGCCAATTAACATGCGATCGCTTCTCAGGAATCACCATGGCCCCTCAAGATATTCAGATGCCGCACGGGATATCTCAATCCGAATGTTGCCAAGCGACAGCCGGACAGAGCACGAGCGCGTAATCCGGCGTAATTGACGCCCGTATGCCCCCCCCCTACAGATTGCGGTTGCAGGCGACGGGGGCACATGATATAGGTACACGCGAAACCTCAACAGGAGGCGACGGTGTATCTTAAGTGCCTAGACATCAACGGTTTCAAGAGTTTCGCTTTTAAGACCAAGTTGGATTTCGAGCCTGGCATGACGGCCATCGTCGGACCCAACGGTTGCGGGAAGAGCAATATTTCCGATGCAATCCGATGGGTGCTGGGCGAACAGAGCGCGAAGGCCATGCGCGGCGCGAAGATGGAAGACGTCATCTTTAATGGCACGGACAATCGCAAACCCATGGGAATGGCTGAGGTCAGCATCACCTTCGCCGACGCAGATAAGACACTCGGCACCGATTATGACGAGGTCACCATCTCACGCCGCGTCTTCCGGTCTGGGGAAGGTGAGTACTTCATCAACAAGACTCCCTGCCGGCTCAAGGACATCCAGCGCCTCTTCATGGACACCGGCATTGGCACCACGTCCTACTCGTTCATGGAACAGGGGAAGATCGACCGCATCCTGAGTTCCCGTCCGGAAGACCGCCGGGCTGTCTTCGAGGAGGCCAGCGGCATAACCAAATTCAAGGCGGACAAGAAGGAGGCCTTGCGGAAGCTGGAACAGACGGAGGCAAATCTCCTGCGGCTCGCCGACGTCATCGCAGAGGTCAAGCGGCAGATCGGATCGCTTCAGCGACAGGCAGGAAAGGCCAGGCGCTACAAAGCCATGCGAAATGAGCTGCGCGCGCTGGAGCTCCATGCCACGCGCGAGCGGGTTGGCGGTCTCGATCAGGCACTTACCGTGTTGCAAGGTGACCTCAACCGCGCAGGCGAGCAACTGACTTCCATCCAGGGCGAGATCGGCGATCTGGAATCCGGACTGCAATCAGTCCGGGAAAACCTGATGGCCACCGAGCGGGAAATCGGCACAACCACCGAGTCCGTCTCACAGTCACAGAACCATCTGGACCGGGCCCGCGAGTTGATACTTTCAAACCAGCAGAGGATCGAGGAATACCGGTCCTGGGCCGACCGCGATACCCGCGAAGTGGATAGTACGCAACGCCAGATGGATGATCAGGAAAAGTCGCTTCTTCAGATGCGCACCGATCAGCAGCGGATACAGGGCGAATACGACGAGGCCCAGAAGACGCTGCAGCGATGCACCGCGATCCTCACCGAACATCAGAAGACTACGGATGCAACGCGCCAGGAACTTCAGCGCATGCGGGACGAAGCGGTTCGCGTTGAAGGACTGCTTACTAAACTGCAGAACCAAATGGTCGAGATGGACGCTCGAGACCGATCGCACATCATCCAGCGAGAACGCCTTGCCGCCGAGAAAGCCCAGCTGACCCGCAACCACGGATCCCATGAATCGCGTCTTTCAGGCATGCAAAGCGCTATCCAGACCCTTCGAGGGCAGGCGGAGGAAAGCGAGTCTCTGTTGGCCGGATTGGAAGCTGACCGCCTGAACAGCATTCAGTCGGCGAAGTTGTGCCAGCAGAAACTGGCAGAAACACACGCCAGGTCCTCCGCAGTTGAGGCGCGCTTGGGAATACTGCAGGATCAGGCGCGAGCGCTCGAGGGATTCACCGGCGGCGCAAAGTCTTTGCTGGACCCCAAGAACCCCATGGGCATCGACAAGTCATCAATCATGGGCGCTCTGGCCGAGCATCTCCGTATCCCGCCGGAATATGAAACAGCGGTCGAAGCGGTCCTGGGAACATGGATGGATGCGGTGTGCGTCAAGGGTAGCGACACGGCCCGATCGTTGCTGGCCACACTACAGTCAGCCGGCAAGGGATCCGCCCGGTTGGTTCCTATCGACATTCCTCCTTTCGACCCTCCCAGCAACGCACTCACGGGCAAAAGCCTCTTCGACCAGATCGAGTGCAAACACGAAGTCCGGGACGCCGCCCGCGCGCTGCTGGGCAATGTTCAGCTTGTTGATTCGGCGGCTGACGTGCCGACACCGGTGCCGCATCGGGTCGTATTTGTGACGCCCGACGGCATGGTCTTCCGTGGTAATGGATGCATGGAATTCTGGATGAACGAACCCGGCAAGAGCAACCCCCTGGCCCGCCGGCAAGCTATCGCCCGCGAAACCAATGTCCTGTCCGGCCTGGCAAGGGAGATCGAGGCCATGCGGGCCGAGTTCCAACAGGCGACTGCAGCCACCGAGAAGTTCGAAAAGGCCATGGTTGAGTCACGCAAGACCATGGACGCAGTCCGCCGTGACCTTGCCCACAAGGAGGGTGAACACCTGATCGTGGCACGCGAGGCCAAGGAAGCCAGGGAAAGGCTTGAGACCGTCACATGGGAACACGACCAACTGACCGCTCAATCAGCTGGCAGCGTCGCCGAGCGCAAGGCCGTTGCGGCCCAGATGGACGAACTGCGCGCACAGCGCGAACGGTTCACTGTCGAAATCCAGAACCAGACTCAGCGAATGGCCATGCTCGAGGGACAAAGCTCCGTCCTCCACAGCGAGGCAACGGATAGCCGGATTCGCTATGCCAACCTGAGCCAGAAGCTGGAGCACATGGGCCAGCAATCCGAGTCGCTGCGCCGCCGGGTAGATGAGCTGCAGAACCTTGTCAGCGGGCGTTCAGCCGGAATCCGGTCCCACGAAGCCAATATCAAACGGCTTATGGATGAGACCGTCGCCACGCAGGCCCAGATCGAACCCCTGCAGAAGGCCGTGGAAACGCGACTCGCCCGCGTGGAGAGCCTGAAGCGTAACCGTGATAAACAGGCAACGGAACTCCATTCAATGGAGGGACAGCTCGCATCCCGGCGCCAGTCCTCCGACAGGTTCCGGACCGAGAAAGCCGACCTCGACGTGCGAATGGCCGAAGCACGCATGCGTCGGCAGAATCTGGTGGACCGCGTCAGCGCCGACTACAGCGTCACCCTCGAGGAAATCCTCTCCGCCCCTATTCCTGTCACCGAGGACGGACAACCTGTTTCCACCGGTCTGGATGCGATCGAAACCAGCGTAGCCGAACTGAAGACAAAGATCGAAGCAATGGGGCCTGTCAACCTGGTCGCCATAGAGGAGTACAAGGAGCTCGAAGAACGGTTTGCGTTCCTGACCGCTCAGGAAGCCGACCTGAGTTCCGCCAAGCAGCAGTTGATGGAGATGATTCGCAAAATCAACAACACGACCACGGAGCTTTTTAGCAAGACTTTCGAGTTGGTAAACGCCAACTTCGAAGTCATGTTCCAGAAGCTTTTCAACGGCGGAACAGCCAAGTTGGTTCTGGTGAACGAAGAGGACGTACTGGAGTGCGGTATCGAAATAATAGCACGTCCCCCTGGCAAACGGCTGCAAAACGTGTCCCTTCTCTCCGGCGGCGAGCGCACATTGACGGCCGTCGCACTTCTGTTTTCCATCTACCAGATCAAGCCCAGCCCGTTTTGCATGCTGGACGAACTCGACGCCGCGCTGGACGAGTCCAATATCGGGCGATTCGTCAAGGTCCTTCAGGACTTCCTGCAGCAGTCCCAATTCGTTGTGATCACTCACAACCGGCAGACCATATCAACTGCGGACATCCTGTACGGCGTGACCATGCCGGAGCGCGGTATATCCAAGATCGTGTCCATGAAATTCAAGGACCACCGGACACCCCAGACAGAGGCGCCCCAACTCGTACAGACATAAAGGCCCAAGTGCAAGGAAATCGCCGTGATCGCTGCCCAAAAGCTTCTTGATTGTGCCAAGGAGGCCGCTATGGCAGCCTCCGACCACGCCGCTCGGAACATGGATCGACGGCAGGACACGATCTCCGTCCATCGTCACGATGTAAAACTGCGACTTGACGTTGAAGCCCAGGAGCACGCCGAGAAGGTCATACTCGCCCACTTTCCCACCCATGTGATTTTGGGCGAAGAAACTCCGACCACATCTCACACTGTTCTGCCGCCGGGTACTTACGAGTGGATCGTGGATCCGATCGACGGCACAGTCAATTTCACCCACGGCATCCCCCAGTGGTGCACCTCTGTTGCCGTCCGACGCAACGGTCGCATGCTCGCGGGCGTCGTCTACGCACCGTTGATGCGCGAACTCTTTATGGCCACCGAGGATGGTCAGGCCACGCTCAATGGATTACCCATATCGGTTTCCCAAATCGACAGGCTGGACCAATCCATTGTTTTGACAGGTCTGGACAAGCAGGCATCCCCAGCCCTGCCTCCATTCGCCATCTTCGAAAAGCTGGCGCTGAACACTCAAAAGGCCCGCATCATGGGCGCAGCCGCACTGGACATCTGCCACGTAGCCTGCGGAACCGCAGAGGGCTACTTTGAGGCAGGCATTTACATCTGGGATGTGGCGGCCGCTGGCCTCATTGTGCAACGCGCAGGGGGCACCGCCGAAGTGCTTAGGCAGATGGACCCGCACCGCCTCATGTTTCTCGCATCGAACGGAAGGGTTCACGAACCGATGAAGCGCCTGATTACGGAGGTCATCGAACAATGAGACATATCCTTGAACACCGTATGTTCCCCCTCGCCGTGGCGATGGCGCTGCTTGCCATCGCCGTAGGCGCATGGCGATTCTCGACGCCGTCCGACACGTCCGATTCGCCACGCGTGTTCTGCCGCGTGAACGATCGAACCGTGGCAACCGTGTTCAGGCTGGACGAACTGGTCGAGACCGTGAAGCGTGAACACAAAAGCGCTGAAGTGACTTACAATGACGACAAGATCGAGGTGCGCTCGCCGCAGGTGCTAATGGAGTTCCATACGATTCCGGGGCGAGGCGTCCTCCTTAGCGACATAGTTATTCTCAAGTCGTTCGAACGCATCGCTCCCGCCAGGTTCTTCGGGATGTAGGGTCAGAAATCAACGATGTCGCTGGGGCCATCCGGACGGGTCAGGCGAACATCTACGTGGCAGTGCCCCGCCCGAGCCAATGCATCGCAGACGGTCCTTCGAGCCAGATCCGGGCGGTTGCATTCAGAACTAAGGTGCGCCAGGAACACGACCCTCAACCCCGCCCCGGCAACGGAAACAAGCAACTCTCCGGCCTGCGCATTGGACAGGTGGCCTTGCCTCCCCGCAATTCTTTGCTTCAGGCTCCACGGCCGGTCCGCATCCCGAAGCATCTGCTCGTCGTGGTTGGATTCCAGCACCACGACCTGGCTTCCGGTAAGCCTCTCCCTTATCAATCCCGTCACCACCCCCATGTCGGTCACAATTCCGAGACTGCTGGCACCCGATCGTATGACGAATCCCACGGGATCATAGGAATCGTGCGGCACTGAGAACGGCTCCAACAGCATCTCTCCCACGGCGAAAGCCGATCCCGTTGAGAATATGTTCCAGGCCAATCCATCTCCCTTGCCGCCATTCACAATCCCTTCCATCGTTCCCGAATTCGCGTAGAGCGCCACCAGTCCCTTTCGGCTGAGAGCACGCAGCGCCCCGCAGTGATCATCATGCTCGTGCGTCACACATATGGCGGTCACGGACTCCGGCGGAATCCCGATCGCATCAAGACGCCGGCGAGTTTCACGCGCGCTCAGCCCGGCATCCACAAGGATGCGAGTCTGCCCCGCCTCCACCAACGTGCAGTTCCCGGAACTGCCGCTGCCTAAAACACAAACTCGCACAGGTGTACGCCCTTCCCCTCTTTCACCCCCCGAAGAACTGGGATCAAGGCTACCACCACAAGGCTATACAATCAAGGCTGGCGGACCCTGATCCCAGGAAACCAGCAGCCATACGGTATTTGCTTGTAACTGGAAATCCACGGCATATGCTTGCCACATGGAATGTAAACCCTTTCGATGGAGCCTGGAGCGTCCGCTTGCCGTGTTCGACATTGAGTCCACGGGAATCAATCCCCGTTTTGACCGGATCATTGATCTGGCCATAGTCAAGGTGATGCCGTCTGGAGAGCGGACCAACCACTGCTGGCGCCTGAATCCACAGATGCCGATACCACCCGCATCTACCGCTATCCACGGCATCTGTGACGCGGACGTAATTGCATGCCCGGTCTTCGCCGACCGGGCGGCTGAGATTGAATCCGTCTTCGGGGACGCCGATCTCGCCGGCTATAACCTCATCCGCTTCGACATACCAATCCTGGTGGAGGAATTTGCACGTACTAACAGGAAGTTCCTGACCGATTCGCGTCGCATCATCGACGCTCAGCGCATCTTTCACAGGAAAGTTCCCCGCGATCTGCCCGCCGCCCTCGCCTACTACTGCGGCGAACTCCACCTCAACGCCCACGGGGCGCTGCCGGACGCGGAGGCAACATTTCGTGTCTTGCAGGCGCAGATGGATCGGTACCCCGATCTGCCAAGGGAAATGGAAGCGCTTGACGTCTACTGCAACCCGCGGGATCCCGCTTGGGCAGATCGCACGGGCAAGCTGAAGTGGGCCAACGGCCAGATCATCTTGAATTTCGGGCGCCGGCAAGGAGAATCACTGGCCCAAATAATACAGACAGACATTTCGTTCATCAACTGGATGATGAAGAGCGATTTCCCCCGCGACACGAAGGACCTGATTCGTGCCGCCCTTCAAGGAAAGTGGCCTTCGCCGCCACCTGCAACGGCTGTTGCTGCCGCCGAGGATTAGCCCGCCTTGAGTGGCGCTGCATGTGCGTGTTGCAGCAGATTCGTCGGACCTTTCTGTGCGGCAGAGGACGCAACGACTTCCCAAACGAGCGGCCACACACCATAAACGGCGTCGCGCACTGGCCCCCGTTCACATGGCACCCGGCACAACGATAAACCAGACAAATTACCGGTAGCCACGCTCGACTTTGCTGGCAATGTCCTTGAACCCGATATCCACCTGGTAGATTTGCTTGAAATGCTCCATCGCCTTGGCCGAGTCACCCACGATTTCACACACCTCGCCAAGCTGGTAAAGGACTTCCTTCTTGTCGTCATCCAGCACGATCATCTCCATGACCGCCTTCTCCAGTTGCTCGCGCGCCATATCGTACTGCCGCTTGTCGCGGAAGCATCGGCCCAAGTAGTACAGCGCCATCGACCGGTGCCGTATGTTCTTCTGGGCGAGTTGGAACTGCTGGATAGCCTGATCCGTCTGCTGCCGCTGGTATAGAACCAACCCTAGCTCGTAACGCAGACGCAGATCGTTCGGATACCGCTCGACTCGCTGCAGAAGATCCTCATGCACAAATCGCTCGCGCTCCGACAGGAGCCGCCCGGCATCCTCCTCACTGCCCGCTTCCCGCAGCACCATAATCTGATGATCGAACTGCTGAATCATGATTGCGCTGAGCGCCCCGTCCAATTCCGGATCGCCGGGGTTCATTCCAATCGCCTGGCGCAGAACGCCAATGGCTTCTTCATAGCTGTGTTTCTGCGTGTAGAGCCTGGCCAACTGCCGATAGTTGTTCACATTGCCGGGTTCTGTAGCGAGACGGGACTTCGTCGCTGCGATCAGTGCTTCCACGTCGTTCTCGTCCTTGACCGCCTTGGACTCCTTTTCCAGCGTGGAGGCTTCCTTCTTGTTTTTGATGAGATCCTGATAGCTGGAACCCTTGGCGGCCGCAACCTCCCACCCATCGCGCGTCAGGCTGACCAGCGCCATCGCATTCTTCAGCGCCCGAAGCACCGAAGGGTCGTTCGGCTTTATGATGTTGAGTCGCTCAAAACACTCCTGTGCCTGCCGCGCCTGCTGCAGCTCCATGTAGATTTCGCCAAGCAACAGCAGTATCTCAGGGTCCTGGGGAAAGTTCTCGCGATATACCTCCAGCGTCTGTACCGCCGCCTCGGGAAAGCCCATCCCGTCCGCCACATCCGCGAACAGTCTCACGTATCCCTTGTTCAGCGGTTCCAAGGCCAGCAGCCGCTCAACGTGCGACAGCGCCGCACTGAATCGGCCTGATTTCAAGGCTGCTTGCGCTTGAACATAGGATGGCAACCCCTTCAGCAAAGACAGGGCTTGGCCAACAGCACCCGGTCGCTGACGCTTGAAGCGCTGAACCTCCGCAATACGAAGGTACCGGCGCGCCTGAAGAAACTCAGGGCACATCTCCACACTGCGCGTCAATAAATCAACGGCGTAGTCAAGGTTGCCCCGCTCCAGAAGCGTCAACCCTTTGTTAAACAGATCACGTGAGGGTGCCGACACTTGCTCGATCGTCATTTCGCTCATACAGAATGGTAACCCCCAGACAAACTTGCCTTTACGGCTTCATCTGCCGTAACATCGTCGCATGGTCAGTATGTATGCAATAATTCATCCTCTGCGTCAAGTTCAGGTACATCACAACAGGGAGATGCGGAGGCGGCACAGCGTCCCTCGTACCGGCCAGTTTCTCGCCTTGGCACTGACCACTGTCTCCACATTCTCCATGGCGCAGGATCTCGATCAGATGCGGATGCCTGTCTTATCCCTTGCCGCGAAATCCGGGCTGACCGCCACAATATCGGAGCAATCACTCCTGCTGCAGGGGCACGACGCCGTCATCGGCATGGAGCACGACAGCCGACTCATTCGTTTCAACGGCGTACAGGTATGGCTCAACGAGGGCATCCGATTACAGGGCAGCACGTGGACAATCCACTGCGCTGACTGGATGGGCACCTTGATTCCACTCCTGCAACCGGCCCCCGGCTCGGCCTCAGACCGACCCATCGTCCTGCTCGATCCTGGACACGGCGGACCGGACGCCGGCGCGCAATCGGATCGCCATATGCTTGAAAAGACAATTGCTCTCGCCATCGCAAATGCGGTTCGCCAGAAACTCGCCGCCTGCCAGGTCACCGCAGAACTGACCCGCGACAGCGACACTGCGCTCTCGCTGTCCAACCGCACTGAACAGATCAACAGCAGGGGCGCAACGTTCTTTGTCAGCATCCACCTCAACCACGCCCGGAACCCCGCCGCGGTTGGCGTCGAAACCTACGTTCTGCCGGGACCCGGATTCCCGTCCAGTTCCGGCAACGGACGGGCATCCGCCGGTCACACGGGCAACGCGTTTGACCACGCCAGCATCTTTCTGGCCTATTGCCTCCAAAAGGGGATCATCACCCAGACATCGGCACCTGACAGGGGAATCCGGAGGGCAAGGTTCGATGTGCTCAAACAAGCCACCTGTCCCGCCGCTCTCGTCGAATGCGGATTCCTCTCCCATAGCGATGAGGCGGACCGGCTGGCATCGCCATCCTACCAGAATGCCATAGCCGAAGGAATCACGCGCGGATTGCTCACCTGCGTTACCAGATCAGGCTTTCCCGATCAGAGCGCGGAACCTTCCGAATAGGTAGAAGGGGTCATGCGGCCCTGGTCCGGCTTCCGGATGGTATTGGACGCAAAATACGGGCTCAGTACGATGCCGCAGCCCTTCCACCGTTCCGTCGTTCAGGTTGATGTGCGTAGTCTCCACGCACGCAGGATCCAGACTCTTGGGGTCTACAGCGAAGTTGTGGTTCTGCGACGTGATCTCCACTTTGCCTGTGAGCAGATCCTTGACAGGATGATTGATCCCGTGATGCCCGAACTTGAGCCGGTACGTCCGGCCGCCCATGGCAAGCCCGAGCAACTGGTGCCCCAGGCATATCCCCATGATGGGCACCTTTCCGATGAGTGACCGAGCCGCCTCCACGGCATACGTCACGGCTGCAGGATCAGCGGGCCCGTTAGAAAGGAAGACCCCGTCCGGCTTCAATCGCATCACCTCCGTTGCCGTTGTTCGGGCGGGTACAACCGTAATACGCATCCCGCTCTGACGCAATCCCCTCAGGATATTCCACTTGATACCAAAATCATACGCCACAACGTGGAGGTCCGCTACCGGCGCGGGGTCCGGGAATCCCCATGAACAGGTCCGACGCGTTTCGACGTCCCACTCGTACGGCACTTCGCAGCTCACCTTGGACGCATAGTCCTGTCCGTCCAGTCCGGACCATGCCCTCGCCTCCTTCACAGCGTCTGCTTCCGAGACTTTCCCCGAGATCGAGAGGAACCCCTTCAAAGTACCCTTCTCGCGCAACCGGGTCGTCAGCGCCCTCGTGTCAATTCCAGCCAGCGCAGGGATGTCATACCTCTTCAGACAGGCGCTCAGCGACTCCGAAGCGCGCCAGTTGCTGGCCTCGTTCAGCTCATGGATAAGGAACCCGTTGGCAAACAGCGCCCGCGACTCCATGTCCTCGGGATTCATACCGACATTGCCGATCTCCGGGCACGTCATCGTCACAAACTGCCCACTGTATGACGGGTCGCTCAGGATCTCCTGATATCCGCTCATGCCCGTGTTGAACACGACTTCGCCCAGTGCATCGCGCGACGCGCCGACCGAGTATCCCCGATGCACAGTCCCGTCTTCCAACGCCAAGAACGCCGGTTGATTCCGCTGCTCAGCCCAGCGCCATTTACCACTCATGGTGAAGTCCTCACTGGGAGTTTTACGGAGGGGCTGTGGCGATGATATTCCTGCAAGCTGCAGACCTCAATGTGACCGGTCTTCTTCAGCGCCTCCAACCCGCTGACAGCCGCCCGCATCCCGTCCACGGTTGTAGTAATGGGGATGCCGCGAATTACCGCATGTGACCGCATCCGCCGCTCGTCCTCCTTTGGGACAGGGCCAACCGAAGGCGTGTTGATGATCCAGCTGACCGCTTTTTCCTCGATCATGTCCACGACACTCGGCCGCCCCTCGGATATCCGGAATACAGCCTGGCTTCGGATGCCGTTCTCGCGGAGAATCGTGCTCGTCCCACTGGTGGAGTAGATCGTGAACCCCAGTTCCACCAATCGCCGCGCCAACGGCAACGTGGCAGCCTTGTCGTCGTCGCGCACGCTCAGGAAAACGTTTCCTGAGGTGGGCAGCGGATTTCCGGCTGCCACCTGGCTCTTCAGGAAGGCCATGGCCACCGAGGAGTCTATTCCCATCACCTCGCCAGTGGACCGCATCTCGGGGCTCAACACCACGTCAACACCCGGAAACCGGGTAAACGGGAACACCGCCTCCTTGACGGAGTGGTACTTTGTGCTCAACTCCTGGGTGAACCCGAGATCCTTGAGTTTGTGCCCCACCATCACCAGGGCGCCCAGCTTGGCCAAAGGCACTCCAATGGCCTTGCTCACAAAGGGCACAGTCCGGGAAGCACGAGGATTGACCTCAAGGACAAAGACCGTCTCGTTCTGAACGGCGAACTGAACGTTCATCAGGCCGCAGACCTTCAGTTCCTTAGCCATCGCCACCGTTTGCAGCCGGATCGTGTTCAGAACCTCGGGCGACAGCCCGGAGGTTGGAATGGTGCACGCGCTGTCGCCAGAATGGATACCGGCCAATTCCACATGTTCCATGATCGCGCCAATCACAACTATTTCCCCGTCCGAGATGCAGTCAACATCCACTTCCATGGCGTTCTCAAGGTAATGATCCACAAGTACCGGTCGCTTTTCGGAGACATCAACAGCATCGGTCATGTAGCGGTGGAGCATGTTCCTGTCGTAGACGATTACCATTGCCCGGCCGCCAAGCACAAACGACGGCCTCATCAGCACCGGGTAGCCGATCCGTTCAGCGATCAGTTCCGCCTCGGCAATAGTCGTGGCAATCCCATTTGCCGGCTGACAGATGCCCAGCCTTTCCACCATCTCGGCGAAGCATTTCCGATCCTCGGCCATCTCAATGCTGTCAGGCTTCGTTCCGACGACTTTCACGCCGTTGCGCTCCAAGTCTCGCGCAAGGTTAAGCGGCGTTTGCCCGCCAAATTGTACAATCACCCCCTCACACCCTTCGTGCCGGTAGATATGCAGCACATCCTCCAATGTGAGCGGCTCGAAATACAGGCGGTCGCTCGTGTCGTAGTCCGTGCTGACCGTCTCCGGGTTGCTGTTCACCATGATCGTCTCAAACCCAGCGTCACGCAGCGCGAATGCCGCATGGACGCAGCAGTAGTCGAACTCGATCCCCTGCCCGATCCGGTTCGGCCCGCCACCCAGAATCATGATCTTGCGCCGCCCACTCGGTCGGCTCTCGTTCACACCACCATAGGTCGAGTAGAAATACGGGGTAAAGGCCGAGAACTCCGCTGCACATGTATCCACCAGCCCATAGACCGGCTTGAGAGCCAGCGTCTCCCGCGCATCGCGCACAGCCGACTCCGTGCTCCCGCAGAGCCATGCGAGTTGCCGGTCCGAATACCCGAACTCCTTCGCCTGCCGGAAAAGCGCGGGGTCAGCCTTGAGCCCGCCAAGTCCACCAGCCCTTCGGATCTCATCCTCGTAGGCCGCCAGCTCCTCGAACTGACGGAGAAACCAGCGGTCAATCCGCGTCAGCGCATGGATCCTATCCACGCTCCACCCCCGGCGGTAGGCCGCCCTGATGGCAAACACCCTGGTGGCGTTCGGGCGGGTCAGGTTGGCGCCTAGTTCCTCGTCAGAAAACCCCTCGAACCGTTGATCCTTGCCATCCGCGCCAAATCCGGCACGACCAGTCTCCAGCGACCGCAGCGCCTTCTGGAAGGACTGCTTGAATGTCTTGCCTATGCTCATCGTCTCACCGACGGACTTCATCTGCGTGCCCAGCCGGTCGTCAGCGCCAGCGAACTTCTCGAAAGCGAAACGCGGAATCTTGGTGACTATATAGTCGATCGCCGGCTCGAAGCATGCCGGGGTCTCACGCGTGATGTCGTTGCGGATCTCGTCCAAGGTGTATCCGACCGCCAGCTTGGCCGCAATCTTTGCGATAGGGAACCCGGTGGCTTTCGATGCAAGCGCGCTGGAGCGAGAGACCCGGGGATTCATCTCAACGACGACCATCCGCCCGTCGTCGGGGTTAATCGCGAACTGCACGTTGGACCCACCGGTATCCACGCCAATCTCGCGCATTACCGCAATAGCCGCGTCACGCATGCGCTGGTATTCCCGATCGGTAAGGGTCAGCGCCGGCGCCACTGTGATGCTGTCGCCAGTATGAACGCCCATCGGATCCACGTTCTCGATCGAGCAGACGATGACGCAGTTATCCTTGCAGTCCCGCATAACCTCGAGTTCGAATTCCTTCCACCCGAGAACGGACTCCTCAATCAGCACCTCTTTCGTCGGACTGTAGAAGAGGCCGCGCTGCACTATTTCCTCGAACTCCTTATCGTCAAAAGCTATGCCACCGCCTGTTCCTCCCATGGTGAACCCTGGACGGATGACCAGAGGAAACGAGCCGAGCCGGTTACGAATCGCCCTGGCCTCCTCGATGGAATGAGCCGACGCGCTCCGCGGCACATCCAGTCCGATGCGTTGCATCGCCGCCTTGAACAGGCCCCTGTCTTCGGCCTTCCTGATCACCCCTGGATTAGCGCCAATCATCTCCACGCCAAACCGCTGCAGCACGCCCTGCTCGTCCAACTGGATTGCCAGGTTCAACGCAGTCTGCCCACCCATCGTCGGCAACAGTGCGTCTGGCCGTTCCCGGCGAATGATCTCCCGGATGCAGTCCACGGTCAGCGGCTCGATGTATGTCCGATCGGCAAACTCCGGGTCCGTCATGATCGTCGCCGGGTTGCTGTTCACCAGCACGATCTCGTAGCCCTCCTCACGAAGCGACTTGCAGGCCTGAACACCGGAATAGTCGAATTCACATGCTTGTCCGATCACGATGGGACCGGAACCGATCAGCATGATCTTCTTGATGTCTGTTCGCCTAGGCATAGGTATTCTACTCCCTCACCTCAATCGGCCGACCGGTTCCGCGCGGCGCCAGCACCCTTCGCCGCCGAACGCAACTTTGGGGAGCGAACCAAGGCCGCAGACACGAAATCCCTGAAAAGCGGGTGAGCCCGGAGTGCGGTGGACTTGAATTCCGGATGGAACTGACAAGCCACATACCATGGATGATCCCGCAGCTCAATTACCTCAACCAACGACCCATCGGGCGACTGCCCGGAGATCACCATCCCGGATCCCTCAACCGCGGCACGATAGCGGTTGTTGAACTCGTAACGATGGCGGTGCCGCTCGGATATCATCTCCGCCCCGTAAGCCCTGCGCACAAGGCTTCCCTCGGTCAACCGGCATGGATAGGTTCCAAGCCGCATGGTGCCGCCCTTCATCTGAACGGTGCGCTGGGTCTCCATGAGATCGATCACAGGATGTGGCGTCTGCTGGTCAAACTCGGTGCTATTGGCGCCCTCCAGCCCGCAGACGTTGCGCGCGAACTCCATCACCGCACACTGCATCCCGAGGCATATCCCGAAGTACGGGATCTTCTGCTCGCGCGCATAACGGCCCGCCGCAATCTTCCCCTCCACGCCACGGTTTCCGAAACCGCCGGGCACCAGAATGCCGCCGACGCCCCCTAGCAGCACCTCTGCCCCGCGCTTCTCGATGTCCTCGGACTCCACCATGCGAACCTTGACCTTGGCGCTATTCGCCGCACCGCCATGAGTCAGTGCTTCGTAGATGCTCTTGTACGAGTCTCGCAGGCTGATGTACTTTCCGACTACCGCAATCTCAACCTCACCGGCCTTCGGATGGATCAGCTTCTCAACCATCTCCCGCCAGTCGTCCAGATTGATCTGGTTCACGTGCAGGTTGAGCTTCTCCAGAATATAGACATCCACATCCTGCCTGGCCAGGTCCAGAGGAACCTCGTAAATCGAGTGGGCGACATCTCGTTCCTCAATCACCAGTTCTTCATCCACATTGCAGAACAGCGCAAGCTTCTCCTTGTGTTCCTTCTTAAGAGGATGCTCGCAGCGGCAGACCAGAATATCTGGAATAATCCCTATCGTACGGAGGATGCCGACAGACTGCTGTGACGGCTTAGTCTTCATCTCGCCGGCTGCCCGGATAAAAGGCACCAGCGTAATGTGAATGAACAGCCCGTTTTGGCGCCCTATTTCCTGACGGAACTGGCGGATCGCCTCCAAGTATGGCAGTGACTCAATGTCGCCGGCCGTTCCGCCAATCTCGGTGATTACGATATCCACGTCTTCGGCTGCCAGCGAACGGATCGCCGCCTTGATCTCGTCCGTGATGTGCGGTATCACCTGCACCGTCTTGCCGAGGTACCCGCCTTCGCGCTCCCGCGAAATCACTGTGCTGTAGATCCGACCCGTCGTGTAGTTGCTCGCCCGCGTGCATGGCTCGCCGGTAAACCGCTCGTAGTGCCCCAGATCAAGGTCGGTCTCGGCCCCATCATCGGTCACGTACACTTCCCCGTGCTGGTATGGGGACATCGTGCCGGGATCAACATTGATGTACGGGTCGAGCTTCTGCAGACGTACCCGGTACCCCCGCCGCGAAAGCAGCAGGGCGAGCGCCGCCGACGTAAGTCCCTTACCCAGCGAGGAAACCACTCCTCCTGTCACGAAAATGTGCTTTGTTGTCGTTCGCATCCGACCCTGCCCCTCGGCAGCTTCAGCTGCCATTCCGTTACGATAGCTTCAATTCCAGACTCAGCGTCTCGAGTGTCTTCTTACCCCCCGGGATGCTTGCTTCCACAGGGTACCGTCCCGAGAAGCACGCCGTGCAAAAGTCGCGCTGATTATCGAAGGGCGAAAGCAGCCCTTCCTCGCTCAAATAACCGAGGCTGTCCGCCTGCAGGAAGTCTCGAATCGTCTTCACGTCATGACCTCCGGCGATGAGTTCCTCGCGCGTCGGAAAGTCGATGCCGTAGAAGCATGGATGCGCCACGGGAGGACACGAAATACGAACGTGTATCTCCTTGGCCCCAGCCTGCCGCAGGCAATGCACACGCCGTCGCGCCGTGGTCCCACGGACGATCGAGTCGTCCACCACGACCACGCGACGCCCTTTCACCACCTCGGCCAGAACGGACAGTTTCATATCTACGCCATCCTGCCGGTCGTTCTTCTCCGGCATGATGAACGTACGGCCGATGTAGTGGTTGCGTATGAACCCGAAGTCCAGCGGAATACCGCTGCCCCGCGAGAACCCAAGCGCGGCTGAGTTGCCGCTGTCAGGGACCGAAATGACAATATCAGCGTCAACCGGATGCTCCTTGGCCAGCCGTAACCCATACGCAAAGCGGGCCATGTGCACATTCATCCCAAAAACCGAGCTGTCGGGACGGGCAAAGTAGACCAGCTCAAACACACACTGGGCCAGCCCAGGCGTAGCCTCGGCAAACATGCTGGAGTTAAGCCCGGTGGCGTCGGCCACCACCAGCTCGCCCGGAAGGACATCGCGCACATACTCTGCGCCTACCTGCGCAAGCGCACACGTTTCGCTGGCAAACACCCACCCCTTCCCCAGACGACCGATGCACAACGGACGGAACCCCATCGGATCTCTGGCAGCCATAACGCATTGCGGCGTCATAATAACGAAGGAGAAAGATCCTTGCAGCTCACTCAAGGCGCGCGCCACACGCTGCGGGCGACGGCGGAACATCGGGTCAGCCAGCAGATGAACCAGCACCTCGCTGTCCGTGCTGGTCTGAAAAATGGCGCCTGCCTCCTGATACATTTGCCGCAGTTTACCGGCGTTGACCAGGTTCCCGTTGTGAGCGACGGCCCATATACCATCTACGCATTCAACTATAAGGGGCTGAACATTCTGGATGCGGGATGAACCTGTCGTGGAATACCGCACATGGCCGATGCCAAGGAAACCCTGAAGATCTTCAATGGACTGGCGGTTGAAAACATCGGCAACCAACCCCTCGCCTTTGAGGGATTTGACATCGCGGCCGTTGCTGACCACTATGCCTGCACCTTCCTGACCACGGTGCTGGAGGGAAAAAAGTCCACGGTAAATTGTTGCCGCCACGGGCTCTACCCCGTAGACACCAAAAACCCCACACGCTTCTTTAGGAGTGTCGTCACGCATGGGGTTATACATATACCACACGCTGGTGGTGAAGGAAAGACAAATCGCCATCGCGTAAGGGAGCGACTGTCGTTTCAATAGCTGCCTGACGGACACCAAGTCTTGCCGGCTCTCAACCGTTAGCCACTCTTCAGCCGACCGGCTTGGATGATAGCGCTGCAGCCCCTGGTTGTCGTTGCGGTTCTGCGGCCAACAGTTGCGCAATCAAAGCCTGCCCCGACGCCCTGATCAGCGTCAGGTTGGCCTCACCGTCGACGATGCGCTTCGTTTCCAATATCGCGAAAAGAGCCTCCGACACATCCCGATCACGCGTGATCTCCGCCATTGCGCAGCCGACAATCGCGGGCCGCACCGCAGCAGCCTTGCCGAACTCGATCGCGGCCTGGCGCTCCGCGGTGCTGGTGATGATACTCACCTGATTCGCCCCATCCTGCTTGATCGCGGCCGTGACCTGACGCAAGCGGTTGACCACCTTGCTCTCGATCTGCCGGATCATTTCAGGATCCCTGAAGTGAACCTTACGGATATAGGTGGACCCGAGTTGATAGCCCCACTCGTTGGACTTGGGCGTGACCTCCTCGCGCACCGTCCGACTCATCCCGTGGCGGTTGATAAGCATCTTCGAAAGCGGCAAGTTGCTCAGGCACCGGACCGTTGAATTGCCGACATTGGCTGCCAAAGATCCGCGCGGATCGACATTCTTGAATAGGTACGCCACAGGATCGCAGATATACATCTCATACCAGATCCCGATGCCCATCGGAGCCCCTTCTTCAGAGTTCACCGGCTGACTGCGAAGATACGCCTGGTCGATTCGCATGTCCGTCACGTGGCAACGTCCCAACCATCCCACCAGCAGCGCCTTCCAACCCAGGCGACTCCACAAGAACCAGAGTCCGGGCTCGTTCAGGATGCCGATGACTTTGCCGAACAGCACGAATACATGGCACTGGCGCTCGCGCACAATAGCGTAAACCCCCAGAAGTCGCGCCACGCCCAGCAGCAGCGGCACTCCGAACAGAAACGTGACAACGGTTATCCCTGCGACAGAGAGGATCAGGTTCATGCCTTCACCTCCTCGATCACTCGGTGCGCTTGGGAAAACAGCTCTAGCCTCACATTCCTCACATAGGCGTGCATGGAATCGCTTCCGTTTCGCTTGAGTTCCGTCAGTTGCGATGTCAACCGCCGCAGCGGCTCAACCTCCGCCTCCGCTTTCAACGTCTCGATCTCCACGGCTCGTCGGGACAGCACGATCCGCTGGTCCGCGGACGCTGTCGCAAGACTGATATCCGAGGACACCTGATTGTGCGCCGTGTTAATCGCGGCAAGCGCCGATTCGACCTCGACAGGCGGATCAATGCCGGTGATCAGCGAAGCGTCGAGCCGTATGCCGTAACGCGCTTCGGAGCAGCGGCATTCCTTGTCCATATGCTCGTTAAGATCGCGAAGGTTCTTGCGGAGGTCGTTGATCGAAATGCCCTCGACCGCTATGGTCTCCACCGCGTCCTTGCCTGGCGCCTCAAACGTGGCGATCCTTTCCCGCAGCACGGAGACGAAATAGCCCATAACGTGCGCGATCGGCTTGGTCACTCCGAACAGGTACGCATAGAGGTTCCGCTCAGACACCTGAAAGCGAATCTGTCCGGTCAGCCCCGTATTGAGCTGGTCCTTGGTCACAGCCTCCAGTACGGTGCCGCCATGATTCGCGGTGGGCGACTCCGGATCGAAAGCCATGTTAGCCGTCTCGGTGGCTATCGACACCTTATGGACTTCCTCCCAGGGCCACTTGAAGTAGGGCCCTCCCGGCATGATCACCCTCACCTGCGGGTAGCAGTATCGCGCCCTTTCATCGTCGCGCAGCGATTCCGCGATCGGATCGTCGAGTGTAGTGAGGTTTCCCATCCGTTCGGCGCGACCGAAAACAGTCTTCACCGCACGCTGGTTCTGGTCCACCGTATAGAACCCGGTTAAGACGCACCGGATGATAATCCACGCGATGACTCCGATACCAATACCTATCGCGATGTCCATGGTGTCCTTTCCGGTTGAAACAGCTCAATGAACTCCTGCTGAGTCGGGCGAAAGACCGCCAAGGCAACGGCGCAGACTGCAAACGGAATCCACGGCAGGATATTGCCCGTAAGCATCACGGCAACAGCCGAGAACAGGGCACCTCCCTCGATTATTGCGGCACGCATCAGAACAAAAACCATATACTTCGGCCAGACAGCATCGAAATCCGTCTGTTGCCTGCCGGCCTTGCGGACCATCCCGCTCAACTGCGATGCCACACCAACGCTGATGACCGCAACTACACAGGCAAAGACAGTCACGGTGTTGCGAAACGCAAGGTCGAATGTCATCCGGTCCTTCGTTATGATGAAAACGACCAACCCGAACATAACAGGTCCTGCGACCAGTGACTTGTGGATCATCTTCAGCACACTCATCCGTTGCCTGCATTGGGCCGCCAAGTCACCCTGCCCACCCACGCCGCTATGTTCAATCATCATCGTACGATCTCCGCTCCGACGTTCATGCACGTTGCGACAAGCATCGACTCGATGCTGTGACAATGTCAGAAATAGTGGAAGATGTCCAGCACTCTGCGCAGCCGACAGCCAAGGCTACCCCCTGAGTCTGTGTCGGTTACAATGCCTGGGGAATAGTGGAGCGGGCGACGGGAATTGAACCCGTGATGCCAGCTTGGAAGTCTGGCGTTTTACCCATGTTTTTCCCTTTTTTTTGGCCCTTTTCTTCCAATATTTCTGTGTGTGTCCTACCTTGTGTCCTTTTTCTGCTTGTCCAAAGTTGCGTTTCGTTACATGCTTTAACACACACTTGACAGCAATGGAGGGGGACATGAGCGACAACATAGAAGGCTCCAAAAAAAGCGTTCGGTTGAAGACACAACGCAACGGCAGACTCCGCGCACACTGGTACGGGCAATACAAACTGGACAACAAGCACCGCGAAATCAACCTGAACATTCAATGGCAAGGCATACCGCCAACTTCGGGCAAATGGAGCGACCCCGGCGACGCCACCTTCGAGGCGAGTCGCGCGAAAGCCGAAACGGCCCTTGCCGAACACGTCGAAGACGCCCGGCGCAAGGGCCGAGTCGAGCACCTCACTGAACGCTTGATCGAAAGCAAGACAGGCCAGACCGTGGAATACACGCGGATTGCTGCCCTCCCCGACCGATGGCGCAACCTGGGCCGCCAAGCCGAAGTTACCGAAGCGCACCTGGTAAACTGTGACGCGCATTTCCGCCGCTTCATAGCCTTTATGAAAGAACGCAGGCCAGGAGCGGTCTACCTGTACGAAGTGACGCCGGTAGATGCCGCCGCCTTCGTCAAAGAATTACGAACCCCTCGTCCGAACGGCGGCAAGCGTTTATCGTCTTCGACTGCCCAGTATGGCGTCCGGCTCTTGAACAAGGCATTGTCTCGTTTCCTCCCCGTGGGGGCAGCAAATCCGTTTGCCAGTTTCATTGGCCGCCGAAACAACGAGGAAAGCGGAGTTGTGCACCGCAAACCATTCACCGCCGAGGAACTGCAGGCGATTATGGAAACCGCCCGGACCGACCGCTTCATGTATCCCCTGATTGTCACAGCCGCCTGCACCGGCATGCGCCGTGGCGACGTGTGCAATCTCGACTGGCGCGACGTCGATCTTGCCGGAAACATGCTTGCCGTGAAAACGTCAAAGACTGAAACCGCCGTCGAGATCCCGATATTCCCCCCTCTGCGGGCAGTCCTGATTAAACGGGGGCCGAAGGCAAGCGGACAGGTCTTCCCCGATGCCGCGGCCACACTACGCAATCATCGGGGCGCGTTGACTTGGGGCTTCAAGAAGATCGTGGCGAGAGCCCTTGACGGGAACACACCGAAAACACAGCCCACCCCAACGCCCGCCGCCGAAATCGAAGCCGAGGGCACCGCCGCCATCATGGCAAACGTCCCAGAGAGCGAGCGCCGCGAAAGATTGCTTTCTACATTCCGGGCATATTGCGCCGGCGAGTCTTTACGCGACATTGAAGCTAAGACCGGCACGGCACGCGCCTCCGTTTCTATGCACCTCCACGCTGTTGAAAACTGGATTGGCAAACCGTTTGTAAGGTCCGGCGCGGGACGGCACACAAAGAGAAGCATCACCGCCGCAATCGCCCGATGCACGCGAACGCAACGAGAACAGGGTCAGATGTCGGCAAGCATCCGCGACTGGCACGCACTGCGCACAACATTTGTCACACTCGCTTTGACCGCTGGCGTGCCCGTCGAGATTGTTCAGCGCGTCACCGGACACAGAACGGTTGCCGTTGTCATGGAGCACTATTTCCGCCCCAATCGCGAACAATTCAGGGCTGTTTTGACCGAAGCGATGCCCGCCGTTTTGACCGGCGCCAAGCCGCCCGCCACTACAGGCCAGGACCTCGTAAAGATTGCCGCAAAGGTGTCAGCAGGGACCGCGACGGCAGCAGAAAAGGATCTGTTCAAGCGTATGGCCGCGCTGGTGTGAACCGACTTCGAACTACCGCCGCCACTTCAACCAGGCATACCACGCGACGGTGACGCCGGCGGCGCGGGCCCCGGCGCGGAATTCAGTCGTTCTCCTTTTGCCGGATGCACGGCCGCTCGCTCGCCAGGTAGTTCCCCACGTTCGCATTCAGCCCAGCCAGATTCAACTCCACCCCGCTCACCCGCCCACTCACAACCAGCCCATCCGCCACCGAGAACCGACTCAGATCCGTCGGCAGATTCGTCAACCCCGCC
>CAZWPN010000007.1:49874-62426 GCA_964635275.1 uncultured Victivallales bacterium | reverse complement strand
GGTCATCAGACAGTTATATGGAACTCAGGAAATCAGGAATGGTTTGCCCCCCCCCCTTCCTGGTTTCCTGATTTCCAGATTCATTCCGCTCTCGCCGGGTCAATTTATAGCCAATCTCTGGCTCCTGCCGCGCAAGGCGGCAGGGGGCCACACCATAATGAGAATAGATAGCGAAGGGGCCGGCGACACGCGGGCTCTTCTCCGACTCGGTGACACTGTGACCGGGTGACGCCCCGACCCGCATCCCGAATCGTCCTCATCCTCGTCCTGGATTCTCTTCTTAGAGTACGGGAAAACTCACCACGGAGGTCAGAAGTTGCGCTTCATGAATCGGTTTCAACTCCTTGACGGCCTCTATCAATTTTTTCCGCCATTGCCAATCGGCCCGCAATCCGATAGGATCGCAGGGTATGAATAGGAAACTGCGAGTCTGTTCCGTCGTGGGAGCAAGGCCGAACTTCATCAAGATCGCACCGCTGGTTCGCGCCTTTCAAAGCCATCCCGACAGATTCCAGCACACCCTCGTTCACACCGGACAGCACTACGACAAGCAAATGTCGGATACCTTCTTTGAAACCCTGTCCATTCCGCGTCCCGATGTCGAGTTGGGTGTAGGCTCCGGCACCCACGCCGAGCAGGTCGGCCACACCATGATCGCCTTCGAGCGGGCCATCGCGCGCCTGAGCCCGGACTGGGTCATCGTAGTTGGCGACGTCAACGCAACCTGTGCCTGCGCAATCACCGCCAAGAAGCAGGGCGTCTCGCTCGCCCACGTCGAAGCCGGACTCCGTTCCGGCGATTGGCGAATGCCCGAAGAAATCAACCGCATCATTGCGGATCGCCTGTCAGATCTTCTATTCACAACAGACGCTCTCGCCGACGCGAATCTTAAGGCGGAGGGTGTTCCCGATGCCAGAATCCGGCGGGTCGGCAACATCATGATAGATACCCTGGAGGCGCACCGACAACGCGCGGCTTTGCTTGACCCGACACAGATCCTTACCCAAAACCGCTTCGTGGAGACCGACGCCGAGGCCATCCGCCCCATCCCGGTCAACGCCGCAGAGCCCTACGCGCTGTTGACACTTCACCGCCCTTCGAACGTGGACGATTCCGCGGCGCTGCACCGACTGGTTGACCTCCTGACTCAAAACTTGGCGCCTCAAATGCCCTTGCTCTGGGTACTTCACCCCCGCACGCGCCACCGCCTCGAAGAGTTCGGCCTCTGGTCCAAGGTCGCCACCTGCCCCCGGTTGCTGCCCGTTCACCCGCTGGACTACCTCCCCATGCTGCGTCTCAACATGGGCGCCGCCATCATGCTGACCGACAGCGGCGGACTTCAGGAAGAGTGTTGCGTTCTTGGAACGCCCTGCATTACACTCCGCGAAAATACGGAGCGCCCAGTGACATTGATCGAACGTGGCGGCACGTCTGTCCTTGCCGGCAACGACCCGGACAGGATCCGGGCGCACTTCCGCACCATGCTTGGGACGCCTCGCCATGCCGTGCGCCCGCCACTCTGGGATGGCCGCACGTCTGAGCGCATCGTTGCTGCGTTTATGGAGTTGCCCAGTGAGGGGATGATCGCATGAAAATATTCGTGCCGGGTCGCGTCTGCCTTTTCGGTGAACACAGCGATTGGGCCGGTGGTTACCGCCGCATCAATGCCGACGTTCTACCCGGCATGGCTATTATTGCCGGAACCAACCAGGGACTCTACGCCGAAGTCAAACCCCATCCATCGAAGTTCATCTTTCGTACCACCCTGCCCGACGGAACCCGCAAGGAGCCCTGCGAACTTCCCATGGAGCGCGATGCCCTGCTGGAAACAGCTCGCCAGGGCGGATTCCTCAGTTATGCCGCCGGCGTCGCCTATCAGGTGCTGACGCACTACCGTGTCCGCGGGCTGGAGATTGACAACTACCAGACCGACCTGCCGGTCAAGAAGGGACTCTCCTCCAGTGCGGCGGTCTGCGTCCTCGTGGCCCGCGGGTTCAATCGCACATACGACCTCAAACTCACGGTGCGCGGCGAGATGGAAATCGCCTACATGGGCGAAATCACCACCCCATCCCGATGCGGACGGCTCGACCAGGGCTGCGCATTCGGCAACCGCCCCATCCACATGGTCTTCGACGGAGACCGGATTGATGTTAAGGAACTGACCGTTCCCGGCGAGCTGCACTTCGTGCTGATTGATCTCCACGCCAAGAAGGACACCCGCGAGATCCTGGCCCGCCTGAACCGATCATATCCATTCCCGGAGGATGACAAACACCGCAAGGTTCAAGAATACCTCGGCCCCATCAACACGCGCATCGTTACGGAAGCGGCTGAGGCCCTGAACCGCGGCGATGCTTCCCGGATCGGGCAACTGATGAACGAAGCTCAGGATCTGTTCGATAAACATCTGCGGCCAGTTTGTCCCGCACAACTCGATGCGCCCGTTCTTCACAAAGTCCTTCACTATGGCCCCATACAGCCCTTCATCCACGGCGGCAAGGGAGTGGGCTCACAGGGAGACGGTTCGGCCCAGTTTATCGTTAAGGACGCCGAAAGCCAGAGCAAGGTGATCGACATTCTTGCCCGCGACCTTGGAATGTCGGGGCTGAAGCTTACCTTGCGATCAGGGCGACGTGTGCGCAAGGCTGTGATTCCAGCGGCCGGTTTCGGAACCAGGATGTTCCCGGCAACCAAGGCCGTGAAGAAGGAGCTATTCCCAATCATCGACCGCGACGGCCGGGCCAAGCCGGTGATCCTGTCTATCGTGGAAGAGGCCATTCAATCTGGCATCGAGGAGGTTTGCATCCTGGTGCAATCCAGAGACCTGCAACTCTTCGAGGAGGTCTTTGGCAGCCCGCCGCCCATCGAGAACTTCAACAAGTTATCCAAAGAAAACCAGAAGTATTGTGACTACCTCATGGACATCGGCCACCGGATTACGTTCCTGACTCAGGATACTCAAGAGGGATTCGGTCATGCCGTCTATTGCGCGCGACAATGGGTCGGCAACGAGCCTTTCCTGCTCCTGCTCGGAGATCACCTGTACCGGTCTGACATAGAGACACCGTGCGCAAAGCAACTGATCGATGTCTACGAGCAGACCGGCCAATCCGTCGTCGGGCTCCAGGAAACCCCTGGATCGGCGATACACCATTACGGGTGTGCTACCGGCGTGTGGGAAAAACCGGGCGCACTGCTCGCCATCACCGAGTTTCACGAGAAACCGGATCGTGAGTTTGCCCAGATTCACCTCCGGACCGACGGCTTGCCTGAAGACACCTTCCTGACCGTCTTCGGCCAATATGTCATCAAACCCGAAATCTTCACCTTCCTGGACGAGCATGTCCGGCTGAACCTGCGCGAAAAAGGGGAGTTTCAACTGACATCCTGCCTCGATCGTCTCCGCCGCGAGGATGGCTTCATGGGATGCGTTGTCCGAGGCCGACGGTTTGACATCGGCACCCCGGACGCTTATCGCAGAAGCATGGCTGAATTCGCCGGGTCTTAACGTATGAGCACTCCACTTCGCGCGTCAGAAACCCAATGGATGCTCTCGCTGCCCGCGGCTTCCGCCACGAGATTCGGCGAGTTGTTTCCCCAACGCGCGAAAAATATATTCGTGGGAGCGGATCCTGTTGGAACACAACTAGGCTCCGGGGCGGGGACCGCCCATCTGTTGGTACAGGCATGGCGGAGTGATCCGTCGATCGCGCCGGGAGGCAGCACTCTGGAGGCATGGCTCGGGAGTTCGCGAAGACTGCTGGTTCACGGCAGTGGCGAAAGCCGACGCTTGCCCGCCTACGCTTCCATAGGAAAGCCGCTGACACCATTGCCCGTCCTTCGATCCCTGACAGGTCAGCGAATGGACCAGATGCTCGCTGACCTGCAGTTTCCATCCTACGAGCGTCTGATGAGGGCGGCCCCCCCCTCCTACCGCCTGATGATAGCCTGCGGCGATGTGCTCCTGCGCTTCAGCCAACACCTGCCCATATACCCGACGGCGGATATACTTCTGGTCGGACTTCCTGCATCCCCGGAAGAGGCACAGCATCACGGCGTCATGGCGTGCGAGCCTGGCAATACGGCGCATATGGCATGTTTCGTACAAAAGCCTTCGCCGGCCAGGATGAGAGAGCTCTCGGCGCGCTACTCGTGCTTTCTTGATAGCGGCATCTGGCTCCTTAGCGAGCGGGCTGTTTCCGTCCTGATGGATAAGTGCGGATGGATCGGAAGCCGACAGACTTTCGACGGAGGAATGGCTTCCGCCTATGACCTATATGCCCAGGCCGGCCCGGCCCTTGGATCGAGCCCAACGACCTCCGATCCCGCATGGGGCTCGCTTTCAGCCGCAGTACTCCCGCTCCTTGACGGACGGTTCTACCACTTCGGGACCAGTCGCAGCCTCTTGACCTCGGTGCACCAACTCCAGCACCCGGATGAGGACCGCCGATCCTTCGGACACGGCTCATCCTCCGCCACGCCACCGGCTATCATGCTTCACTCCAAGGCGCTTTCCGAAGCAGCTTCCGACACCCCTCCACTGACTTGGATCGAGAATTCTGTCGTCCCGTCTTCTTGGTCACTTCACGAGCGCCACATCCTTACCGGAGTTCCCGAGAACAACTGGACCATATCCCTCCCGCCCGGCGTCTGCCTCGACTTCATCCCAACAGCCGATGGGCGCCTATGCGTCCGGGCGTATGGTTTCGATGATTCCTTCCGCGGATTGATGAAGGCCGACACAACCCTATGGATGGAGCAGGCCGCAAACGTCTGGTTCAACCAACGCGGGTTCCGCATGGAAGATGCCGGCGTTTCCCCGAACAGCGACATCTTCGACGCGCCGATCTTTCCCGTCCTGAAAGCCGGCGACATCAGCGGCGAGTGGATCGATTGGTTGGTCAGCCGTCACCCAGCAGCCCAGGATCGTACGCGTCAGAGTTGGCTACGTGCCGACCGCCTCTCCGCCCGCCAGTTGCTGTCGCAATCCGACATCGGCAGGATTGTCGTTTCAAGGAATTCATTCCTCCGCGCGCAGGTGAATGCCGAAGGTCTCCCGTTCACCGAGTGGAGTTCCCGCGTAGATCTCGAGGCAGCCGCTGAGTTCTGCACTCTTCACGAGTGCCGTCTCCCGAGCAGGAAAGACGAAACCCATGGCCTGGCTAACGTCCACGAGTGCATGTTCCATTCGGCACTGGCCAACGAGCAGAGCCTTGGTATCGCGCGCCACCGGCGGCACGAGCAGGAGTCATTTCAGCGACTGCGTGACATGTTGCTCAAGGAAGTCCAACTCAAGCCGGTGTTGCCGGTGCGCAATGTTCTGGACGACCAGATAGTCTGGTGCCGTTCGCCTGTCCGTCTCGATCTGGCCGGTGGATGGACCGACACCCCGCCCTACTGTCTGGAGCATGGCGGGCGCGTGGTCAACGTTGCCACGGACATCAATGGGCAGCCGCCAATCCAGGTGTTCGCCCGTTGGATTGAGGAACCCGTCATCATCTTGCGGAGCATTGACCTGGGCATGGAAGAGCGCATCTCAACCTTGGACGCCCTTCGTCAGTGGGATCGGCTCGGAAGCGGTTTCGGCATATCCAAGGCGGCAGTCGCCCTTTGCGGGCTGGACCCGCTGTTTTCGAGCACCTCTGGAGAAACGGATCTCGCGAAACACCTGCAACGCACGCTCGGCGGAGGCATCGCCCTGTCCATGCTCGCCGCCGTGCCCAAGGGATCAGGATTGGGCACCAGCAGCATCCTGGCTGCCACGGTTCTCGGAACGCTGAGCGAACTGCTGGGGCTACATTGGGCTCTGCCCGAAAAAGTACTTCGCACCCTGGTGCTCGAGCAGATGCTGACTTCCGGAGGCGGCTGGCAGGACCAGGTCGGCGGCATTACCCGTGGCCTCAAAATCATTGAGACGCAGCCTGGAATCGTTCAGAACGCAGTGCTGCGCTGGCTCCCCGGCACATTCTTCTCGGAGGGCTACGCCAACCGCGTCACACTTCTGTACTATACGGGTTTGACCCGTGTGGCCCACGACATCCTAGGCGAAGTAGTCCGCGGTTTCTTCCTGAACCGTGCCGGACAGGCCGGCGTCGTCCAGGATATCGGGTCAAACGCCTCCTTCGCTGCCGATGCGATACAGCGGCAGGACTGGGAATCACTGGCCGAAGCCGTTCACAGAAGCTGGGTGCTCAATCAGTTGCTGGACAGCGGAACCAACCCGCCGGAGGTCCAGCGAATTGTGGCGCGGATCAGCGACCATGCCGCCGCTCTGAAACTTCTCGGCGCCGGCGGAGGCGGGTATCTGCTTATCATGGCGAAGGATGAAGACGCCGGGCGTCGCATCAGGCACAACTTGTCGAGCAACCCACCCAACCCGAGGGCGCGCTGGGTGGATATGTCATTGTCAGAAACCGGGTTCCAAGCAACCCGAAGCTAGGAGAAAGCACATGAAGAAGGTACTGCTGGATCGAATTGAGAAACGCAATGCTACGGTTGGGATCATCGGCCTGGGGTACGTCGGGCTGCCACTGCTCATCGAGTTCTCAAAAGCGGGATTTCCCGTTCGCGGCTTCGACATCGACAAGGCGAAAATCCGCGCGCTCAAGACCGGTCAATCCTACATCCGGCACATTCCGCCGGCCGCCGTCAAGGAGGTCTTTGGCAAGGGGAAGCGCTCAGAGGCCACGAGTGACTTCTCCAAGGTCTCGACCTGCGATGCTCTCATCATCTGCGTCCCAACGCCGTTGACACATCACCGCGATCCTGACCTGACCTATATCGAATCCACCGCGCACAGCATGGGGCCCCATCTCCGGAAAGGACAGTTGGTATCCCTCGAGTCCACCACCTATCCCGGAACAACCGACGAGGTGCTGGTTCCAATCCTCGAGAAGCACTCTAGATTGAAGGCAGGCCGCGACTTTTTTGTGGCCTTTTCGCCAGAGCGGGAAGACCCGAATAACAAGGACTTTAGAACGGCAACGATACCAAAAGTCGTCGGCGGACTTGACGCCGACTCCCTCGCGGTCGCACAGGCTCTGTACGGATCGGTCATCTGCACGACCGTGCCCGTTTCATCCTGCCGCGCAGCCGAGTCAGCCAAGCTGCTCGAAAACATCTTCCGCTGCATCAACATCGCACTCGTGAACGAGTTGAAAGTGGTCTTCACCGAAATGGGAATCGACATCTGGGAAGTGATAGATGCTGCGAAAACCAAGCCGTTTGGATTCATGCCCTTCTACCCTGGTCCCGGACTGGGAGGGCACTGCATACCAATCGACCCCTTCTACCTAACCTGGAAAGCGAAGGAGTTCGGCGTTCCCACCAAGTTCATCGAGTTGGCGGGCGAGATCAATACCGCCATGCCCGAGTACGTGGTAACTCGCACACTCCTGGCCATGAGCCGGCGGGGCAAGGCCATCCGCGGAGCCCGTGTTCTCCTCGTAGGGCTGGCGTACAAGAAGAACGTTGACGACGACCGGGAGAGCCCCACCTACGTTCTCTGGAAGCGCCTGCTGAAACTCGGCGCAAAAGTGGACTACTATGATCCATATTGCCCAGTGGTGCGACCGACGCGTGAGCACCCCGAACTGGCCGGAACTCGCTCACAGGAATGGAAGAAGATCACCGGCAAGCACTACGACGTAGCCATCATCACCACGGCGCACGACAATGTTGATCATGCCCGCCTGACGCGCATGGTGCCGCTGGTGGTGGATACGCGCGGGGTCCTGCCTGCCTCGGCAAAAGTCGAGAAAGCGTAGGATTACCCATGAGAGTGCTGGTGACTGGAAGCGCCGGATTCATCGGGTACCACGTGACTCAAGCCGCACTCGCGGCGGGCATGGACGTGGTTGGCGTAGACAATTTCAACGACTACTACACGCCGCGACTGAAGCGCGACAGGTCGGCCAGCCTCCGCACCCACCCGCGTTACACCGAACTCGAAATGGATATCGCCGATTGGACCGCTGTGCAGGGACTGGCGTGCACCGCAGGCTTCGACTGCGTATGCCACCTGGCCGCGCAAGCCGGAGTGCGGTACTCGCTGGTCAATCCATTCATCTATCTCAAGACCAACGGCGACGGATTCCTGAATATCCTGGAGTTGTGCAGGCAGGCCAAGATCAGCCGCCTGGTCTACGCATCCAGCTCGAGCGTCTACGGCGGCAACACGAAGTTGCCCTTCAGCGAGACCGATCCCGTCGAACACCCTGTCAGCCTTTACGCAGCCACTAAACGCGCCAATGAGTTGATGGCGCACGCCTACACCAACCTCTACGGGCTGCAAACCGTAGGGTTGCGCTTCTTCACCGTCTATGGCCCGTGGGGACGACCCGACATGGCACTGTGGCAGTTTACCGAGTCCATGCTTGCCGGGCACACCATCCAGCTCTTCAACCATGGTGATATGAAGCGTGACTTCACATTCATCACCGACATTGTCCAGGGAGTCATGGCTTCCATCACAGCGCCGGCCCTTGACCCCTTCGAAATAATTAACCTGGGGAACCACCACCCTGAACCGCTGCAGGATCTGGTCAGCGTTCTCGCGAAAGCGCTTCAAAGGCGCCCGCAGATTGAGTACCTGCCCATGCAGCCGGGCGACGTCAAGGCCACATACGCCGATACTCGCCGGGCAGAGGAAAAGTTGGGTTTCTCGCCACGCGTCTCGATCCGGGAAGGCATTCCCCGCTTTGTGGAATGGTACCAGGAGTACCATCGCAGTATGGGCGCCGGGTAACCACTCAGGAGGGGAGCAGATTAACTACGAAGCACACGAAAAACGCGAAAAGAAGAAAGGAAACGAATTCCCCTTTCGTGTATTTCGCGCCTTTCGTAGTTAAAACTCCGGGTAGCTGAGCAGTTACGGCACCGGTTCAGAAGGGCACGGAGCCTGACCCGGCCTTTTCGTTTCTCTCGTCTGACTCGTCGTCTTCCGGCTCGAACGGCTCGGCGACCACGCGATCGCCCTTCTTCACGAGCATCTCGATCCGACGGTCAACTTCGTTAAGCTTCCCGTCACAGAAGGCGATGAGCTTCTGGCCTTCCTCGAATCGCTCAATCATGGCGTCGAGGCCCAGTTCGCCTCCTTCCATTTCCTTGACGACAGATTCCAGCCGCTGCAGGGCTCCCTCGAAAGTCCCTTCCGCCTTATCCGTACCTGCGTTCTTCTTTGCTGCCATACAGTGGTCCTCCCCCCAGTTCATGCCGTCCCGGTGTCAGAAACCACCGAATCGAACGACCCATCCGCCACTCGTGTTCGCACCCGGTCCCCCGCCCTGAGCAAGGCCGCTGTTCGCACAATTTTTCCATCCGCACCGCTCACCACAGCGTACCCCCGCGAGAGCACCGCCAGCGGATTGAGCGCGTCCAACTGCGACTTAATGCGTCGCAACTCCTGTCCAACATGCTCCCGTCGGAATCGCATGCCGTGGCTCATGTGAGCACCCGCCTCATCCAGACGCTGCCTCTGCTCGCGCACCATCGCTCCGCAACGGTGCGCCATCCTCATGTGCGCCTTCTCCAATTTCAAACGGTGCGTTCGGGCTAGATTTCCCGGCTCGCGAAAGACATAACTTCCAGCCGACCGCAGCAACCGGTGCCGTGCCCGCAGCATGCCTTCACGCACCGACCTCGCAAGGCGGGCGGCCAGGCGCTCCACACCGGCCAGAAGGGCATCCTTGCGTTCGACCACAATTTCGGCGGCCGCTGACGGCGTCGGCGCTCTGACGTCCGCCACAAAATCGCTGATGGTGAAATCCGTCTCGTGACCCACGGCTGAAATTACGGGTATGGACGAGCGGGCAATCGCCCGGGCCACGACTTCTTCATTGAAGCACCAGAGGTCCTCAAGACTGCCGCCGCCGCGCCCCACAATCATAACGTCCACCTCTGCGCGTTCGTTCAGCAAGTCTATGGCCGCCGCCACTTCTTCAGCCGCACCCGGCCCCTGCACGCGCACAGGCACCAGCATCAGGTGCAGATTGGGAAACCGGCGACCGAGCACATGGAGAATATCGCGAATGGCGGCGCCTGTGGGAGACGTAACAATCCCCACGCTACTCGGAAGCATCGGCAGCGGCTTCTTACGCTCAGAGTCGAAGAGGCCTTCGGCCTGCAACTTGGCTTTCAGGGCATCGAACCGGGCCTGGAGCGCGCCGGCGCCGCTTTCCCGCATCTGCCGAACGAGTATCTGATAGTTTCCTCCACGCTCGTAGACGGTCACCTCTCCCTGCACACGCACCAACAGTCCGTCACGCGGGATAAACGTCAACCCTCTCTGGTTTCCCCGGAAGAGCACAGCGGCAATCTGGGCAGATTCATCCTTGATCGTGAAATAGTAGTGCCCCGACGAAGGCTGCCGGAGGTTCGACACCTCCCCCTCGATCCAGACATCGCCGATGCCGCTCTCTATCAGTGCCTTGATAGCGCGGGTCAGCTCACTGACCTGATACACTTTGACCCGGTCGCCGCTCATCATTGACACCCCATCACAATGCCTGCCGTTAACGCCACACGCATCACCTCACATCTCGATCTGGAGTCCCAGTTCCACAACGAGCGGAGGCGGCAGGTGGAAGAATCCGGAAGGATCCATCGCGTTGCGCGACATGTATGCAAAGAGCTGTTTCCGCCATCGCGCCATTCCCCGTTGCCCTGTGATGACTAAAGTCTCCTTGCCGAGAAAATACGTCAACCGCATTCGGTTGAATTCAAAGTGCATTCCGCAGTGCCGCTCAAGATCGGTCGGCACGCATGGATCTTCGCTGAAGCCATACAGCAAACGGACTGAATGAATGCCTTCCCCATGGCTGACGACCTCAGCTCGCCGCGATTCCTCGACCTTGGGCACATTCTCCGTCTGAACCGTCAATAGGATGGTGGTCTTGTGCAGCACATGATTGTGCTTGAAGTTGTGCAGCAGCGCTCGCGGCACCACTCCCCACGTTCCGGACAGAAAGAACGCCGTCCCAGACACACGGGTGGGGTGCGTCAACGCGACATCCTCCACGAACATCCGGATGGGGACCGTCTGCTCTTCGTGCTTGCACTGAAGGAGATAACGCCCACGCCGCCAAGTCACGACCAGGGCAAGTACGATGCCGGCTACCATCAGTGTTGTCCATCCTCCAGTCAGGACTTTCGTGATGTTGGAAGCAACAAATAGTGTATCCAGCAACATAAACAGACCGAACGCCGGCATAAGAATCCACAGGTAACGTTTCGGCCACAACTTACGGGCAACAATTGAGATAAGGACCGTTGTAATCAACATGTCCGATGACACAGCCAGCCCGTAAGCCGATGCCAATCGACCTGACTCGCGAAACCCCAGAACCATCACGATCACACACACCAGAAGCATCCAATTCACAGCCGGAACGTAGACCTGCCCGATCTGGCGGCTCGATGTGTGTAATATCTTCAAACGTGGCCAAAGCCCCAACTGGGTTGCCTGCCGTGCCAGCGAAAAAGCACCGGTGACCATGGCCTGCGACGCGACAATTGTCGCAAGAGTAGCCAACACAACCAACGGAAAGACAAACCACCCAGGAGCCAGCTGGTAGAACAGGTTCTCCGCATGGGCACCGGGCCTCAGAAGAATAGCGCCCTGGCCAAGGTAGTTTAGTACGAGAGCCGGCAACACAACAAGATACCATCCGCGCCGGATCGGCCCCCGTCCGAAGTGGCCAAGGTCCGCGTAAAGCGCTTCGCACCCAGTCAGGGCCAGGAAAACCGTTCCCAGAATCACAAATCCCCCGACAGGATTCGCCGCCAGCATCATCACCCCATGCACAGGGTTTACCGCTTTAAGCACGGCAACATTCCCCGCCACGGAAATCAGGCCAAGAAATCCGATCGTCCCGAACCAGGCCAACATGACAGGCCCGAACGCGAACCCGATGTTCGTCGTCCCGTGGCGTTGCACCATGAAGAACAGCACAAGAACCGTCACTGTGACGGGAACGATGTATGGACTCATCTGCGGCGAAACCTGGCTCAAGCCTTCAATCGCGCCAAGCACCGATATGGCCGGCGTCACAATCGCATCGCCGCAAAGCAACGATGCTCCCAAGATTCCCAGCCCGGCAAGCAGCCATTTTCGTCGAGAGCCGTCCTCGCGATCCCGTGTCACCAGACTCATGAGCGCCAGGATTCCACCCTCTCCCTGGTTGTCGGCCCTGAGGATTAACAGCAGGTATTTGCCTGACACCACGACGATCAGCGACCAGAGAATCAAGGACAGAACGCCCAGAACATTCACGGGAGTCATGGACAGGCCGAGCGCTCCTCGAAAACACTCGCGAAGCGCATAGAGGGGACTGGTCCCAATGTCGCCAAAGACGACCCCAAGCGCCCCGAGGGCTAGCGCCCCGGCGTCGCGCGTTCGTTGCGTTGCGCAAGGTCTGTCGTCTACGCTCAGGGTGGTATTGTCCATTTTTCGCATTGGGCAATCCATGCCCACTGACATGCTCTTCGCGAGGCCTATGAGGGCCTTACTATGAAGGTTCATCCTCACGGTTTCAAGCCCATCCTTGAAAG
>CAZWPN010000007.1:26709-49774 GCA_964635275.1 uncultured Victivallales bacterium | reverse complement strand
GAGGATCACATGCCGACGGACTGCGTGAGGGAGATTACCGGCAGCAGAATGGACAGGGTTACCGCAAGCACAAATCCACCGATCAGAAGCATGAGAAGCGGTTCCAAAACCTGAAGAGACCGGGCCACGTAGCGTTCCCACTGCTCCTGAGACCTGCGGCTCGATATGTCCAGCATGGAACTCAACTCGCCGCTGTTCTCTCCAATGACCACCCATCCCGAGAGGCCTTCGGAAAGAGGGGCGATCCTCCGCACGGCTTCGGACATTGAACTGCCATGCCTTATCCTCTCGGATTCGGCTGCCGCCAGTTCCGCCACCCATCGGCTGCCGGTTGCGCGCCCCGCCAGCACGAACGCATCAACTACGCCAACCCCACCCTCCAGCAGAATCGCCATCGTTCGTGAGAACCGCCAATTCACCAACAGGTGATGTCCGCGGCCCAAAACCGGGATTCGGAAGCGCCACCGGTCCACTGCCGCCGCGAATACGGGATCACGATTGGCACGGCGCCACACATGCCACGTCAACCACCCCAGGAGCCCGCCCATGACCAGCAGAACTTTCCAGAAAAGACTGCCGGCGGCAATCATCAACCTGGTCAACGCCGGTAACGGAATCCCGCCGGACGCCATCATCGCCTGCGTTTTAGGGATTAGAAATCCGAGCATCAGAACCGATACACAAATGCCGGCTGTCATAACTATGGCAGGATAAAACAAGGCCGACTGCACCTTTTTCGAGAGCCGTTCCTGCTCATCAAGAAAATCCGCCAGCCGTCGCAGCATACCCTCCATCAAGGCGGAGCGCTCAGCGGCCTCCAAAATGGCCTGCTCAAACCGGCTCACTGACGCCGAGCATTCCCGGAGCGCCGCCGCGAGTGACTGCCCTTCCCGTATCCGATCCTTCACGGATGCCAGAAGAACCCTGATCGTTCCCATGTCCGGGGATTGTATGAGGATGTCCAGCGCCTTCTCAAGTGTCAGCCCGGCGCCGAGCAATGCGGCAAGTTCATGGTAGACAGTGGATCTCAACTCCCGGGGAAACCGTGCCCCGCTCGATGCCGGAGACAAACGCTCGACGAACACGCCCTGCGCCGCCAGACGCTCCTTGACATCCTTGGCACTGCCGCCTTCCATGAGGCCGCGCGCCAGGCGTCCTGATTCGTGGTACCCTCTGTACTCGTAGGTGCTCATCGCGCCAATCCACCATGCCCGTATTCTGCCGCAGGAAACCCGTCGACGAACTAGAACATCGCCGTCGCCATAACCTCAGCCAAACTGGTAACGCCTGCCTGGGCCTTTCGAAATCCGTCCACGATGAGCGGGGTCATCCCCTTGGTAACCGCCTCGCGCCGCACTTCGTCGGCTCCGGCGTGTCCTTTCCGCACACGTTCCGCCAGATCCCGGTCCATCACAAGAAGTTCAAAGAGCCCTACGCGGCCTTTGTACCCCTCCAGACATGCGGGGCACTTTCCGGGGACCCACGTCAGGTCCTGTACATCCAGCCGTACCGGCAGCGATGCCAGGGTCTGCTGCTCATGAATGGTTATCGGACGTGCCTTGCGGCACGTCGGGCACAGCCGCCGAACAAGCCGCTGGGCCAGCGCTCCCCTCAGACAGGAAGCGAGCAGGAAGGGCTCAATGCCCATATCAACGAACCGTGTGACGGCGCCCGCAGCATCATTGGTGTGAAGCGTGGTCAGAACAAGATGCCCCGTCAGCGATGCCCTGATCGCGATCTCCGCCGTTTCTGCGTCCCGCGTCTCACCTACAAGAACAATGTCTGGGTCCTGCCGCAGGATATGCCGCAACCCCATGGCGAACGTCAGGCCGATCTTCGGCTTCACCTGGATCTGCCCGATGTTGGGGATCTGGTACTCGATCGGATCTTCGATGGTCAGGATGTTCCGACGGGCGGCATCCAACCGCCCGAGCGCGGCATACAGCGTCGTCGTCTTGCCCGAACCGGTAGGACCGGACACAACCAACATCCCATGCGGACCGCCCAGCAAAGCGTCGAACTGTAGAAATACCTCCTCCATCATGCCAAGGGAGGACAGGGGAAGCAGCGCTTGATTCATGTTGAGGATGCGCAGCACCACCCGCTCGCCCTCGGCAACGGGTATTGTGGAAACACGCACATCAATCTCGCGATCACCGACTCTCACCCTCGCCATCCCGTCCTGCGGCAGCCGCTTCTCGGAGATATCCATTCTCGCCATCACCTTGAGCCGTGAGACCAACGCCTCCTCCATGTGCTTTGGGGGCGCGGTCTGCTCATAGAGTACGCCGTCGATCCTGAAACGGACACGCAGCGCATACTCGAAAGGCTCAAAATGAATGTCAGATGCACCCCGTCGCACGGCCTCCAGAAGGATCAGATTCACCAACTGCGTCACCGGCGCCTGTTGCGCCACCTGCAGAAGATCGTCGCCACGTAACCGCCCCGGCAACGCCGCTGCCGCCCCGCCTCTAAGATCCTCGATCAAGGCATCGGACGTGCCAGGCTTGTGAAAAAAGCACCGCTCGATGGCTTCCTTGACAACCTCCGCGTCGGCAACCACCGGCTCCATCGGGCGTCTGGTCAGCAACCCAAGGTGATCAAGGCCGGCCTGATCGCTCGGGTCAGCGATCAATGCGCACACGGCGCCACGGTATCGGACAGGAAGGATTCGATGCGCCCTGGCCCACTCGACGGGAAGATCCGCTACCAATGTCGCGTCGAACATCTCGTCCGTAACGGCATCAACAAAGGGTATACCCAGCCCCCGTGCGACGGCTCTCGCGTCCGGCGTTGCTCCCGGTTGAGCTTCTGAGGATTCATCGGGTTTCATGGGGGGACAAGCCTGTGCGGCGCTGCCATTCCTGAAGCACCTTGTCAGAAGCGGCCCGGTCACCAACCACCCGCGGAGTTACGAAGATCAACAGGTTTGTTCTCTCGACACTTTCCGCAGTGTGACGGAAAAGCATGCCTATCAGAGGGATGTAGCCTAGGATGGGAACCCGCTTGACGACCTCCCGCTTGTCCTCCCGCGTCAGCCCGGCGATGATGATCGTTTGCCCGTCGGGTACGGTAACCGTCGTTGACACTTCACGGCGCGCAATGACCGGCGTGAACTGGGTTCCTGCCGATCCAGCATCCACTACAGCCTCAATGCTGGGATTCAGCACCATCTGAACCAAACCGCCCGGAATGACATACGGCGTCAACTTTAGCTTGATGCCGACATCTACACGTTCGATGTTCTGAATCACGTCCCGCGACGCACCGGTCCCGCCCTGAATCGTGGACTTCAGTATGGGATACTGGTTAACGATGCTGACAGAAGCCTCGCGGTTGTTCTGCGCCTCCAGCGCGGTTTCGGAAAGCACTTTGAACTTGGAATTCTTCCGGATCGCGTCCAGGGAGAGGATTGCCGGAAAAGACGAAATCACCCTGCCGCTGGAATCCAACCGGCCGCCATGCGCCACCCCCACCGTCAAGCCGCCGGGCAGGATCCCGTTCTGAACCGCCGACATCAACGCATCCGCCTTGTCCGTGATCAGGCTGCCGCCCGACACCGTCGTAGAACCCACCCGCGCCGGAGCATTGAGTGCAACCATGTCGACTCCGATGTTGAGGGAATCACCGGCGCTCACCTCTGCAATGAGCACTTCGATATGCACCTGCTGACGCTCCTGGTCCAGTTGATCAACAAGACGACGCACATCCTCAAAATCGCCCGGTGTCGCGTGAACCAGCAGCGCGTTGTTGGCCGGGCTGGCCTCAATCGTTATCGATCGCGCCGAACTAGTCGCAGGACTCTTGGCCATGCGGTTGAGCACTGCGTCTATGCTTTTGCCTGCCTCCTCCGCACGAATGTACTTCAAGAATATCGCATTCAGGCTCCCGCGCCCCGCAGCCGTGTCCGTATCCATTGCCGATACGATGCGCTTGAGCTCCTGAATCTGGGATGGCGTCCCGACAAGCAAAAGGCTGTTCGAGTCTGGCACCGCAACAATGCTGGCCCCCACCCTGTCCCGCGCCGGTGTATCCGGCGACGCCGGCAGGCGACTGAGAAGCTGCCCTGCACGCGTCTGTTTCTCCGCCAGCGCCTGATTCAGTTGCACCGAAAGGTTTTCCGCATTGGCATGCTTGAGGGCAACTACGTCTGTCGTCCTGAGCAAACCCGGCCGATCAAGTTCTGCCACGATCTGCTCGATACGTCTTATGCTCTCCACGGTGTCGGTAACCAGGAGATGGTTTGTTTCCTCGACGTCCACCACGGCACCGGACTTCCCACCGCTAACCCTCGATTCCAGAGCGCGCCGGGCCTGAGCCGCCGACACATGTTCCAGACGAAAAATTTTCGTTACCACACCCTGGGACGGCATGGTCTCCGCGACACCTACGACCGGCGCCGCGGTGCTGCCCCGCGGCGAAAGCGGAACGATCCGCGCGACGCCGCCATCCTCCACGACCGTGCATCCCACGGATTCGAGAACCGAGACGAACAGCGGATAGACGTCGCGCCGGATCACCTTGGGCGAAACAATCGTTACGCGCCCTTTGATAGCCTCATCCACCGCAAACCGGCGACCAGTCATTTCTCCAACGATTTTGGCGAAGGCAGCGACCTCAACCCGGTCGAAATTGAAGTCGAACGTTGCATCAGGATCGCTGGACGCGTCCCCGGCAAACACGCTCGGCAGGAACATGCCGGCTACAAGAATGAGCGCCCTCAACGACCGTGTCCATGTGTCGCACGTCATACACAACCTCTTCGGTGCCTGATGAAGCACCACGACGGGGACTGCGACAAGTCCGACCCCTACGCTTCGCCCTGCGCCGAACCGCCGATGATCCCGCGCTTGGACTCCCTGATAAAACGAACCAGGTATTCAACCTCAGGGCATCGTGGAATTTCCTTCTCGATCTGTTCAATCGCCTGCGTTGTGTTCAGGCCCCGGCGGTAAAGTATCCTGTACATTTCCTTGATGGCGCTGCGCAGCTCCGAGGTCATTTCCTTGCGCCTTAACAGTACCGCGTTGATCCCCACGGCTTCGGCCGGCCGGCCGGCCGCCATCATGTACGGAGGAACGTCCTGGGTCAGCCCCGAACAGCCGCCCACCATGGACATTGTCCCGACACGACAGAATTGGTGCACGGCGGTCAGCCCGCCAACCACGGCGTGATCCTCCACCGTAACCTCGCCGGCCAGTGTAGCGCCATTGGACATGATCACGCCGTTGCCAACCCGACAGGCGTGTGCAACATGGCAGTATGCCATGATATGGCATCCCGAGCCGACGCGGGTAATCTCGCCCTCGGATGTGCCCGAGTTAACGGTCACATACTCACGCAAAGTCGTGCGATCACCGATCTCCACGTAGGTAGTTGCGCCCTGGAATTTCAAATCCTGCGTCTGCGTGCCTACACAGGCGAAGGGGAAAAGTGTGCAGCCGGCACCAATCGTCGTCCGCCCGTCAACAACTATGTGAGACATCAGCCGCGTTCCAGCCCCGATCCGTACATGGGGACCGATCACGCAGTAAGGGCCGATATGCACGCCATCCCCGAGCTGAGCATCCTTGTCAACAAGCGCGGTTGCGTGCAGGGATGTCATTGTTCCGCTCCCTTAGTCATGCACATCAACTCCGCCTCCGAGGCCAAAGCGCCGTCAACCAGAACCCTGGCCTTGAACTTCGCCGTTTTCGAGCGGCTCTGGGTAATTTCCACCTCGATTCGCATCTGGTCGCCCGGCTGGACTACCCGGCGAAAGCGGCAGTTGTCGATAGCCATGAAATAGGCAATCCCGCCGGAAATTCCGGATAGGCGATTAACGAGAATCCCGCCAGCCTGAGCCATGGCTTCCAGTTGCAGCACCCCGGGCATGATGGGGCTCGCCGGAAAATGCCCCGTGAAGAATGGTTCATTCACGGTAACATTCTTGATAGCCACCAGACGCTTCTCATCGTCGCACTCAATAACCTTGTCGATCAGCAGCATCGGGTAGCGGTGCGGCAGGATCTTCATGATATCGTCAATATTCATCGCTGACATACCACATCACCTCTTTCTTCCCTTGCTCGGGGAACATACCAGCAACCGCCACCCGGGCAAATATTTACGCCAACGGGTACTTAGTACCGATAGGAGTCGGTCTTGAAAGGCCCCTTCGGGCTGATGCCGAGGTAAGCGGCTTGTTGGCGCGACAGCCGGTCGGTCTGAACCCCTAACTTGTCGAGATGCAAACGCGCAACCTCTTCGTCAAGGCTCTTCGGCAGGACATATACTCCCACCGGGTACTGTTGAGTCCGTATATACAGTTCCAACTGCGCCAACACCTGACACGTGAAACTGTTGGACATGACGAAACTCGGATGGCCAGTTGCACAACCAAGATTCACAAGCCTCCCTCGCGCGAGCAAAAGGATACTGCGGCCACTGGGGAACGTTATCTTGTCCACCTGCGGCTTGATCTCCAGCCAGGAATACTTTTCCAACCGCTCCACCTGGATTTCACTGTCGAAATGCCCGATGTTGCACACAATGGCCATGTCTTTCATCTGCCGCATGTGCCGCTCCGTAATGACATCGCAGCAACCGGTAGCCGTTACGAAGATGTTCCCGATGCGGCAGGCTTGATCCATGGGCATGACCTCGTACCCCTCCATCGAGGCCTGCAAAGCGCAGATCGGATCGACTTCCGTGACGACAACCCGCGCACCCTGACCCTTCAGCGCCTGACTGCATCCCTTTCCAACATCGCCGTATCCGGCGACTACCGCGATCTTACCCGCCAGCATCACGTCGGTCGCCCGCGAAATACCGTCCACAAGAGAATGACGGCAACCGTACAGGTTATCGAACTTGGACTTGGTCACGGCGTCGTTCACATTGAATGCAGGAAACAACAACTCTCCTCGCTTCTGCATCTGGTAGAGCCGATGGACGCCGGTGGTGGTTTCTTCCGAAACGCCGCGGATCGATCCAACGATCCGATGAAACCGCTTCGGGTCCCGGCGAAGGGACTTACGAAGCTGGCCCAAGAGCAGCGCCTCGTCTTTGCTCCCGGGCTTCTTCCTCAGAATCGAAGGATCTTTCTCCGCCTGGCAACCGAGATGCACGAAGAGTGTCGCGTCGCCTCCATCATCCACGATCAAGTTCGGGCCAAGGCCATTCCCCCAATCGAGAATCCGGTCCGTGTAGTCCCAGTACTCCTCGAGCGTCTCTCCTTTCCGCGCAAACACCGGTGTGCCTTTGACAGCCAGCGCCGCCGCCGCGGGGTCCTGTGTCGAATAGATGTTGCAACTGGCCCAGCGCACCTTGGCGCCCAATGCCTGGAGTGTCTCCACAAGGACAGCCGTTTCCACTGTCATGTGCAAGGAACCGCTGAGCCGGGCGCCTTTGAGTGGCTTGGAGACGCCGAAGCGTCGTCGCAACTCCATCAGCCCCGGCATTTCTTTCTCCGCCAGCTCAATCTGCCGACGACCAAGAGCGGCCAGCGACATGTCGGCCACCGCGCAATCCATTCGTCCCTGTTTCTTCCCCGATTTCCGTCTTGCTGCGTTCATAGTAGACAATCTCCTTCCATTACCACCGATCTCAGGAACAAGTGGCAGACGCCCTACACAGCCGCCAGTAATGCGTTCGCCCGATCGGGGCTTTCCCATGTGAAGGTATCAAAATCTGTCGTCCTGCCGAAATGCCCGTATGCCGATGTGGCTTCATATATGGGCCGGAGCAGTTTCAGATCGCGAATAATATCGCCCGGCTTCAGCGCGAACACACGCCGAATGGCTTCCTCAAGCCGCCCGTCGGCCACTCGCCCGGTCCCAAATGTATCAACAAGGACAGAAACAGGCTCAGGGAATCCAATGGCATACGCCAGTTGAACCTCGCAACGCGCTGCCAGTCGCGCGGCAACGATGTTCTTGGCAATGTAACGCGCCATATAAGCCGCGCTGCGATCCACCTTCGAGGGGTCCTTCCCTGAAAACGCCCCGCCGCCGTGACGCCCCATGCCACCATACGTATCTACGATGATCTTGCGCCCGGTCAACCCAGAATCGCCATGCGGCCCGCCCACGACAAAGCGGCCGGTCGGATTGATGAGATAGCGCGTCTTCTTCGTAAGCAGCTTCTGAGGAATCACCGGCATGATGACTTCCTCCATGATACCCTCGCAGAGCTTACGGTACTTCACGTCCGCGGAGTGCTGGGATGAGACGACCACCGTATCGACCGCCACAGGTCGGCCGTTCTCATAGACAACCGAGACCTGAGATTTTCCGTCGGGCTTGATAAACGGCAGCCTTCCGGAACGCCGGACCTTCGCCAGTTGCCGCGTCAGTCGGTGCGCAAACATGATCGGCGCCGGCATCAGTTCTCGCGTCTCGTCGCAGGCATAGCCAAACATCATTCCCTGATCGCCAGCGCCCTGCTCCCCTTTGTTATACTGCCCCTGTCCTGCCGTCACTCCTTGCGAGATATCCGGGGACTGCTTGTCCAGCGCTATCATAACGGCACAGGTGTCGCAACCAAACCCGCCGGCGGCATCCACATACCCGATGCGTCGAATCTTCTCCCGCACAATCTCCGGATAACCGATTTTCGCCGTACTCGTAATCTCGCCAGCCACAACCACCAACCCAGTGCTGACCAGCGTCTCACAAGCCACGCGGGAGGTCTTGTCCTCGCGAAGGTGCGCATCAAGGATGCAGTCGGATATCCCATCCGCCACCTTGTCGGGGTGTCCCTCGGTTACCGATTCCGATGTAAATACGTAACGCCTGTTTGCCTGCATGGGTTCTCCTATATTTAAGACAATGTAGCCTGTTATACTAGCGCGTCCCCTAAACAAGTTCAAGCAATTCCGGAGCAATACCCTTCATCATATCGTAACATAGCTGTCGAACCGCACTCGCCGAAGGCATGCGGAGGCATGTTTCAGCCAGTTGCCTCGCCCTGGCATATTCCATACTCCGAACCGCGTCCTTGATGAGCGGAACGGCCGCCGGCGACACGCTCAATTCGTCGATTCCAAGGCCCACGAGCAAAGGAGTCATCAGCGGGTCACCTGCCATCTCGCCGCAGACACCCACCCAGATCCCGTGCCGATGACCAGCCTCGATCGTTCGATGGATCAACGCCAACACACCGGGGTGTGTCGGCTGATAAAGGTACGCGACCCGGTCGTTGCCACGATCCACAGCCAACGTATACTGAATCAGGTCATTCGTTCCCAAGCTGAAGAACTTGACGTGCGAAGCCAGAAGATCCGCAGTCATGGCGGCGCCGGGTATCTCAATCATCACTCCCACATCAATGTCGCGCTTGAAGGGAATATTCAAATCAGCAAGTTCCTGCTTGGCCTCTTCGAGCAGCGCGTTGGCCTGCAGTACTTCCTCGGTGCAGGACACCATCGGATACATGATCTTCACATTGCCGACAGCGCTGGCCCGCAGAATGGCCCGCAGTTGAGTCTTGAAGTGCGCGGGATAAAGCAACGACAACCTTATTGACCTGCACCCTAGAAAGGGGTTGGGCTCGTGGATGACCTGCCCATCCATCATAAACTTATCACCCCCGATATCCAGGGTCCGGATAATGACCGGAGCCGGGGCCAGCCTGCTGGCCACGTCGTGATACACCTGCGCCTGCTCATCCTCACCAACTATTTCTTTTCGGGACAGGTGGAGGTACTCCGACCGGAACAGGCCCACACCCTCCGCCCCATACTCTTTAACGGCGTGCAGATCATCCAGCCCTTCGATATTCGCGGAAAGTACGATCGGGTGACCGTCGCGGGTTTCGGCCGGCTGGTGCTGCAGTTTCGTAAGGCCGCGACGAATCTTGCTCCGTTCCTCGGCGACCCGTCCGTATTTCTCCAACTCTTCGGCAGTCGGATGGAGAATGACGACGCCCTTGTTACCGTCAATCAGGACTTCGTCGCCGGACCTCACCACCGAGGTAACGTTGTGCAGGCCCACCACCGCTGGGATCTCAAGCGCTTTTGCCAGCAGGGCTGTATGGGACGTTGCACTACCCACATCGGTTGCAAAACCCAGAATCGTATCCCGCCGCATGCCCATCGTTTCCGAGGGCGTCAGGTCCGTAGCAACAACAATCCACTTGTGGCTGGAGTCGGCCTGCGGCAGATCCATCACCCCTGTGAGATTGCGGATCAGCCTGCGTGACACGTCCCTGATGTCCGCGACCCGCTCCCGCAAATATTCGTCTTCCACGGAAGCCAGCACGGCCGCATAGCGATCCGATACGTCCCGGACCGCGGCCTCCACATTGCTACCGGAGACGCGCACCGCGTTGACTACATCCTCAATGAACGACCGGTCATCCAACACCATCAGATGCGCGTCGAATATGCCCGCCTCGTTGCTGCCGGTCTTCTGCTCCAGTTCCTTCTGCATCCTGCGGATCTGGCGGCGGGTCTCGATCAGAGCATCCTCGAGGCGGGAGATCTCCCGTTCCCTCTCGTGTTCTACAACGGTGCGATCCACCACGCCAACGGTCTGATGAACCCACAAGAACGCCGGGCCAATGGCCACCCCGGGGGACACCCCTATGCCGCGCAGCGCAACCTGTTTCTTTACCGACAAGTCCTCATACATCCGCTTCCAGCCCCACGTTGCGACACTATGTCGCATCGACGATGCGCCACCAACCCGGACAGCCACGTTCCGATGACATCGGATGATTACGTCTCACCGAATTTGCTCTCGACCAATGCCACCAACTCGGCCAGCACCATATCCGCGTCCGCCCCCTGCGCGATCAACCGCAGACGGGTGCCCATTGAAGCTTCGAGCGTCATCAACCCCATGATGCTTTTCCCGGAAACCTGGCTCCCGTTCTTCTCGACAAAAACCTCGGCATCGTATCGGCATGCCACCTTGACAAACATGGCGGCAGGTCGGGCGTGAATCCCGAACTGGTTCCGGATCGTGACTTCACGTATCCGCTTTTCGCTTGTTCCATCACCCACCACGTCCAACCCTCCCTGCCAGTACCGTCATCAGTCGCTCATCCAATTCCTTGGCTGCATCGTGCCCCAGTCGCTTGAGCTTGTAGTTCAAAGCCGCCGTCTCAATCACGTTGGTAAGGTCACGCCCGGGCGCCACCCGCACAATGATCTGCGGCACGCTGACGCCCAGCACAACGCGCATGTTCGACGAACCGCCACCCCGGTCCTCTGTCAATTCCGCCGTAGCAGCGTCCACCAGCGTCGCGACCATATCCAGCCTCTTCTCCTCGCGGACGGACGAAACCCCGAACAGACTGGGAACATGTATTATCCCGACACCCCGGATTTCCATATGGTATCGCGTTACGCTGACCGGAGCCCCCACCACAGAACCAGTACCGTCCAGTCGCATGGCGGTAATGTCGTCAGACACGAGGGCATGCCCACGCTTGATAAGCCCCAGAGCCGTTTCGCTCTTGCCCATGCCCGCCTTGCCCTCGATCAGCACCCCGATCCCCATGATCTCCACCATCGTGCCCTGGACATTAACGCGCGGAGCCATCATGTCCAGCATCATGAGCGTTGCCACATTCACGAAATCCATCGTTATCATCTTGCTGCGCATAACCGGAACACCGTACCGCGCAGCCAGTGCAACCATTTCCGGAAAGACGACACGCCCCCGGCTCAACACTACGCATGGCACTTTACGGCTGAAAACCGCCTCCAGCCGCCGTTGCCGCTCCACGGGACTCAGCGACGACAGATACAAGTGCTCAGCCAACCCGATGACCTGAATCCGCCGGTGGGCAAAGTACTTGAAAAAGCCGGTCAGCGCCAACCCGGGACGGTTAATGGCCGCCTCGGCGATATGTCGCCCAACCCCAGTCGCTCCCGCGACCAGTTCCATCCCCAAATCCACCCGGCCACGTTCCAGAAAAGCACTTACGGGAACCGGATTGTAAAGGGACGGCGATCTCACTGACCTACGCTTCCTCATAGCGCCGAGCCCGCAACGGGCTCACCCTCCCACTCGTCTTCTTCAGGTCGCGTGCGCGGGCAAGAATCTTCCGCAAGTGCGCTTCAGCCTTGGCAAACGCCGCATCAATCGCCGCACGCATGCTCTCGGAAGCTTCCATGCTTTCAAACCGAACCCGCCCCCGCCCCTGAACAATCACCGCCGCTATGTGCTGGTCCCTTTTCCCGATGTCCAGAACGAGATGCACGTTTTCAACCCGGGGAAATTCCTCAATCAACAGTTCGCCAAGCCCCCGCCCGTACTCCTGAACCGCAGACCGCACCTTCATGTGACGTGCTGTAACTTCAACTGGCATGTTATCCTCCTACATGGTGAACTGATCGCCCAAGTACAATCTCCGACTCGTCTCGTCATGAACGAGAAACTCGCTTTTTCCTTCGCGAAGCACCCTTCCCTCGTACATCAAATAGGCGCGATCCACAATCGCCAGCGTCTCGCGGACATTGTGATCCGTTATAAAAATCCCAAGCCCCTTGTTCCGGAGGCCGACAATGATCTGCTGAATATCTTTCACCGCCAGCGGGTCCACACCGCTGAATGGCTCATCAAGCATAAGGATCACCGGGTCACGCACCAGCGCTCGGGTAATCTCCAGCTTTCGCCGCTCCCCTCCGCTTAACGTGTATGCCGGCTGCCCCGCCACTCGATCCAGCCCAAGTTCCTCAAGAAGCCGCCCCAGGCGTGTCCGGCGCTCCGCCTGGGTTATGTCCAGCGTCTCCAGGATCGCCATGACATTCTGCTCCACCGTCAATTTGCGAAATACCGAAGGCTCCTGCGAGAGATACCCAACACCCAGCCTCGCACGCCGGTACACCGGAAGCCGGCTGATATCGCGCCCATGAAGCAGGATACAGCCGCCATCCGGACGAATCAACCCCACAATCATGTAGAATGTCGTCGTCTTCCCGGCGCCATTGGGCCCCAGCAGGCCCACTATTTCGCCACGGCCCACTGCAAGGCTGACCTCGTTCACCACGGTCCGTCCCCGGTACCGCTTGATCAGCGCACTTGCCTCCAGCAAACTGTGTTCTTCTGCTCCTGCCACGCTCGGCCTGCCTCCTACGGCTTCTCCTTAAGCGACTCGGGGAAGAATGTCAATACGCCGGGTTCACTCACCACTCTTTCCTCGTTGATCCAGAAGGTAATCTTGTCGCCCCTAAGCGTATCACGGCCCCGCTTCAGCACGGGCGTTCCCGTCATGATCACTTCGCCGCCCAGATTCTTGTAAACCGCTGTTACGCATGTCGCCTCGCGGTCTTCCGAGGTGATGTGCACATTCCCCTGCGCCGTCAGCGTCTTGACGCTGTTCGTGCCTTCAAATACCACAATAATCTTGTCGGCTGCCATTCTCATCTGTGGATCCACAACCACGACGTCTCCCTCAAACACCGCAATTGACCGCTTGTAGTCGTATGTCAGCTTCTGAGCAGTTATCACGGTCCCGTTGGTGCCCTCCACGGTCGCAGTCGACACCGTTGCCGGCTGCGGAACATCTCCTGCCCACAGTATGCAGACTCCACCCAGACAAACCATCGCCAGCCACCATGCCATTCTCATATCGCCTCCCGGTTCGTCACGGCAACCCCATTTTAGAGAACACGCCCTTCTGCATGGCATTCAGCCGGCCGTCCAGCACCACGCGCACGTCATTGAGAATCCGCACCGTCGCGACGGCGGTCTCCCACAAGAACCCGCGCCCCGTTATCACCACGCCCTGCCTCTCCATGCGCACGGGCCGATCGGACGTGATGGTGTTCGACTTCTTGTTGAACAAGCAATCGTCGGCAATCACAACGGTTTCCACTCGGCCGGTGGGATCGAAAAACGTCACCCGGACCCCGTACGCGTTCATGTCGCCGCTCTCGTGAACATCCGCCCGTTCCGCCTTGAGTTCCACCTTGACCCGCCCGGTAGCGTAGCACTCGATCGGAATCCGGACCCCCCTGAGCGGAAGCGCATCCTGACTGGCCCGCATATCGCCAGCCATGTAAACGGCCAACGCCATGACCAGAAACACGCCATACCGTCTATGGCCGCGATATATCATGAATCCGGCTCAATAATTTCCACAATTCCCTCAATTCCCGAAGCGGCAGCGCGTTGTCCTTATCCGACAACGCCTTATCCGGATTGACATAGGTCTCCATGAAGACCGCATCGCAGCCTGCGGCAACCGCTGCCCTGGCCAACGCCGGCGCCCATACACGGTCGCCCGACGAATGGGTGCCCCCCGCGCCGGGACGCTGCACACTATGCGTCGCATCGAAAATCACCGGGTATCCGAACTGGCGCATGACAAGAAGGCTTCGCATGTCCACAACGAGGTTGTTGTAACCGAAAGATGCCCCACGTTCCGTCAGCAGGATGTCTTTATTTCCCGTCGATAGCACCTTCTCAACAACGTTCTTCATGTCCCACGGCGCCAAAAACTGGCCTTTCTTGACATTAATCGGCTTCCCCGTCTGCGCCGCGACCATAATCAGGTCCGTCTGCCGGCACAAGAATGCCGGGATCTGCAGCACATCCGCGACTGCGGCGGCCGGCTCCACCTCATCTTCCTTGTGCACATCGGTCAGGACCGGAATGCCGAACCGCTCCTTCACCTCCCGAAGCACCTCAAGGCCATGCTTCAACCCGAGCCCACGAAACGATAGGTGCGACGAGCGGTTGGCCTTGTCGTAGGATGCCTTGAAGATAAGGGCAACACCCTCATCCCGCGCCATCCGGCTCAGCCGGGATGCCAGATCCACGCACGCACGGCGGCTCTCAATGACGCAGGGCCCAGCAATGAATGCCAGCGGATTCCGACCTCCGACGCGTACCGTTCCGATCTTTACGGTTCGGGTCATGTGGCTATGTCCTTTCCATCCCGCGCTGGCGAATCAATTCCTCCACCAGCACAACGTCCGATGGGGTATCAATACCAATCCCGGGCTCCCCGGTTTCCAGCACGGCGATTCGCCCGCCGATATGCAACGCGCGCAATTGCTCCAACTTCTCCGCATGCTCCAACGCGGTGGGCGCCGTGGCGACCAACCGGTCAAGAAATTCCCTGCGGTACGCGTAGATTCCCACGTGGCGCCAGTGCAACCCCGACGCCGACAGCGGATCCTGACCGCGCACAAAAGGTATTGGCAGCCGCGAAAAATATAGCGCCCTGTGCCGATCCCCCCACACCACCTTCACCACGGTGTCAGCTTCCAGATCCCGCCTCTCGCTTATCGGCGCAGCCGCAGTGGCCATGTCCCAGTCCGGGTTCTGTTTCATCTCCACAGCCAGACGGTCAATCAACCCCGGATCTATCATCGGCTCATCGCCCTGAATGTTGATCACAATCTCGCCACGCTCCGACTGGACAGCCTCTGCCACGCGGTCCGTCCCGGACGGGTGGTCCGGGCGTGTCATCGCCACACGCACCCCAAGATCACGCACGGCTTCTTCAATCCTGGGATCGTCCGTCGCCACGATCACACGGTCCAGACAGCCGGCCTTCAACACCTGCTCGACCACGCGACACACCAGCGGTTTGCCAGCTACCAGTGCAAGGCTCTTCCCCGGGAATCGAGTCGACCCCCATCGAGCAGGAATGACACCAAGCACTCGGATCTTCTTATCTCTCGTCACCATACTCTAAGACCCAATGCTTTCAAGCAGTTCCTGAGGCGTACAGGTGGCGGCGCCAAGCTTGCCGACCACCACACCCGCCGCACAGTTGGCCAACAAGGCAGCGTCCACATAGTCGGCGCCGGCGGCAATGGCCATCATCGCCGTCGCAATAACAGTATCACCCGCCCCTGTTACATCAAAGACCTCGCGCGCCAGGGTCGGGATCACACTCGGCGCCCGATCCCGTGGCAGAAGGTACATGCCGTGGGATCCAAGCGTTATCGCCAGGAAATCCACCTGCCATTTGGCCTTGAGTATCTCGCCGGCCCGCCTCAGGTTCTCATGCGCCAACAGATCCCCGCGCAGTGGCACCTCGCGCAGGCCCGCGGCAAAACATGCCTCCTTGTAATTCGGCGTTGCCAACGTCAGCCCTTCCGTTACAAGCTCGTGGTTGTCCTTGGGATCCAATCCGACAGGGATCCGGCCGGCACGCGCTCCCGCCATGACCGTATCCACCACCGCCTGAACGAGCGCGCCCTTGCCATAATCCTCCAGCAACACACCATGGGCGCCCGCCATCGCGCGCCGGATCAGGCCGCAAAAATCCCCGATAACCGCCTGCACTCGCTCCGGCGGATCCTCGCGATCCACCCGAACAACCTGCTGCCGCTCGGCTATGATGCGCGTCTTCACCGTGGTACGTATGGCCTCGCTCACCAGAACGCCATCAGTGCGAATGCCATTCTCCCTCAGTATCCTCAGAAGCTCGTCCCCATCCTGGTCGCGCCCGACGATTCCAGCCACAACCGCCTCTGCGCCCCACGCCTGGATGTTCAGGGCCACATTCGCCGCGCCGCCCGGTTTCGCCTGCTCGGAAACGGCACAAACCACCGGCACCGGCGCTTCCGGAGAAAGGCGGCTGACATTGCCGATCACATACCGGTCCAGCATCAGATCACCAACAACGACGATTCGCCGTCCGCGGCACCGCCCCATGATGTCCGACGCTTTGTCTCTACTGATCATTCCGACACCTCCCAGAACGCCTTGTCTCCCGGCATCAGCTCCGGACCATCCTGATGAATCAGGCGGTAGCGGATCCCGTCGGCGGCCAACCATTCACGCTCCATTTCCTGAAGCGGGCGAGCACCCAAACCGGACACGGAGTGAATCGCTATTGCGTGGTAGAACATCAGCCGCGACGGAATGTCAACCGGCACAACCTCAAAAGCCATCCCGCTCACCGACGCCAACTCCTTGCCGGATGAATCAAACCAACGGACCGCGCTATCGGAAACCGACACGGAAACATTTCGACGAAACGGTTCTGTCACTTTGGAAACTTCACCTATGTTGCGCGACGGCAGCTCCCCAAGGCGGCCGAACATATCCGGCTTCCAATTGGAACCGGTCTTTACCAGGCAAAGCGTGCACCGCCTGACAGTCACATGCCAAGGCGTACGGGTTCCCGCACGAATCCGTATTTCGCGAACCGTGAATCCAGGCTGACCCACAGCATAGTTCACAGTGCTGACGTTCTCCAGAACCAGCGCCCAAGGCCAGCCAACACGAATCGTTTCCACCTTCAACTTCTCGCCTAGCAGGACTTCCATCCGTTCCGTTATTGCGCTCCGCACCCCGTCCAGTCGCACCAGAATGGAGCCCGCCACCAGAACGATCACCCCAAGGACCACCACGCCTATGACCGCACGCCATAGGCAACCAATGCCACTTTTCTTGGCCGGCTTTTCGGAGCCCGCTGCATCTGCTTTGCCCATGATTATTTACCCCGGACTGTGCGTTCGCCAAACAGCGCCGTGCCCAGTCGGATCCACGTCGCCCCCTCCTCGATTGCTACTTCATAATCGTGCGACATTCCCATGGAAAGGCCCAGATTGGGAAAGCCACACCTCCCACCCCATGCATCCCGACATTCCCGTAACCGCCGGAACCACCGCCTGGCATCCTCAGGGTCCGGCGTAAAGGGTGGAACCGTCATCAGCCCGGCCACCTCAACCCTTCGGCACCGACCCGCCTCGTCCAATACCCCCTCGGCCGCCTCCGGCGTCAGTCCAAACTTGCTGCCTTCACCGGCCACATTGACCTCCAGGCAGACCCGCATACTGCGCCCGACCCGCTCACATTCCTCTTCTACACACTCCAGCAACCGTAGCGAATCCACCGAGTGTATCGCCTCAAACCACTCGACAGCGTGCCGGACCTTGTTGGTCTGAAGATGCCCCACCAGATGCCAGGAAAGTCCGCCAGGACACTCCGGGATCTTCTGAAGCGCCTCCTGAACCCGGTTCTCTCCCATCACCGACAACCCGCACGCAGCCGCCTCCCGAACCATGTCAGCCGACACCGTCTTGGTCACAGCCACCAAGACAACATCCTCGCGCCGACGGCCGCTTCGTTCGCAGGCCCCGTTAATCCGCCCCTCCACCGCATTAAGACGCTCGGCCAACCCCGATGGACATCCTTCACCCATGCGGCCGTTCTCCCGCCTGCATCGGTTGGCGTCCAGCCAGCGCCCGCCCAAGAGTAACGGGATCCGAGTAGGCAACGCCGCTCATCACAGGCAGTCCCGACGCCAACCGCGTCACCTTCACGCCCCTGCCCTTCATCATTTCAACAATGACGTTGGCGGCCATGTCCGCCTCCATGTCCGTGCTGAGAGCCAGGATGACCTCTCCGACCCCCTCGCGGTCCACCCTGTCCACCAGCGCCTTGATCCGTTGCCCCGGCAGCGACTGAACGCGACCCGGCAGCCACTTGCCCATCAAGGCATGATAGCGTCCACGATAGCCTGAGCGCTCAATCAGCGGAATGTCGCCTGCCTCTTCCACAACGCAAATCGTATGGCCATCCCGCCCTTGGCCGGTGCACAGCATACAGGGATTTTGCTCCTTCAGACTCAGGCTCCCGCACAGCGAACAGCATCCCATCCGGTCGCCGGCCGACGCCAACGCCGCCACCAGGCTGTCGAGCAAGGCCCTGTCCTGTATGACCCGCGTAGCCATCCGCTCCGCGGTCCGTCTGCCGACCCCCGGCAACCGTCCCAGCGCCTCAACCAATTGCTGGAAAACCGCAGGGACACCCATTCCCTACTCCTCGCCGACGACGGCTCTTTCCGGCTACCCGCCAAGCATTTCAGCCAAACCGCTCAGGCCTCCGCTCGTCTTGGCCATCTCATCGGCGGCCTTCTTCTTGGCTTGCTCCAAGGCGGAATTAGCGGCTGCCACAATCATCTTTTCCAGCCGCTCGGGCCGGTTCGGGTCGTACGACGAGGGAGGAAACTTCACGCTGCGAATCGTCATGTCGCCGCCGGCCACGACCGTCACTTCGCCGCTCTTGGCCTCCACCGTGTGACGGGCAAGCTCCTTCTGGATTTTACGCATCTTCAACTGCATCTGCGCCGCGCGCTTCATCATTCCGAATACATTGCTCATAGCACTCCTCTTTTTACAGGCAACATCTACTCCCTGACTTCGGCAATCGTCCCTTCAAACATCGAAAGCGTCTTCTGAACCGCCGGCTCCTTGAGCCACTCGTGAATCTGTCGCGGCCTGGCGGGATCCGCTGGCTCAGCCACAGGAGCGACGACGGCTGCAACGGGACTCGGCACCGCCTCCGTTTCCGCTTCGCCAACGTCGTCTCCAATCCGAAGCGAAACCGATACCGTTCGCCCTAATACGTCGCTCAACACCCGCTCCAACGACATCCGGTTGCGGTTGCGGCTGGAGTCGAACTCCGCCAACTCCTTCCCGAACTCCGGATCCATAGCCACAACGACCTTGTCGCCGATAACGGAAACAGGATGGGCGTCCATGAGCGGTGCCTTTGCCAGCACCGCCATCCTTCCGACACGGGCCACAATGTCAGACCAGCGCTGCTTCAGAAGTCCCAACTCATCTACCGCCAACCGCGCCACCGGTGCCGCCGCACTCTCCCTCACCGCGCTCGCCGACGATGTCGGCTTCCTGACAGCATCCGATGCCGGCGACTCCTCCGCTCCGGAACGATCCGCCGCCCGAAGCGCGTTGATACCCTTCAGAAGCTCCTCCAGCGAAGCAACCTGACCCGCCCGGGCGCACTTGATAAGCCCAACCTCCAGCACGGTTCTCTTGGAAAGCGCGAACTTCATCCGCTCCTGCGTGTCCATCAGGATATCGAGCACCCGCAGCACTTTTTCGGCATCGGTAAGACTCCGATGCCGCTCCAGGACAGCACGCTGGGAATCGGTTAAGTCCGCCGATGCAAGAGCCGACTCCGCACAGAGCGAAATCAGCAGGTTCCGATAGTGTTCAATGAGCTCTGCCACCGTCCGCGGAAGATCCTTGCCGGACTCATCCAGACGCCCTATATCTCCCAGAAGTTCAGCCATATCACCCTTTAGGATCCGCTCCGCCAACTGCTCCAGCGTGCCCTTGGCCACCAGGCCGAAAACAGACAGGACATCCTCCTCGGCGATTCTGTTGCCACGGAAGGAAATCAATTGATCCAGCGCCGATTCAGCGTCCCGAAGACCGCCCTCCGCACCCCGCGCCACGGCCAGCAATGCCGCTTCATCAATCTCAACCTTCTCGCTCTTCGCAATCAGACGAAGTCGTTCCACAATACGCGCCAGGGGTATGCGCTTGAGATCAAAACGCTGGCACCGCGAGATAATGGTCGCCAGAACCTTCTCGGGTTCCGTGGTCGCAAACAGGAACACCACATGCGAAGGCGGCTCCTCGAGGGTCTTGAGCAACGCATTGAACGCTGCAACACTCAGCATGTGGACTTCGTCAATGATATAGATCCGATACTTGCCTTTGCCGGGCATGTACTGGACCGTGTCCCGCAAGTCCCTTACATTATCAACGCCATTGTTAGACGCGCCGTCAATCTCTATGACATCCAGGCTGCTTCCACTCGTAATCTCCCGGCACGAATCACACGTATCGCAAGGCTTTCCGGTTGGCCCCTTAGCACAGTTCAACGCCTTGGCAAAGATGCGCGCCACGGACGTCTTGCCTATGCCGCGCGGCCCGACAAAGAGATAAGCGTGCGCCACGCGGCCAGAGACAATCGCATTGCGAAGCGTGCCAGTCACATGATCCTGGCCAACAACATCTTCGAACTGCTGCGGACGCCATTTTCTGGCTATGACTTCGTATGACATATGGATGCGATCGTCGCTCACTGCGCGCCGCGAAACGATCTCGCGCCTGTATACACCCAACCGCCGCATTTGACAAGCAGATTACCTTGTCGCACAGTACAGCGGCGCATGTGCTGATTTGCACAGGCTGGAAAGGAAGCATGTGAACATTCCATCGGAACACATATCGGCGGACGATCACTTCATGCGTCAGGCAATACGGGAAGCTAAACGGGCCGCCGCCCTCGGCGAAGTCCCCGCCGGGTGTATCATTATCCGCTCCGACCCCACCCGCCCTGATGCCATGGGGAGCATGATCGCTAAAGCCCACAACCAGGTTGAGTTGCTGAAAGACGCCACAGCGCACGCTGAAATGATCGCGATCACTCAGGCGGCGTCGGCAATAGGGGATTGGCGCCTGACCCGGACGGTCCTTTACGTCACAAAGGAGCCATGCCCAATGTGCGCAGGCGCCATCGTCCTTGCGCGCATCCCGCGCGTCGTCTACGGGGTCCCGGATCCCCGGCGCGGCGGCGCCGTTTCAGTTTTCAACATCCTGGATAATCCGGCACTCAACCATCGCTGCGAGGTGCTCGGAGGCGTTCTCAAGGAAGAGTGCGCAGAACTCCTCAAGGATTTCTTCCGAACGTGCCGTCTTCGCGGACGGACCGATGGAGATGAATCAAACACTGCGACTTCGTAGCCGCAGGGCATCTCGTTTCCACCTTGCCCGAGCGAACCGCGTCTGGTAGGATCTGAACGACAACAGAGGAGAGCGATATGCCCAGGTTTCGCTTCGTTGCAATGGACTCCAAAGGCGCGGAGACCGAAGGCGTGCTTGACGCCGAAAACCAGTCCCAGGCGGTAACAATGATCCGGGGAAAGAACCTTTTTCCCACGCGCATCAGCGAGATGGTCCCCGGCGGAGCAGTGCGAAAGCCTGCGGGCCAAGCTGCTGACGCCAAAGCGAAGGCGCAATCTGCCGGTGGCATTAATATAAAAATGCCGAAGTTCATGAGCGGCCGGGTTAAGCCCAAGCAGTTGATGACCTTCACCCGCCAGCTTTCCACGCTGAACCAGGCCGGACTCCCTCTCATGAAGGGACTTCGTATCCTTCTCAAACAGGAAAAGGACCAGACGCTGCGCGACGCCGTCAACGGAATGAGTGAATCCGTCGAAGGCGGCAGCACCTTTTCAGAGTCTCTGGCTCAGTACCCAAAGATATTCGACAAACTCTATGTCAACATGGTGAAAGCTGGCGAAGCCGGCGGCTGCCTCGACACCGTTCTAACGCGTTTGGCCGAATTCATGGAGAAGACCGAGCGCATCAAGAACAAGGTCAAGAGCGCCATGGTGTATCCCATCGTGGTCATGATAGTGGCCATGGGTATCCTTGCATTTCTGCTGACGAACGTCATTCCGAAGTTCCAGGAAATCTTCACCGACCTGCTGGAGGGCAAGCCACTCCCCGCCATCACCCAGTTTGTTTTGCAGGTCAGCACGTTCGTGCGGACAAAAGGGCTTTTCATCCTGGTGGCCATCGTCGCCATAGTGGTTACGGTCAAGATCTGGAAGAAGACCGCATCCGGTGCCTACATGTTGGATAAGGCCAAACTGAAGATGCCCCTTTTCGGCGACCTGTTCCTCAAGACGGCCGTCGCGCGGTTCACGCGGACGCTCGGCACACTCCTCACCTCTGGCGTCCCGGTGCTGCAGGCCTTGAACATCGTCCGCGAAACGGCGGGTAACGAGGTCATATCACGCTCGATCCAATCGGTTCACGACAGCGTTAAGGAAGGCGATAATATGTCCATGCCGCTGGGGGCGGCCAACATCTTCCCTCCAATGGTGGTCAGCATGGTGGACGTCGGTGAGGAAACCGGTGCCCTGCCGGAGATGCTGATCCGCGTCGCCGACAACTATGACGACGAGGTTGACAACGCCGTTGAAGGGCTGACATCCGTCATCGAACCCATCATGATTGTCTTCCTGGCTTTCATCATCGGCACCATCGTCATCGCCATGTTCGTACCACTGATCTCGATCATTGGCGAAATGGGCAAGTCATAATAGCCCACCTGGGCATTCAGGAGGAGTGTGCTATGCAACAGGGGCGCAAGACAAAACAGTACGCATTCACTCTCATTGAACTGCTCACGGTTATCGCCATCATCGGGATTCTGGCTGGAATGATTCTGGCTGGAGTTGCGAAGGCAAAGGAACGTGCGAGAATCACGCGCGCAAAGGCCGAAATCGTGGCCATCGAAACCGCGTGGCACGAGTACTTGCGCGAATACACCCTCTGGCC
>CAZWPN010000007.1:24563-26609 GCA_964635275.1 uncultured Victivallales bacterium | reverse complement strand
GCAGAGCGCGTGGACGACGTCCGGTCCTGGAGGTAGTAGTTACTTAACCACGGCGCCGCTGGGAATATCACCGTCAACGGTCACAAGCCTCATCACCCCGCCGGCGGATGCCGCCAACAGCATGCCATTGGATTCCACACCTCTAATCTTGGCCGGCTTGAGGTTGAATACCACAATCACCATGCGGCCCGGCAGCGTATCCGGAGCGTAGTGGACAGCAATACCAGCCACAATCTGCCGCCGTTCCTGCCCGATCTCGATCTCCAGACGCAGGAGCTTGTCAGCGCCGGTAACCCGCTCTGCCGTGATAATGCGAGCCGTCCTAAGCTGAACCTTGGTGAAGTCGGCATATTCGATCAGACAGACGCCATCCGGCGGAATGGCCGGCGAAACGGGAGCTTGCGCAGGCGCAGAAGGAGATTCCTTCTTCACTTCGGCAGACTCATCATCGGCATCCTTGACTCTGGGAAACAGCGTCACGGGGCCACCCAGCGGAGATCCCGGAATGAGCCGGGCGCCTTCCTTCATGGCTACAACCGGCCCTACTCCCAGTGCGCCCAGCAACTCGGTCATCTTTCCCGGCATGACGGGCGAGAGCGCCTCGCCCACACGGCGCAGGCATTCTGCCGACACGTAGAGAACCGTGCCAAGTTTCTCCTTTTGCCCAGTCTTGGCCAGAGTCCATGGCTGGGTGCGTTCCAGGTAGCGGTTGACTTCGCGAACCGCCTGAATCAGGCCCGAAAGCCCCTGGTCAATACGCATCCGCTCCACAGACTGAATCATGCCGAGAGCGGCTTCCGAAGTGCTGCTCAGAAGACCGTCCTCCTCTATCCCAATCGTGCCCGGTTCGGGAATCCGGCTATCGAAGTGGGAGCCCATCAGTTTCATCACCCTGCTGAGGAGGTTCCCCAAGTCATTGGCGAGGTCGGCATTGTACCGGGCTCGAAAGGCCTCCTCTGTGAAACTCGCGTCCTGCCCCAGCGCCATTTCGGCCATCACGAAGTAGCGGAACGCATCCACGCCATACCGCTGGGCAAAATCCATGGGATTGACCACGTTGCCCCTGGTCTTACTCATTTTGTCCTGACCGGAAAGCCACCACCCGTGCGCAAATACCGTTTCCGGCATCGCCACCCCCATTGCCTTGAGCATAGTGGGCCAGTAGACCGTGTGGGTCGTGAGAATGTCCTTGCCGATCAGATGATACGACGCTGGCCACCACTTCTTGAACATTGCGTCGTCCGCAAGGTACCCGACGCCGCTGATGTAGTTGACCAGCGCATCAAACCAGACATAGGTCACAAATGCCTTGTCGAAAGGCAACTCGATACCCCAGTCCATCCGGCTCTTCGGCCGCGATATGCACAGGTCGTTCAGCTTCTTGCGGAGAAAACCCAGTGTCTCGTTGCGCCGGAAGTCCGGCTGAATGAAACGCGGATGATCCTGAATGTACTGGATCAGCCATTCCTGGTAATGGCTCATCCGAAAGAAGTAGTTCGATTCCTTGACAGCCTCCGCTACCCGGCCACAACCAGCTTCCGGGCATCGCCCGTCCACAAGGTCCTTTTCCGTGAAGAAACGCTCACACGCTACACAGTACCAACCGTCATATTCCGCGCGATAGATTTCGCCACGGTCGAAAAGATCCTGCAGGATACGCTGTACGACAACCGTATGCCGTGGTTCCGTGGTGCGTATGAAATCGTCGTGAGTGATCTCAAGGGTCTTCCACAACTCCTGGAACCGCACCACGGTGCTGTCCGCCTGTTCCTGCGGCGACATCCCCGCCTTGATGGCTGCCTGCCGGACTTTCTGACCGTGCTCATCCGTTCCAGTCAGAAAATGCGTTGGCTTCCCGGCGAGCCGGTGATACCGGGCCATGACATCGCCCAGAATCGTGGTGTAGGCATGGCCAATGTGCGGCTTGTCGTTGACATAGTAGATCGGCGTCGTAACGTAGAATGTGTTGCGTTCCATGTTCTTTCCCTCAAACAGCCCCCACTATACCCGACGCATACACATACTCACAAGCGTAGATCAGCCATT
>CAZWPN010000007.1:22795-24463 GCA_964635275.1 uncultured Victivallales bacterium | reverse complement strand
ATCAGGCGCGGCGCGTAGCCGCGCCTGATCCTCACTGCAAACTCACAGGGTCCACATCCACAGAAAGGCTGATGTCGTCGGGCAGCCGCAGCGATTGCTGCAACCGTGCTATCGCCCGGGCCATCCTGCCGGTAGATGAACTCCTCAGCAGCACCTGGTAGCGGTAGAGTCCCTTGGCACGCGCCAGCGGAGCAGGCACCGGGTCGGAGACCGTTACCCCTTCGCCCAGCGACTGCCTCAACCCCGCGCTCGCCGCCGAGGCAAAAAACGACAGACGCTCTTCCGACGGCCCCTTGAAGAGCAGGCAGACCAGATGCGAAAACGGCGGATAACTAAGTTCTCGCCGGAATTCCAGTTCCTGGTCGCAGAACCCATGCAGGTCCATCCGTCGCGCTGCCTGGATCGCCGGATGAAACGGCGTGTGTGTCTGCACGATAACCTCGCCGGCCACATCGCCCCGCCCAGCACGGCCGGCCACCTGCGCCAGCAATTGAAAGGTTCTCTCCCCCGCTCGGAAGTCAGGCATGTGCAAGCCAGTGTCGGCGTGAATCACGCCCACCAGCGTGACATTGGGGAAATGAAGCCCTTTGGCAATCATCTGTGTCCCGATCAGTATGTGTGTTTTGCCCTGACGGAAGTCGCCGAGGATCCGGTCGTACGCGTCCTTGCCGCGGGTCACATCCGCATCCAGGCGCTGGACCACGGCCTTGGGAAAACACTTCTCCACAATGGACTCGATCCGCTGCGTCCCGGCGCCGGCAAACCGGTAGGCCGGGTCGCCGCATCCGGGGCAGCGCTCCGGCACCGCCCGGTCAACGCCGCAGATGTGACACCGCAACCTGTGTTCGGTGCGGTGATAGGTGCATGAAACACTACAGTGGTCGCATCGCGCCACATACCCGCATTTCGGACATAGCAGCGACGTGGCAAAGCCACGGCGGTTGAGAAACAGTATCGTCTGCTCCGCCCGCTCCAGACGGAGGCGCATCGCATCCAGCAGTTCGCGCGAGAAGATGCCGCCGTGCCCCGTCTGCTGGGCTTCCACCCGCATGTCCACCACCCGCATCAGCGGCATTTGCTGATGGTCCACACGGTGCGGCAATTCCGCCAGCCGGTACTTGGACGACCTCGCGTTCCACCATGACTCAAGCGCCGGCGTCGCGGACCCCAGCATAACCGCACACCGTTCCTTCAGCCCACGCACCACCGCGACATCACGGGCGTGATACCGCGGCGCTTCCTCTTGCTTGTAACTGGGCTCATGCTCCTCGTCCACGACAATAAGCCCGAGGTTCCGGACCGGCGCAAAAACAGCCGACCGCGCACCGACGACAATCCTCGCTTCGCCCCGCAGCATTCGGTACCACTCGTCGTGTCGTTCCCCCTCGGAAAGCCTGCTGTGCAGGATCGCCACCTGTCCGCCAAAACGCCCCACAAACCGCTCCATGGTCTGCGGAGTCAGCGCTATCTCAGGCACCAGCACCAAGGCGCCAAGTCCCTTATTAAGCACGTGCTGTATGGCCTGCAGATAGACCTCGGTCTTCCCGCTGCCGGTAACGCCGTACAAGAGAACCACGTGGGGCGTGACGGCGCCTGCCTCCCCGTGGCCTTGCGCCGCCTTGGTTGGCAGCGGCGAACCCGTTCCCTGGGCGGTTGCCTCCCCGTGGC
>CAZWPN010000007.1:0-22695 GCA_964635275.1 uncultured Victivallales bacterium | reverse complement strand
GCCGCCTTGGTTGGCAGCGGCGAACCCGTTCCCTGGGCGGTTGCCTCCCCGTGGCCTTGCGCCACGGGAGGCGGAATTCCGGCCCCCGCCACGCAAGGTGGCGGGGAGCCAGATCGCGGAGGTGCGCCGGCCTGCTTCCAAACCTGCTCACAACACTCCACGATCCGTCGGAGGGCTTCGGTCTGTTGATCCATGAGGATAAGTGGCGCGGTGGGAAGTATCTGTCGCCTCAACATCGGGTCACGCCGTACTTCGATCGATTCAATCCGGACAAGTCCTCTCGTCACCAACACCTTCAGCGGCGCCTCGGTAAGTCCAGCCTCGCTCAATAAGTCCGCGACGCGGACCGGCGTACCGTCGGCGGGAAGCCGGTCCAGCAGCGCCCGCTGCTTTTGGGTGAGCTTGCGGGGCTCCCTGCCACCTTGCGTGGCAGGAGCCGGAATTGCGCCTCCCGTGGCGCAAGGCCACGGGGAGGCAGTTCCAGAATAGGGCTCATCCATGCCACCTCGCCACGGGGAGGCAGTTCCAGAATCGAGCTCCAGCCTGCCATTTGAATGCGGGGAGGCAGGTGTAGAATCTGGCTCCAGCCTGCCGTTTGAATGTGGGGAGGCAGTTCCTGGATGCGGGGATGCGAGTCTCGCGAACCGCTCACTCTTGAACCCCTGTACCTTGCGCCGCACCGGGGCAGGCAGCATCGCCTGAACCACCTGGTGAAGAGGAGCCACGTAGTACGCCGCCATCCAGCGGGCCAGTTCCAGCATCGCGTGGCTCAGAACCGGCAACTCGCCGATGAGCGAATCAACCGATTTCAGATTCTCCCGCTCGGAGTCCGCGCGCAACTCGAGCACGACGCCTTCCGCCATTCGATGTCCAAATGGAACTCGCACTCGCCATCCGGGGCCGATGGATAAAGCCAGCGCCTCGGGCACGGCGTAGTCGAACTCCCGGCTCACGGCAGCCGCAACAATCACCCTCGCCACTCGCACGCTATCTCGCTCCCCACCAAAAGAAAAGGGCCGGGGTTTCCACCCCGGCCCTCTTCAAAGAAATCAACTGTTATCTGCCGCTCGATGCGCCAGACGCCGGCGTAGCCCCACCCGGCCCAATGTCAGTGGCCGCAGTTTGTCCCCACGACCCAGTCCACGATCCAGAGTTAATCCACGAGACCGAAGCGTCAATATACAGGCCGTTGCCGCCTGCGCCTTGGTGGTTGCCGCCGAAAGTCGTATCTGAACATAGGTTGCTTCCGCCATTCTTGTCGAAAACAACGATACAGCTCGAAGGCGACGATGCCGACTTGTTCGTAATGTACTGGTAACTGCAGTAAGTGCCGCCGTCACCAAGAGATCCCGCCGTATCACCCTCAATGGCAGCAATCGAACCCGCCACCGAACGCGCAGAGTCGCTCTTGCACTTGAACAACTTGGGACTGTCCACATAGTTGGACATGCTGACGAGGAGCGGCGGATACATCTCGCTGTTATCCATCGAGTACATGGCCAGACCCTTGCCGAACTGACTCAGGTTGCTCATGCAAGCGGTACGACGGGCCTTTTCGCGCGCAGCGGCAATCGCCGGGAGCAGCATGCCTGCCAGAATACCGATGATCGCGATTACGACCAGCAACTCAATCAACGTGAAGGACCGCAGACTTACCCGACGCCATACCTTGCTCATATCTCACTCCCCTGTTAGTTACATCACTTCCATGACACAGTGTCTGTAACAAGGCTAGTCTTCATGAAGCCAGCGGTCAAGCATTTTCAATAAAGTTTTTTCACGCCGGGACCGCGTTCATTGGCCATCTCACACCCGACGAATACGGACCCGGCACAGAGTGCCGGGGCTACAGCCACTTCGTTCCTCTTTGTAGCCACGGCACGCCTGCCCTGAGCCTGTCGATGGGCTGTGCCGTGCTCCGTGCTCTGACCGCCAGTGACGGCCACTCCACCAATAAACAGATGCGCCATTCACACGATCAGCATGCAGTCACCGTAGCTATAGAACCTGTATCTTTCGGCAACGGCAGTACGATAGGCGTCCAAAACCCGCTCCTTACCGGCGAACGCACTGACGAGCATCAGGAGGGTCGAACGGGGCAGATGAAAGTTGGTCAGCAGTCCGTCCACGACGCGGAACTGATATGGCGGGCGGACAAAAAGCGCCGTTCTCCCTGCGCAGGCCACAACCGATCCGTGCAAGGCCGCCACATGCTCGAGAGTACGGACAACGGTGGTGCCCACAGCGATCACCCGCCGCCCACGCTCCTTCGCTGTACGGATGCAATCGGCGGCATGAGGCGCAACCTCAAAACGCTCCTCGTCCATCACATGCTCCGATATCCTCTCGGCTTTCACGGGGCGAAACGTGCCGGGTCCCACATGAAGCGTGATCCATGTCAGTGTCACGCCCTTGGTTTTCAATGCGGTCAAGAGCTCCCGCGTGAAGTGCAGCCCCGCTGTCGGCGCCGCCACCGCTCCAGTCTTGCTGGCATACACCGTCTGATAACGATCCCGGTCGTTCTCCTGCAAAACGTTATGTTCGGGGCCGCAGTCCCTCCCGTTTCCACCCACAGCGCTTCGGAGCGAATCGGAAGTCCACTGCCGCAATCCGGCATCGCCCGGCCTGCGGATATACGGCGGCAGGGGCACGATCCCCTCTTCCTCGATCACCTGGCCCGCATCGCCGGCAGTCGCGAGCTCCAGCGTCACCAGTCCGCCGGCACCGGTTTCGACAACACTCGCCCGCATTCTTCCGTTCGCCAGCAGGAACACATGCCCCGCCCTGACATGACCGGACGCCCTGCACATCGCCGTCCACCGGTCGGGAGCCACCCGCTCCACCAGAAGGACCTCGACGCGCCCGCCGCTGCCCGCCTTTGAGCCAAAGAGCCTTGCAGGAAAGACGCGGGTGTCGTTCATGACGAGCACATCGCCCGGGGCGACGTATTCCGCCAGATCGCACACGCGCCTGTGCGCCACCCCGTCCCCGTCGCGCGGAAGCACCAACATCCGGGCCTGGTCACGGTCAGCCACCGGATGCTGGGCAATGAGGTCCGGCGGCAAATCGTAGGAAAAATCGCTGACCGACAACTCGCTCCCGAAATCAACTTTCACGCTCTTGCCCATCATCGAGACATCACTCGCCGATGATCTTTACCAGCACACGTTTCCGGCGACGGCCATCGAACTCCCCGTAGAATATCTGCTCCCATGGACCGAGATCCAGGCGGCCTTCGGTGATAGCCACGACGACTTCGCGCCCCATGACCGTCCGCTTGAGATGGGCATCAGCGTTGTCCTCGCCGCCATTGTGCGCATATTGCGAATACGGCTTTTCCGGCGCCAGCTTCTCCAACCAACGTTCGAAATCGGCGTGCAAACCGCCTTCGTTGTCGTTAATGAAAACACTGGCCGTGATGTGCATGGCATTGACAAGCACCATGCCTTCGCGCACACCACTCGACCGGACGCACTCGCTCACGTCATCCGTTATCCGGACGAACGCGCGGCGGGTCGGCGTCTCGAAACATAGCTCCTTGCGGTACGACTTCATAACGGCAGCGGACCCCGCTCATCAATACTGGGGCCACCGGATGATGGGCCCATCTCGAACTGCATGTTGTAGAGCCGCTTATAGATAACGCCTCCCGCCAGCAGTTCGGCATGCGAACCCTGTTCCACTATCCGGCCCTGATCCAGCACGATGATCCGGTCACAGTGCGCAATGGTGGAGAGACGGTGGGCGATGGCCAATACCGTACGTCCCTTCATCAGCGAGTCCAATGCAGCTTGAACCATGCGCTCTGACTCGGTATCCAGCGCGCTGGTCGCCTCGTCCAGAATGAGAATCGGAGGGTTCCGCAGGATGGCTCTGGCGATTGCAAGGCGCTGGCGTTGACCACCGGACAAACGCACACCGCGTTCGCCGATGATAGTGTCGTAGCCGTTGTTCATCGCGATGATAAAATCGTGCGCATAGGCGCGTCGGGCCGCCTCTTCGATGTCCGACCTCGTGGCGTCGGAACATCCGTAACTGATATTCCCGGCGACCGTCTCATTGAATAGAAACGTCTCCTGCGTCACCAGCCCGATGCGCGATCGCAGGGATTCCGCCCGGTAGTCGCGGATATCCACACCGTTGATGAGAAGACGCCCTTCCGTGACGTCGTAGAAGCGTGGCAACAGGTTGACCAGTGACGTCTTTCCAGCGCCCGAACTCCCGACAAACGCCACCCGCTCGCCAGCGCGCACGTTGATCCGGATACCGCTCAGCACCGGCCCGCGCCCGTAGGAAAAGCCCACGTCGTCGAAAACAATGTCCCGAATGGGCAGTTCCAAGTCCCGGGCATTCGGACGGTCGCCAACCGTGATCTCTTCGTCGAGCATGTCGAATATCCGCCCCCCGGCCGCCGCGCTCTGCTCGATCGTCACGTAGATCTTGCTCAGCTTCTTTACCGGTTCATACATCAGCATCAAAGCCGCCGCAAAGGCAAAGAAGGCATCCATGCTCATGTTCACAGCTCGCACGTAGAGCAGGACGCCGGACACTCCAGCCGCCGATACCATCACGACCAGCGGCTCCACGATCGCCGTGGCGCGCACGACTCGGATGACGCGCCCGAAGAAGGCCCCGGTCTGGGCAGCAAACCGCCCCGTCTCGTATCGCTCCATGCCGAACGCCTTGACGATCCGTATACCCGTCAGGGCCTCCTGAAGAATGGCCAGCACATCGGCAATCCGTTCCTGTGCCTGGCGCGAATACCGCCGCACCTTGCGTCCGAACCCGATGATCGGCGCAATGCAGATCGGAAAGACCACCAGACTGACCGTGGCAAGCAGAGGATCCAGCCGGAAAACCGTGTAGACCATGGCCACGAAGGTAATCGGTTGTTTGGCGAGATCGGCCAGAACGCTTGAAACAGACCGTTCTATTACCGCGGTATCGCTGGTGGTGCGCGCGATCAGTTCACCCGTCCGGCTCTGGGAGAAGAACGCCACCGGAAGCCTCAGGATGTGAACAAACATCGCATTGCGAACGTCCATGACCACACGATGCCCGACCCACTGGATATAGTAGGTTGCCAGGTAATCGCAGAAGCCGCGGATGAATGCCACAAGCGGAAACAGAACAGCCGCCAGTATCAGCAAACCCTTCGAATCCGCCCCGGACCGAAGGCAGTGTTCCACGGCGCTCTGGATCCGCCCGGCGAAGCTTGCCCCGGGAACGGACAAGTCCGTCCCCGGGTTGAAGACCATCCGCACGCTGCCTTGGGCAAGGTTGAGGAAGACCCATGTGGCCAGCGCATACAACCCGCCCATTACGAATCCGCCCAGGACACGAAGCCGGTACGGCCTGACATAACCCAGGAGCCGCCTGTAAGTTGCGACGGTGCTGCGTGCCGGTTGTGGATGTTGTCTGGCTGACATCGTGCTAGCGAACACTCAAGGTGGATAGAAACCGCTCGGCTTCCAGCGCGGCCATGCATCCCGAACCCGCCGCTGTAATCGCCTGCTTGTAGTGGTGATCCTGCACGTCTCCGGCCGCGAAGACACCAGGCACATTGGTCCGCGTGTGGTCGGCGATGATGAAGCCCTGCTCGTCGAGGGCCACCTGACCCGCAAACGGCGCCGTGTTGGGTTGGTGGCCTATGGCCACGAACAACCCGGCCAACGGCATCTCGGTAACGGCCCCGGTCTTCACGTCCTTCAGGCGAAGGCCGGTCACCTCATTGCGCGCAACGTCGAGGACCTCCTCGACTACCGTGTTCAAAATCATCTTGATCTTGGGGTTCGCCCTCACGCGATCCGCCATGATTCGGGAGGATCGGAACTGGTCCCGTCGGTGAATCAGCGCCACGGAGGAACAGAGTCGCGAAAGAAACATCGCCTCCTCCATTGCCGAATCGCCGCCGCCGACCACCGCGACCGGCTGGTTGCGGTAGAAAGCGCCGTCGCACGTGGCGCAGGCGGACACACCCCTCCCTATGAGTTTCTGCTCCGACGCCAATCCCAGGTACTTCGCACTTGCGCCCGTGGCGATGATGACGCTGTTAGCCGGGATCTCACGCCCATCGTCCAGCCTCACGCGGAGGTCGCCCGGTCGGAACACCGCTCCAACCACCTCGCCGGATTGAAAACGCGTCCCAAACCGCTCGGCCTGGTTTCTCATCCTCAGGATGAGCTCATTTCCGTTGATTGCCTCAGGAAACCCCGGGAAATTCTCCACGTCGGTCGTCGTGGTCAACTGCCCGCCGGGCTGCATGCCCTCGATGACCAGCGGCTCCAGATTGGCCCTGGCCGCATAGAGCGCCGCCGTCAATCCCGCCGGCCCCGTGCCCACAATCACTACTTTTTCCATGCTGAGTTTCTTTCCTATGGAATCCACCAGGCTCTCCGAAGCTACGTGTACCGCAACACTTCCTCCACGGTCGTGTACCCGTCAAGGATATTGCGGATCCCGTCCTGACGCAGCGTCCGCATTCCCTGCTCGATAGCCTTCTCGCGGATCATCAGCGTCGGCTTGCGCTCGTTGATCAGCGCCCGAATAGCCTCAGTGAGCTTGAGGTACTCGTACACGCCTCGCCGGCCACGGTAACCTGTTTCATTGCAGGTCGAACACCCGGCCCCGTAGTAGAAAGACCGCGCTCCGACATCCTGCTCCTTGATCGCCAGCCGGTCCAGAACCTCACGGTCAGGCCGGTACGCCGTCTTGCATCGTTCGCAGATCGTCCGCACGAGCCGCTGGCCCAAGACCACTTCCATGGTGGACGAAATGAGATAAGGCTCAACGTCCATGTCAATCAACCGCGTGATCGCACCAGGCGCGTCGTTCGTGTGCAGCGTCGAGAACACAAGGTGACCGGTCAATGCCGCATGGATCGCGATCTGAGCGGTGTCGAGGTCGCGAATTTCGCCGATCATCAGGACATCGGGGTCCTGCCGAAGGAACGCCCGCAGCACCACGCTGAAGGTATTGCCCGTGATTTCGTTGATCGGCACCTGAACGATGCCGTCAATGTCATACTCAACGGGCTCCTCGGCGGTCAGGATCTTCGTCTCGATCGTGTTGATCCGCCGCAACCCGGAGTAAAGTGTCGTGGTCTTGCCGGACCCCGTCGGACCGGTAACGATGATAATGCCATTGGGGAGACTGATGTCTCGAAGAAACGATTGATAGACCTCCTCCGGCATGCCCAGGTTCTCAATCTCCAGCGAGACCACGCTGCGGTCCAGAACCCGCAGCACCACGCTCTCGCCGAACTGCGTCGGCAGCGTCGACACGCGAAGGTCAATCGCCCGGCCGCCCACCGTCAGCTGAATACGGCCATCTTGAGGGAGGCGCCGCTCCGCGATGTTCAGTCCCGACATCACTTTGATGCGCGAAATGACCGGCAGCGCCAGCCGCTTTCCAGGCGGCGCCATCTCGTACAGCGCGCCATCCACGCGGTACCGTATTTTGAATTCCTTCTCGAATGGCTCAAAATGGATGTCGGATGCCCGCCCGTTGACAGCCTGATAGAGCACGAGGTTCACAAACCGTATTACAGGCGCGGCGCCGGCGGCTTCGGCAATGCCCTGCTCCTCGTCCTCGCCGCCAACCGTCAAAGCGTCCCCCACGCTCTCCATCTCGCTTTCCACCGCCTTGAGCATGTTGGCCACCGCGTCGCTCTCGTCGCCGTAGAACTGGTTGATGAAGTTCCGTATGTCTTCCTCGCGCGCAAACACAAAAGACACGTCGCGCGTCAGCACGAACATGATCTCGTCCATCGTCTGCGGGCCCACAATGTCATAAACGGCCAATTCGACCGAGTTCGCCGTCGCGGCAACCGGAACAACGTTGTACATCCGCGCGATGGCAAACGGCACACTTCGAACCACATCGGGAGGGATGTCGGTCGCCGGCAGGTTGATGGTGTGAGATCCCATGTGCTCGGCCATGGTCTCCAACAGGCGGTCCTCGGTGACCAGTTCCTTCTCCAGCAGGAGCCGTCGCACCGGCTTCTGGGATGACTCGTGCTCCTGCCAGACCTCCTCCGCCTGAATGGGCCGAACCATGCCCTTTTCAAGCATCAATTGCAGGAGCGCATCGCTGTACGTTGGCGTCGCCATGAAGCCTTATCTCCTCTTCTGGCCTTTCATTTCCTGCAACCGCTGGACCAGCGTTTCAGCGTCTTGCGCCTTGGTAATCAGGTCTTCGTAGCTGATGATTCCGGCCTGATAGAGTTCCAACAGGTGCGCGTCCAGCGTAATCATGCCATACTTTGCGCCAGTCTGGATATCCGACGTGATCCGGTAGGTCTTGTTGTCGCGGATGAGCGCCTGAATACTCGGCGTGGTGATCATGATCTCGAATGCCGCCACGCGACCCCGTTTGTCGTTACGCACAAGCAGCAACTGCGACACCACCGCGACCAAACCCACCGACAACTGCGTCCGGATCTGTTCCTGTTGATCCATCGGAAACGCATCCACGATGCGGTCCACCGTCCGGGCCGCGCCCGTCGTGTGCAGTGTCGCAAAAACGAGATGTCCGGTCTCCGAGGCCGTGATGGCGGCGCGCATCGTCTCCAAATCGCGCATTTCGCCCACCAGAATCACATCCGGATCCTGGCGAAGGGCCCGCTTCAGCGCCTCCTCGAACCCTGGAACGTCCACGCCGATTTCCCGCTGCGTCACCAGCGACTTCTTGTGGCTGTGGTAGTACTCAATCGGGTCCTCGACGGTAATGATGTGGCAGTCGCGCTCGATATTGATGATGTTTATCATGCTGGCAAGCGTCGTGGACTTGCCCGATCCCGTCGGACCCGTCACCAGAACCAGCCCGCGCGGGCGGAACAACAGCTCCTTGACCTGCGACGGCAAACCGATCTCCTCCAGGCTCAGCATCCTGGTCGGAATCTGCCGCAACACAACGCCGATGCCGCCTTTGGCCTTGAGGACGCTTACGCGAAACCGGGCCTTCTCGCCGAAACCAAATCCGAAGTCGGAGCCGCCATTCTCACGCAACCGCTGCTGATGCTCCGGCGACGTAATGCTCTTCATCAGGCGCTCGGTATCCTCCTTCGTAAGCGGCTGCGTCTCCAGCGGCTGAAGCGAGCCGTTGATACGAAAGACCGGCGGCGACCCGACGTTGATGTGAAGGTCCGACGCCCCCTCCTCGACCGCCAGTTCCAGCAGAGCGTTCATCTCTATTTCGGACGAAAGTGATATAGGCATATCAATCCTGATCTCCCATGGTAGTGCTCATCACTTCCTCCAGCGTTGTCATCCCTGAAACGACCTTGCGCAGGCCGTCCTCCCGCAGAGTGCGCATGCCGTTCTCACGGGCCCGCGCTCGCAGATCCGAAGAGGATGCCTTGGAGTAGATCATCCGCTGGATTTCCTCGGTCACCAAGAAGATTTCGAAAATGCCCTTCCGGCCGTAGTATCCAGTCAAGGCGCACTTGTTGCACCCCCGGCCGCGATGCAGCAGGCTCTCCGTCATCTGCGCCGCGGCGGGACCCAGCAAACGCAGTTCCGCCTCCCGGGGCGCGACCGATTCGCGACAGTTGTCGCAGATGCACCGAACCAGTCGCTGGGCCATTACCGCCCTTATGGATGACGCCGCCAGGAACGGCTTGACCCCGATGTCGAGCAAGCGGGTCACAGCGCTCGGCGCATCGTTAGTATGCAGCGTGCTAAACACGAGGTGACCGGTCAGCGATGCCTCGACGGCAATTCGCGCCGTTTCCCTGTCGCGAATCTCGCCGATCATAACCACGTTCGGCGCCTGGCGCAAAATCGAGCGCAACGCCGCCGCGAAGGAAAGCCCGATGTCGTTGTGAACCTGTACCTGGTTGATGCCGGAAAGCTGGTACTCGACAGGATCCTCGATCGTGATGATCTTGCGGTCGGGACGATTGATGTAGCTGAGGCATGCGTACAGCGTCGTCGTCTTTCCCGACCCCGTGGGCCCCGTAACCAGAAGAATGCCGTCCGGCAACTGAATAATCCGCTCGAATGTCTGCTGGTCATCCGAGAAAAATCCGAGTTTGGGCAGGCCAAGCGCGAGATTTTGCTTGTCGAGGATACGCATCACGATGCTCTCGCCATGGCTGGCTGGAATGGATGAAACGCGCAGGTCAAGCTCGCGCCCCACGATGTTGACCTGTATACGGCCGTCCTGCGGCACCCGCTTCTCGGAAATCTTCATACCCGCCATGATCTTCAACCGGCTGAGAATCGCAGGCTGCAGCCGCTTCGGAGGACTGTCCACCTCGTGCAGCGCCCCGTCAATGCGGTATCGAACGCGGAATCGCTTCTCCATCGGTTCCATGTGCACGTCCGATGCCCGATGCCGGTACGCTTCCAGAATGACCATGCTCACCAGCTTGATGATCGGCGCATCCGAGTCCGTGGCGTCCAGGTCCTGGGGCATCCCTGAAAGCCCCTGCACGGCCACATCCACTCCGGGATCGGACATCTTCTCAATGACGGTATCCACCGAAGCTTCCACCGCGTAGTACCTGTCCAGTGACACCTGAATCTCGTCGCGTGGAGCCACCACAGCCTCCACCGGACACTTCAACCGGTACCGCAACGTGTCGAGATTATCCACGTCCAGCGGATCGCTCAACGCCACGGTCAACACGTCGTCCGTCTTATAGACAGGGACCACCCGGTACCGGCGCGCCACATCTGCCGGAACAGCGTCCAGCACTTCCCTCGGAATGTCCACACCGCGCAGACTAATCAGGTCCATCCCGAACTGGGAGGCCAACGCCGCCAGCACATCGTGCTCCGAGAGCACGCCCTGCTCCACCAGTACATCCAGAGGTGAGACGCCTTCCTTGACGATACCGGCCCTGGCCTTATCCAATTGGCCCGGAAGGACCAGCCCATTCTCCAGCAGAATCTCCAGAACATACTTGTCGTTGGATGTCACGGTGCCTCTTCCTGTTCCCTAGCCTTCCGCTCTCAGTCGGGATTCGATCATCCGCGCAACCTGTTCGGGGTCCGCCTTGCCGCGGCTCACCTTCATGACCTGCCCCACCAGAAACTTCGCCGCCGCCGTCTTGCCGGCCCGGTAGTCGGCCACCGATTTAGCGTTGGCGGACACAGCGTCATCCACCAACTTCGCCAGCATTGCGGTATCGCTCACCTGCCCCCAACCATACTCCGCCACTATCTTGGCCGGATCACCGCCCTTGTCAAAGAGAATCGCAAACACCTGCTTCGCCGTCGTCGAATTGATCGTCCTGCGATCGGCAAGCTGCACCAGCCCGGCCAACGCCGCCGGTGTCACACACGACCCGGAGATACCCATGCCCTTTTCGCCGAGAAGTCTGAGCATCTCCGTCATGATCCAGTTGGAGACCGCCTTCGGATTGTCGGACATCCCGGCTGCCGCTTCAAAGTAATCCGCTACATCCTTGTCCGCGGTCAAAACACCGGCGTCGTATTCAGGTAGCCCGTACTGCCGCACGAACCGCGCACGCCGGTCTGCAGGCTGCTCTGGAATCAGCTTGGACCATGCGGCAATCTGATCCTCCGTCAGGTCGACGGGTACAAGGTCCGGATCCGGGAAATACCGGTAGTCGTGCGCATCCTCTTTTGAACGCATGGAATACGTTGACCCAGTGTCAATGTCCCAACGCCGTGTATCCTGCCGGATTACGCCGCCCTCGCGAAGGATGTCCTCCTGCCGGCTTAGCTCACAAGCCAGTGCGTGGTAGACCCCCTTGAACGTATTCAGATTCTTGATCTCCGTCTTCGTGCCCAGCGTCGCCTGCCCCTCCGGACGGAGGCTGCAGTTCACATCGCACCGGATATTCCCCTTCTCCAGATCGCACGCGCTCACCTCGGAGTACTGAAGAGCCTGCTTGAGCGCCTGCAGAAAGGCAAGCGCTTCGTCGGGAGACTCCATGTCCGGCTCGCTGACTATCTCCATGAGCGGGATTCCAGCCCGGTTGAAATCCACACCGCTGGAACCGGCGAAGTGCATGTTCTTGCCCACATCCTCTTCCAGATGGATACGGGTCAGGTTGATCCGTTTGGCCCGACCGTTCACCACGATATCCACGGCCCCGCCAAGGCAGAACGGCTGATCGTACTGCGATATCTGGTAGTTCTTCGGCATGTCGGGGTAGAAGTAGCTCTTCCGGTCAAACTGGCTGCGGCGATTGATAGTCGAGCCGAGCATCAAACCCGTCATGACAGTCAGGCGAATGGCGGCGGCGTTAATCACCGGCAGCGCACCCGGATACCCCAGGCAAACCGGGCAGACATGGCTGTTGGGCGGAGCGCCAAACTTAGTGCTGCATCCGCAGAACATCTTCGACCGCGTGTCGAGCTGCACGTGGACTTCCAGTCCTATGGAACGGAGATACTTCACGAAGCCCCCCCTCCCGCTCCCGATGCGATGCCGGCCGCCGTTGCCGGGCGCAATGGGCCTCGAATCTGCTCGTATCCATAGGCCACATCCAGCATCCTGTCGTCGCCGAAAGACGGAGCCAGTATCTGAAGTCCGATCGGAAGCCCGTCGGCGCTATGTCCGCACGGAACGGAAATGCCGGCGACACCCGCAAGATTAGCCGTTACCGTAAAGATGTCGCTCAGGTACATCTGCAGCGGATCCCGCATGCGCTCGCCGATCCGGCATGCCGGCGTCGGCGAAACCGGCGTGAACAGCACATCGCAAGACCGGAATGCGTTATCGAAGTCGCGCCGGATCAGCGTACGCACCTTCTGCGCGGTCAGATAGTAAGCATCGTGGTACCCGCTGCTGAGCACGAACGTTCCAAGAATGATCCGCCGCTTCACTTCTGGCCCAAAGCCGGCGGCCCTTGTCCTGCCGTAAAGGTCCATCGGATCCTCAGCATCGCTGACGCGAAAGCCGTATCGGACGCCGTCAAATCGCGCCAGGTTCGCCGATGCCTCCGCCGTGGCCAGGATGTAGTACGTGGCAATGGCATAATCGGTGTGCGGCAGGGATACCTCAATCAGTTCCGCGCCTGCAGCGGTACACTGGGCTGCCGCCTTGCGAACCGCCGACTCCACCTCTGCCTGCATACCGCCGGCAAAGTACTCGCGAGGAATGCCGATCCGAAGCCCCTTCATATCGCCCTTCAGCAACGACGAGTATGCGGGCACCGGCCTATCCACCGACGTCGAGTCCATCGGATCCCATCCGGCCATGATCTCCAAGAGCAGCGCCGCATCCCGCACATCGCGAGACAGCGGACCGATCTGGTCAAGCGACGAGGCAAAAGCCGTCAGCCCGTATCGCGACACCCGGCCGTAGGACGGTTTCAGCCCAACGCACCCGCAGAAGGAAGCCGGCAACCGAACCGAACCGCCAGTGTCACTGCCCAGCGCCGCCAGTGCAGATCCAGCCGCCACCGCAGCCGCAGACCCGCCGCTCGACCCCCCAGCCACGCAATCCGGACTGCAGGGATTCCTGACGGGACCATACACCGAATTCTCGTTCGTCGACCCCATCGCGAACTCATCCATGTTGGTCCGCCCGACAAAGACGGCACCGGCCTCGCGCAGGCGGGCCACGGCGGTCGCGTCATATGGAGATACGTATCCGCTGAGAATCTTCGAGGCACAAGTGCAACTCTGCCCCCGCACGTTGAGGACATCCTTGACGGCAATCGGAACCCCGAGCAATCGTCCAGTCTGACCCGCGGCTCGCCGCCGGTCGCATTCCCTGGCATCCGCGAGCGCCGCCGCCTCGTCCACTGATACGTACGCGTTGATAGCGCCATCAACCGCGCGAATCCGGGTCAGGAGCAATTGAACCAGTTCTTCCGACGAGAGCTGCCGGCTGGCCAGCAGCCCGGCAGCCTCGTGCACCGTCATCTCATGAACCTGCGATCCCATCTGACTACTCCATGATGCGCGGAACCAGAAACTGATCGCCGCCGGAGGCTGGTGCATTACGCATCACCGGCCCAATTTCCAGCCCCGGACGGACTTCGTCGGCACGAAACGCATTTGTCAACGAGCACGCATGCGACATGGGCTGGACGTCTGTAAGGTCCAGTTGACGGATCTTGTCAAAATACCCAAGCACATCGTCCAACTGGCCCTGAAACGTGGCCGCCTCAGCGTCAGACAGATGCAGCCGCGCCAGCCGCGCCACATAACGAACATCCATTTTTGCTGTCATCCTATCCATTCTTCATCCTCCGGCGACGACCCGGCTTCTCGCGCCAGTCTGCGGGTCGCAGGATGCTAGCAGAACACACCCGGGACCTGCACAACAAAATCACCCTCCACCAACGGGTTTTCCTCCCGCCCAGACGCGGACTTCTTCCGGCAACCCATCGATGCGCACGACGGTGGCATCCACTTCCCCGCTTTCGTCCACCGCCGGATCCCCGGGGATCCGCACCGTATCGCCGACGGCACACCCTTCGACCCGCTGGGCCACCAGACTCTTGTTCGAGATGATACCAAGGGCTTCGTCGCGATCCCACTCGCCAAGGATGCTGTAACGCCACCGCCGGCCGTCGGCAGCCTGCAGTTCGACGCACGTGCCGATACCCGCCCGGTCCGTCGGGAAGCCGCTGAGATCCGAACCATGGACACGCTTCAACTCGAGTTCCAATTCGCGCTGCCGCTGAAACAGCAGTCGCTGCTGATCCTTGGCCGCATGGTACTCGAAGTTCTCGCGGAGATCTCCGTAACTGCGCGCCGTGCCGATGTCCCTGCTGTTCTGGGGAATCGTGACCTCCACGAGTTGCTGGAGTTGCGCCTGTCGCTCGCGATAACTCCGCCAGGACGTATGCCGACTGGGCCCGACAGCATCGCCTTCTCCGGCAACGCACCCCTCGAGTTCGGGATAGAGACGGATCATGTTTGCCATAACCGAACGCCGCCGGCTTACGTCCCAGCCGCCCGCCCGGTTGATCCGCCGCATCAACCCGTCGCGCTGCATGGCATCCAGCCCACCGAGCACGCGCTCCACCCATTCCCGCTTCTCAAACAGCGTCTGGAGGTTGTTCTGAACGCGCAACTCCTCTCCCGCTCGCGCGCTGTCCAACACATCCACCGCCATCGAAAGCAGGTCGGCCAGGCGAATATTAGCCGCCAGCGCCGTCTCCACATGCCGACAGATCCAACCCACCACGGAAACACTGGCCTCTCTGGATTGAACCAGCATGCGCAGCCTGTCCAGAACCGCCGCCTCGCCACCCTCGGTCGTGAGGTACCCTATGGCTTCGTCAAGAGCAGTACCCGGAAGCAGGATCAACACGTCAAGAAGAGTGCTCACGGTCTTCTCAGCATCACACGCGGCCAGGAACCGGAACGCCGGCTCCATGTCGCGACCGGGCAGTCGCGACAGCAGCCACACAAGGTTGCCAGGCAGGAGGAACCGCGTTGCCGGATCGTTGCCGTCGACTGTGGTAATAACAATGCCAAGCTTCTTCGCCAGGATCAGCGTCTTCAGCACCAGCTCAGGCCTGGACGTTTCCGCCCCACCTTGAATGTAGGCTATCCTGCCCTTGATCAGCGCCCGATTAGCTTCCGTAAGACTGTGCGGCTTCTTCGTCAGATTCGCCAGCATGCCCACCAAGGCATCGAGGTCCCGCTCTTTTTCCAGACAATCAAACCAGTTCGCGTCAAAACCGCCTGATTTTTCGATAAAACGGATTGTTTCCGTGCGTTTGGACGGGATGTCAACAGTGCCGTCGCCCTTCAATCCCTTGCGGGCCCCGTCCCAGAAAGTCTTCCATGCCGCCTCTGGCACCAGCGTGGGAACGAGAAGCGACTGCACCTCGGCCACAGTCCGGGGGCCAAAGCTCCGCAGCACGGATCGCACAATCTCTGCGGGGTTGTCTTGAACCAGCAGCGTAACCGCTTGCCGGTCCATATGCCATCGGACAAACAGGTGGTCACGGCCAATGAGTTCAAGGGCCTCCGCCGCGTAGCTCAGCGACATCGTATGTCCGGGCTTGCCGGTAAAATCAATGATGATTCGCTCGTAGAAAAGGTCGGAGCGCTTCACGACACCGAAACGCCACGTCCTATCCCAGCAGAAGACGCCGGGCTTGAGAGCCACCAGAACTGCCAATCGGCGAATGCACTCTCCAGCCGGGAGTTGGCCGGCAAATCCGGCACTCTTCATGAGAAGCGGGCCGATCCGTTCGTCGAGCAGGGCACCGGCCTCCTCGTGGCACACCGAGTGAAAGCCGGCATCATGCCCTCGCCACTCGCTCCGCATGGCCAGAAGCCGCAAACCGTTAGCCAAGTCCTTCCGCGTTCGACACAGGCCCTGCAGACAGACGGCCCTTTCCTCGGCCATGTCAACAGCGCCAGCCAATGCCGCTTCCCAAATCAAAGAGAACATCTTCTCGATGTCCGGCGACGGCTGCTCCAACGCCGCGAGAAACTGGATCTCACTATCCTGCCGTATTTCGTGATTTCGCTCCGACACATTATCCATTAGGATCCCCCCCAGAGTCTGCCGGGCCGTCTCAGTCGCTGGACTTCAAGACGGGCTCGGCACACAATACGAAAAGAGCGCCCACGGGCTTGCCGGTCCCATTCTTCTGGACCAGGCAGCATCCCGGGGCCGTGGTGACCGTGTTTCGCTTGACAATGAACCATGAACGGCTGTTTTTAGCACAGGGGGGCTTCTTCGCACAATGAAAACCGTCACCCGTGTCGTCTCGCGCGCCGAGGCCGGCGTCACGCTTCAGGATTTTCTCGCCGGCCACCTTGCACTCTCCCGCAACCGGTCCAAAGCCCTTCTGGATTCAAGATGTGTCCTAGTCAACCGGGAAAGGGTCTGGATGGCCCGGCACATTCTCCAACCGGGCGATAGCGTTCAGATTCCGGAATCGCCCCCGACAATGGCTGCTCGCAACACCGACATCGCCATCCTGTTCGACGCCGGCGGGTTTGTCGTCGCGGACAAGCCCCCCGGAATAGTGTCCAACGGACCGAACAGCATCGAGTCGGACCTTCAGAAGCAACTCGCCTGTCCGGATTTGCTTGCGGTGCACCGGTTGGACAGGGACACCACAGGGTGCCTTCTCTTCGCGCGATCATCGGCGCTGTTTGACCAGGCCGTGGAGTGGTTCCGTTCACACCAAGTGCGCAAGGCTTATCACGTACTGGTTGTCGGTTCGGCAGATTCCTCGCGCCGGGAAGTGCGGTCCCTTATTGACGGACGGACCGCCGTAACCCGGTTGACGGTCATTGATGCGTGCCGTGAAGCGTCGCACCTCTATGCAGAGATCGAAACCGGGCGCACCCACCAGATCCGCCGACACCTTATCGACATAGGGCTGCCCGTGCTCGGGGACCGCCAGTATGGGCACCATCCGCTCTCGAGCCGGGAAGCCACCATCCCACGCCAGATGCTCCACGCCGCCCTGCTGGAGTTTCCAGCCCCGACCTGCGAAACCAGGCATGGGAGCGTGCAGAGCCCCATCCCATCAGATTTCAGGAAGGCAATGAGGCTCTACGGGTTGAAGTGACGTGCGCCCCATAATCCGAAGCAGTTTGTAACGAGAACAGGCAAAAGGGCTACTCTCTGTGGCGGAAAGAGATGCGCGCCTTTGAGAGATCGTAGGGCGACAGTTGCACGGTCACCTTGTCCCCCGCCGTAATGCGGATGAAATGTTTCCGCATCTTGCCTGATATGTGGGCCAGAACTTCATGCCCGTTCTCCAACTTGACGCGATACATGGTGGCAGGAAGAACCTTCACCACCGTCCCCGCCGCCTCAATAAGATCTTCTCTAGGCATGCTCGTTCCACGCTCCTGAATGGGAGGTGACTGTATGCCCTCGGCCCGAACAATGCAAGCAGTTTCACAAGACAAATCGCCACAACACTCTTGACCCGCCAGTTAAGTTGGTTTATCCTTGCCCCATGTTCATTTCAACGGCTGGCGGATTGACATGAAAACACATTCACGTTCACTGAGTATTGCGATTGTCGTAGCGACCATGGCAGCTCTATGCAGAGCTGAGTCGTTTGACCCTGTCTTCCGAGTACTTCGCCTTACCGGCGAATGCCAGATATCAACATTGGCCGCTCCCTCCTTTGTCCCCGTCCAGCCGGGCAAGGCATACCCATACGCATCCACTGTCCGAACGGGAAAGAAATCCGCCGTGATCATCGCCCTGTCGGCCAACAACGAGTGCCGACTGAAAGACGGGACGTCCATATTCCTGCCAGATCCCGGAGAATCACGCGATACGCGCGTCATCCGCCTTTCCAGCGGGCAGATCCAAGTTGATCTGGATCCTAACGCCAAGACGCCCAACGAGGTCACCGTAGATGCATTGGTGGCGTCGGCGTCCACACGGACATCGCGTTTCACCGCCCAGACTCGTCTGACCAACGAGCAGACTGAGGCCACTTTCACATGTGAGTCTGGAACCCTTCGGGTGACAGGGCCCCAGTTCGATATCCCCACCCTCAAACCAACCGATGCCGTCGAGGTGTCTGGCACCCAGGATCGCACCTACTCTCGTCTGCATGTGCTGCGGGGAGTGATCCCGATTGGCATCCGCGATATGGATGGCAACCCCACCGTCTACGAAGCGAAGCTTCATTCGGTCCTGAAATTCTGGATGAAGCGCTCCGACGCCGACAAGGCGACTTCCGTGGTTCTTCGCATCCTGAATGCCGGCGGAGAGACCGATCGAATCAAGCAGCAGGACGGGTTTGAACGTGAGATGGCATATCCGTATCGCGTGGTGGACACTCCGGAAGCGAAGTAACACGACTCGCCGGCACGTGCCGATCTCTGTGGATAGAGAGAAAATCGTTACTGGGAGGACAAGCATGAAGAGGAATATCGGGGTCGCAAGCGCTGCTGTGCTTCTTGTTCTGGGTGCCAGCATCGGACGGGCCGCACTGCTTGATCAGGATTTCGCCATCAAGGAATGCGTGGGGCAATGCGACATCGCCGCACCTTCATCGTCATCATTCCTGCCAGTCGTCAAGGGCAAGCGCTATGCCTACGGATCCTCCATCAGGGCCGGCCGAGAATCCTCCATGACTGTTCAACTTCCTGAAGGCAACGAGTTCCGGCTTCTGGCCGGTGGTGACGGCGCGTCCATTACCACCGATGGCGGGCGCGAACTCATGACAATGAAGGTGTCCAGCGGCAGTTTCAATATCTCTTTTACAGACACGGCCGGGAACATCCACCAGGTGTCAGCGCCAATGGGAACGACCGTACGGTTGCGCAGCGAGCAGACCACTTCCGCCGACGGCAAACACGCTGTCAGGGTGACGCTGACTGTTGTAAAGCCGGATGGATCGCCTCTTCCCCCCGCCACGTTTGTAGTCCCCTATTCTGGCACTTTCCCGCTCAGGCATGGCGCCGCCATCCGAACCATTACAGAACAATTTACGACAGGAACAACCCCCACACCGATCGGTCAGGGGCGGTAGGTTACGAAGGCGACTTGGCTGCTGCGCGCGGGCGCAAGTCACAACGGGTGCATCTCGAACTCCTGTTCGGGGTGCACTTTTGGCGTTGAAGAAAGGATATCCTGATGCTGATAACCAAGTTTAACCGTATGATCCACAACCGGGTTGTATGGGCAATCGTCGGCGGTACAGTGGCGCTCTCCATGGTATGGTTTGTCGGCCCTTCCGGCAGTTGCTCGCCCTCTGACGAGTCATCTCAATCGGAAGGCAGCCTGTTCGACAAGAAAGTCTCACCTCAGGAGTTCCGTACAGCCCGCTATTTCGAGGTCGGCCTCAGGGAACCGCCAGGACTCGACACCAAGGCTCAGCAGGCTTTGCGCGGACGCACATGGAAGCGTCTGGTCGCCATGGAATACGCCCGACGGCTCGAAATCGTGGCATCGGATCAGGAAATCGCCGCCATCATCCAGAGGGACGAAGCATTCAGGCGCAACGGCATCTTTAGCAGGGAGCAGTATGGCGCGCTCATCCACGAGCACTTCCGCACCGATGTGGAAACGTTCGAGTCCTACCTCCGCCAGGATATCACGCTTCGAAAACTGGCATCCGTACTGCAGTCAGCCACATGGTCTTCCCCATCCGAAATCACAACCAAGTTGGCAGGCATCACGGACCAGTTCGTTATAGAGTTTGCGGAACTGCGGCAATCGAAGATTCTCCCCGAACCCCTTCGCGCCACGTTGGACGAGGCCCGCGCCATCTATCAGGCCAGCCCTGCAACCTTTATGATTCCAGAACGTATCCGCGTTCAGCACGTTTCCTTTGCCATTCCGCCAGCCGCCGACATGCCGGAGCCAGCCGCAGCAGAAACCGAGGCCTACTATCAGGCGCATTCGAAGGAATACTCGTCCATTGACTCCAACGGAGTGGTCACCACACTGTCGATGGACGAGGCCCGCAGCAACATCGTGGCCATCCTTCGCGAGAAAGCCGCCCAGGACGAGGCTCGGGATCATGCGATGACTTTCTCGCTGAAACTTCAACCGGACCGTTCCGGCAAGTCGCCAACCCTTCAGGAACTCGCCGAGTCCGAGAAACTGACCCTCGGGACCACCCCTCTTTTCTCAAAGTCGGACGTTCTTTCGAATCTGAACGTCGGAGCCGCCTTTACCGTCGCCGCTTTCAAGCTCGACGCTTCCGACCCGGACCGCTGCTACTCCGAACCGATCTCCGGCGAAAAGGCAGTCTATGTCTGCGCCCCGCTGACACGCGAACCCTCAATCGTTCCTCCTTTTGAATCCGTATCCGAGCGTGCCATGAAACTCGCGGAGGAGGAGAAGACCGCGAGCGCCTTCCGAAAGAAGGTCGAATCCGTTCGCAACGCCGTTCTGGCATCGCTCAAGACGGGAACGTCTTTCGCCGATGCACTCCGCCCATACGACACGGCAGTCACCACGACGCAACCCTTCAGCGTGTATGGAGAAAGCACCAATAACACCGAGAACATAGACGCACTGAAACCCACCATCATGAATCTTCAGAAGGGCGACCTGACCGAGCCGGTAGAGACAGAATCTGCTTTTCTGCTTGCTTACATTCAAGACCGCAGTCCAGGCGATATGTTGTCCGCCGAGATGATGAGGCCCCAACTGATCGCGGCCATCGATCAGCATCGCGCCGGCATTGTTTTCGGGGAATGGCAGGACTTTGTGATGAAGCAGGCCGGGGTGAAGGATGAGAGGCCTATTCCCGACTCGGCCGCCTCCGCGCAAACCGACGAACCATAGCAGCGCGTCGGACTGACCGATCGAGTTGCCACAACGGCACTGGCCAACACACTGCCAGTGCAGACTTCCTTCCCTCTTGCGATTATCCGCCTTGAGCAATCCGTTACCTAACACCTAGCGGCGCAAGGGGTGGAGAGATAGTCAGACGTGAGACCGCCGTCTTGCGAGCAAGAATGGAACTGACACCATTCTGCCCGTGCAAGACTCACCACACAGAGAGGCGTGCTCTGTGATGCAAGGCTGTCTGAGGCTTACTTAGCAACCCGGTTCATAAATTCACTAACGTATTCTCGTCCTCGTCCTCGTCCTCGACTTTCTCCCGTCTTGTTGCTTCGAGGACGTGGACGATGACGACGACGATTCCAATACGGGACTGTATTTACGCCGATTGCTGACTCAGATGCTGCCGATAACGCCTGCGAGGATGCCGCACGACGCACACTTTCCTTCGCATATCCCGCAAACGGCAACGTGGTACCCGGCCCGTCGTATCAGGACGCTGCCGCAGTGCGAACAGTGAGTATCCCCGCCTTCGTGTCGCCCGTGAAGATTCCCGACATAGACATGGGAAAGATGATGTCGGGCCGCCTCCCTCAAACCAAAGAGGATCTCAGGCTCCGTTTCAGCGATAGCGAATCGGTAGCTTGGGAAATACGCGCTCAGATGAAGAGGCGTTCCAACACCCAGTGATTCCGAAATCCACGATGCCAGACGCTCCATGTTTTCCATCGAATCGTTCATGCCTGGAATCGTGAGATGCGTGATCTCTACATGGCACCCGGCCTCAACCGCCTGCCGGCAGAAACTCAGAACCGGCGCCAGACTGCCCTTGCAGTGGCGCCGATAGAACTCCTCGTCCATGCTCTTTACGTCCACGTTCAAGGCATCCACCCACTGAAGAAGGTCGGCAGCCGGTTTCGCCTGGATGAAACCGTTGGTGACCAGTACATTCCGAAGTCCCGAGCCACGAGCCGCCCTTGCACAATCCATAACAAACTCCACACCAACAACCGGTTCGTTGTAGGTGTAGGCAATGCCGATGTTTCCGGGTTCCGCGGCAGCAATTTGAACAATGGACTCCAGCCTGCGCGACGCCTGGCCTTTCTCGCCACGTTGGGATATTTGCCAGTTCTGGCAGAACTCGCAGCCCAGATTGCAGCCCCAACCGCCAACGCTCAGGATCTGGCGGCCCGGATGGAAGTGATACAGCGGCTTCTTTTCAACGGGATCGAGATGCAGGCTGGAAACACAACCGTACGCCAGCGCCTGCAGCTCGCCGTTTCGTGCGCCCCGAACCCTGCACCGGCCCGTCTGTCCATCCCCCATCCGGCAGGAGTGGGGACAGAGATCACAGCAAACCGTCCCGTCCGGATCCGCGTGCCAGTATCTTGCCAAGGTCATGCCGGCAACTTTGTCGCGCAGAACGTGCCCCGCCGCAAGCTAAAAGAATTGACGCTCCGGATTCCGGCCCGTTGACTCATTGAAGAATGTTACCGAAGCAAAACTGGCTTCGTCGTTGAC
>CAZWPN010000006.1:20490-65126 GCA_964635275.1 uncultured Victivallales bacterium | reverse complement strand
AGTCTACGTTCTGGTTTTCGGAGAGTCAAGCGGTCAGTCGTTCCGGAAACGGCGGCTAATGAAGGCAAAACCTTGTGCGGACTCGTGTGCGTTCTTTGTTTACGGCTCGCTTGGAGAGCTTGCCCCACCTGGGGAACACATACAGACTGCATGTTTCGCTAGGCATGGCGACGCCTCCGGCGGAGCCGCTGTCGCAAGGCTGTCCGCAATGGGTCCCGCGGGTAGCTCAGCGCTTAGGCGATGATTTGGGCGGCGACAAAATCCCGCATGGACGGATGCCGTGGAACGCCGTACAGTCCCCGTGGATGTGAACACCAACGGTTGGGAGGACGCATGAGTGCGATACGGCAGGCGGAAACGCGGAATATGGCACTGTTCTGCGACTTTGAAAACGTGGCGCTAGGCGTCCATGACGCGAACTACGAGCGGTTCGATATCGGCAAGGTTATTGAGCGGCTGCTGCTCAAGGGAAACATTGTCGTCAAAAAGGCCTACTGTGATTGGATCCGATACAAGGAGTTCAAGGCCGCCATGCACGAGGCGTCTTTCGAGCTGATAGAGATTCCACACGTACGGCAGTCGGGCAAGAATTCGGCCGATATACGTATGGTCGTTGATGCGCTGGACCTTTGCTATACGAAGTCGCACGTGGATACCTTTGTCATCATCAGCGGCGACTCCGACTTCTCTCCCCTGGTGAGCAAACTGCGCGAGAACGACAAGACCGTCATCGGAGTAGGCGTGAAGAACTCGACGGCGGAACTGCTTATTGCCAACTGTGACGAGTTCATCTACTACGACGACCTGGTCCGCCGGGCCCCGGGGCGCAGTGTTCCAGTCGCCAGGAAGGCGGCTGTTCCCAAAGGGGGAAGGGGACAGCCCGCCCCTGTCGAGGCGGCGGCCGGCGACAAGAAGCAGGAAGCGTTGGATCTAGTGGCCGAGACTTACGAGGCGATCGTTTCAGAGCGAGGCGAAGACGAGAAGATATGGGGTTCCATGGTGAAGCAGACTTTGAAACGCCGGAAGCCCGGGTTCAACGAATCCTACTACGGCTTTCGTTCGTTCGGTCAACTGATCGAGGAAGCTGGCGCACGAGGCATCTTTGAATTGGAGCATGACGAGAAGTCGGGCGGCGTCATCATCAGGGGGCACCCGGCGGGGCGTCAGTAGCCGGCCGTAGAAGAACTGGACGGGACTTGCAGGGGCAGATGCCAGATCCGGCGTTACTTATCCATGTCCAGCTTCTTCAATTTCGGAATTATCACTGCGCGGCAGTAGCCGGCGCTGCGGTTCTGGTTGAAATAGTCCTGGTGGTAGTCCTCGGCCGGGTAGAACGTGACCGCCGGACCGATCTCGGTCACAATCGGTTGCTTGAATGTTCCGGTCTTGCCCAGCGCGTCCCTGGATGCCTCGGCTTCCTTCTTCTGCTCGGGGCTGTGGTAGAAGATCGCCGAACGATACTGGGTTCCTGCGTCTGCGCCCTGCCGGTTCAAGGTGGTCGGGTCATGCATCCGCCAGAATAGATCAAGCAACTGGCTGTAGGTCACTACACTGGTTCGGAAACGTATTTCCAGCGCTTCCGCGTGGCCGGTCGTGCCGGTACACACTTCCTTGTATGTGGGATTCGGTTTGCTGCCGCCCGTGTAGCCGGAGCGAACGGAAATAACGCCTGGCATGCGTTGAAACACCGCCTCGGTGCACCAGAAGCAACCGGCTGCAACGGTGGCAATATCTGCGTCATTGGTCCCCGTCACCTCTGCGGATGCTGTCGTCATTTTCCCTCCAGATTCGCCGGCTGCCGCGAGCGTCACCAACACAGATCCAAAAGCTGATGCTAATGCTTTAACAACCTTCTGCACTCCACCATTATATCCCTCCGCCAGCCTTCGCGCAACAGGATCTGCCGTTCCAAAACCCTCAACGGTCGCCTGATAGTGTCGATGAAGCGAGTCGGTGTCTGACTAAGAGTGTCGGTTAAGCGTGCGCGTAAGTGTGCCGCTGTACTACACTGGTATTAACCGCGTTCTTAGCCGCTACACTTGCTATCTCGGATACGTTTAACCGCCTCACTTACTCGATTCCTCCTGTTAGAACGACCACAAGACATGGGTGGTGTACCCACACCAAAGCCGGAAGAACCGGATACGATTTCTAGGGTGGGGCGAGATCTCCGAGCGAGCCGCAAACGCAGCGCACACGGGTCCGCCAAAGGAGTCCTGCCTTCGCTGGCCGAGGATTTACCCCTGCGTGACTGTGACGAGTTTTCGGATCGAGACTTTATTGCATGCATAATGCGATGTGATAGCATGCCGTCGTGCGTGTTATGCCGCGGTGTCGGTGGTAGAGCGAGTCCATTCATTGCGGGAGGATATCACCATGGCGACGTTGAGCTTCTGGGGTGCGGCGAAGAACGTTACGGGGTCCCGGTATCTTGTGCGGTCGGGAGCAAGCCGCATTCTGATAGACGCAGGGTTGTATCAGGAACGCGAGTTTCGGCACCGCAATTGGGAGAGATTTCCGGAAGATCCCGGCCTTCTGAGCGCAGTGGTGCTGACGCACGGGCACGTCGACCACTGCGGGTATCTTCCGCGGCTGGTGAGGGACGGTTTTCGCGGGCCGGTGTGGTGTACCCCCGCCACGGCGGGCATTGCCCGAATCGTGCTTCTGGATTCCGCACGGCTGCAGGAGGAGGATGCCGAGCGGAAGAAGGCGCGCCACGAACGCGAGGGACGGCGGGGCCCTTTCCCGGAGGAGTCGCTCTACACTGTGGCCGATGTTGACCGAGTGATTCCACTGTTCAAGACCGTGTGTTACGGGGTTCCGTTCACTGCGGCGGAGGGCATCCGTGTGGAGTTTCGTGATGCGGGTCACATTCTCGGGTCCTCTTCGGTACGGGTGGAGGTTGGCCTCGAAGGAGGGCGGCGGACGGTGGTTGCCTTTTCAGGAGACCTGGGCAGGACGGATACTCCAATTTTACGTGACCCGCAACCGATTCCAGACGCCGATGTCGTCGTTGTGGAGTCCACGTATGGCGACCGGGTCCACAAGGATATTCACATGATCCAGGCGGCGCTGTCGGAAGCGGTGAAAGAAGCGGCGCGGGCCGGCGGGAGGATTATCATTCCGAGTTTTGCCGTGGAGCGTTCCCAGGATCTGCTGTATCGCCTTCGTGAGCTGCTGGACAAGCGGCTCATTCCCGCAATTCCGGTCTTTTTGGACAGTCCGATGGCCGTTCGTATCACGGAGTTGTTCAGCCGTCATGCTGAACTCTTTGACGAGGCTGCTCAGGCAGTGATCCGCCAAGGAGACCACCCCTGTGACTTTCCTGGTTTGAAGTTGTGCCGCAGTCGCGAAGAGTCGGCAAGCATTGCCACACAGCACGGCGGCGCGATTATCATTGCGGGGTCGGGCATGTGCACCGGCGGGCGGATCAAAGATCACCTTGCCCGAGAAATTGCGAATCCAGCAAGCATGGTGCTCTTTGTCGGATATCAGGCTTCGGGAACGCTCGGAAGGCAGATTCTGGATGGCGATCCGGAGGTCCGGATCCACAATGAAGTCCACACGGTCCGGGCGAAGGTACGCCGGATCAACGGGTTTTCGGCGCATGCGGGGCAGGATGAACTCCTCAAATGGCTTATGGCGCGCAAGGATATCCCCAGGCATGTGTTTGTTACGCACGGCGAGCCGAAGACGGCGGCTGTCTTTGCGGATGCCGTCAAGGCGCACGCGGGGTGGGCGGCCAGTGTTCCGGACTACGGCGACACCGAGGAGTTGGGGTGATGCTGTGAATCGCATCATCCTCGAAGCCTCGGAAGTCCGTGATGGAGTAGCTGTTGTACATGGGCGCCGGGCTGTGCACATCGCCTCGGTTCTGAAGGCGGTGCCCGGCAAGAAGTTGGCGATCGGCGTCCTGAACGGATGGATCGGTACGGGCATAGTGCAGCAGGCCTCAGCCGCGGAAGTGCTGATGGAATGCAATCTGTGCGGACCTGTCCCGGCAGAGCAGGATATTGACGTCATACTGGCCCTGCCGCGACCGAAGGTGATGAAGCGTCTCTGGGCACCGCTGGCCGCCATGGGTGTGCGTAGGGTTGTGCTGGTGAATGCCGATCAGGTGGAGCGGGTCTATTTCGATACGCACTGGATAGATGAAGAGCACTTCCGGCCTCTGATGATCGAAGGACTGGAACAGTCCGGGGCGACGCGTCTGCCGCATGTCGTGATCCGGAAGCAGTTCAAGCCGTTCGTGGAGGATGAACTCGACAGCCTTGTCGTGTGCCGTCGGCGACTGGCGCTCGACCCGAATGGATCTGGTTTTCCGCGAGATTTATGCACGTCGGCTGATGGTGGCATTGTGATGGCCATCGGACCGGAGGGCGGATGGACAGGCTATGAGCTGGACCTCTTGGAGTGTCGCGGATTTGAGCGAGTTTCCCTGGGATGGAGAGTGCTGAGGTCTGACGTGGCCTGCATCGCGGCATTGGGGGCAGTAATGGCGGGGTGGGGCAACATGGTTCCTAGTCCCAAGAGCCATCTTTAGGTGAGTGAGAAGAATTCACCCATTTGGAAGAAGCTGGATCGTCATCCGAATGTTCGTTTTGGCTCGGATGTTTGACGCCCCGCAGTCAGTCCGGCTCCCGAGAACCATTGCAGTAGTCTGCTTGTTGTGCGGTCCAGGTATTTGCCGAACCGACTGAGGGCCTGCCCGTAGTGACGCATATCACATGCCGGATGCCTTGTTGTGTGCTCCGTGGCTCTGTTATCGCCCAGATTAACAATAACTTGACACAGGGCGCACGGCGGGATAACGATCCGCGGATTCCGTGTCGGCCCCTGTGGTCATATTGTGTCATGAATGAGACGCAACGATGAGAATGAGAAACCATGGAAAATGAAAAGCGGAAGGAACGTGTGAAGGAAAACGCAGAGTCTCTGGCGGCCAAGCAGCGCGACATCTCGGTGTCGGAGTTTTTCCTGAAGAACCGACACCTGCTGGGGTTCGACAACCCTCGCAAGGCGCTTCTCACCACGGTGAAGGAGGCGGTTGACAACTCGCTGGACGCATGTGAAGAGGCAGGGATCTTGCCGGAGATCAGTGTTGATATCCAGCAGACCCAAGAGGACCGGTTTCGAATTGCCGTGACGGACAATGGCCCTGGGATCGTGCGGGCGCAGATTCCAAAGGTGTTCGCCAAGCTTCTTTATGGTTCGAAGTTTCACCGCCTGCGCATGTCGCGTGGACAGCAGGGGATCGGCATCAGTGCGGCCGGCATGTACGGCCAGTTGACTACCGGGACCTCGACGACGATCTATTCCAAGACCAGCGGGCCATCGAGATCCCATCTTATAGAGGTGCAGATTGACACAAAGAGGAACCAGCCGACGATCCAGAAGGACGAGCAGGTTGACTGGAAGCCAACGTTCTATCCTGCTGCGGTCGACGGGAAGGAAAGCCCGCCGGCTGTTTGTGACCATGGCACCTGCGTAAGCATCGAGATGGAGGCATCTTACGTCAGGGGGCGCCTTTCGGTTGACGAGTACTTGAAGCAATGTGCGGTGGTTAATCCCCATCTGGAACTGCACTACCGGGTGGTATTGTCAGTTGCGGGTGAGGCGAAGTCCGGCGATCGGGTTGGCTCCACGGAGAAGCCGGAAGGGGAATCGCCGGATCCGGCGACTTCGCATGAGGGCCATGGGTGGGTGACGTTCCGGCGGGCCAGTGAGCATTTGCCCAAGGCACCTACGGAGATAAAGCCGCATCCGCACGGGGTTGAGCTGGGGATGCTCATCCAGATGCTGAAGGGCAGCTCAGCGCGGACATTGCGCTCGGCGTTGTGCGAGGATTTCTCACGGGTCAGCAGCAAGACGGCGCAGGAAATCTGCGATTGCGCCGGTATAAGCGCCAAGGCGCATCCTTCGCGCATTGCCCACCAGGAGAGCGAGGCGCTGTTCAAGGCGATCGGGCATACCAAGCTGATGAGGCCGCCGACCGACTGCCTTTCTCCGATTGGGGAGACCGACATCGTTGCGGGTCTTCAGAAGGAGATCGCCGCGGACTTCTACACTGCCGTAACGAGGTCACCAACGGTTTACCGTGGCAATCCGTTCCTCATCGAAGCTGGTTTGGCGTATGCGAGGCCGGGTGAGGATGATATGGCGGGGGACGAGCCGGTTCGCGTCATGCGGTTTGCCAACCGTGTGCCGCTGCTCTACATGGCCGGCGGATGCGCGGTGACCAAGGCTGTGACGGGCGTGAAGTGGAAGACTTACGGATTATCGCAACCCAAGGGGTCGCTGCCGCTCGGACCGATGGTCGTCATGGTCCACATGGCCAGCGTCTGGGTTCCGTTCACCAGTGAGAGCAAGGAGGCGATTGCGCACTACCCGGAGATCATCCGTGAAATGGCCTTCTGCCTGCAGGAATGCGGCAGGCGGCTGTCCGTCTTTCTAAAGCGGCGCTCGCGCCAGGCGGAGATGGATCGGAAACGCAACTACATGGCGCTTTACATACCTCACCTGGCGAAGGGGTTGCGTGATATCCTCGACCTGACTGATAAGGATGAGAAGAGAGTCGTTTCGAATCTGGAAAGCATGCTGGAACGAACGCACTTGGAAACGTGAGCCGAAGAGAAAGATGACGGATATGGTCAAGGCAAAGAAAGCGTCTGAAGGGTCCGGTTCGAAAGGGAAGGCGGGAAACCCGGAACTGGTCTCCAGGGAAGAGGCGTCCAGCCGTATTGTTGGCATGGGCCAGACTATCTATCGTGACATCACAGAGCGGCGGAAGAAGCCGGAGATGAAGTTTCCGATCCGTTCGCTGACGAACGTCAAATACGATCCGAAACAGGGACACTTCGAGATTCGAGGTAAGATATCGACACGAACGCTGACGTACAACACCGTCAAGACGTTTGCCCAGTCCATGCGGCTGATGGCCACGACAAAGAGGGACCTGCTGGATCAGAACGACATCGCCGGAAAGCGCGAAATCTACTATAACAGCAAGAGCTGGGGCGAATGCCGTTTTGACGAACAGCCCGAAAGCGACACGCTGCTGGACGACATGGAGGCCATGTTGGGCGTGAATCGTGAGCAATTAGGGTACATCCCGGAAGAGCGCGGCGGTGACGTTGCTGGCCCGCTGGTCGTGATTGACCGCAACCCGGTCACGGGTCAGACCGTGCGGGTGGACTGCTCGAAGCTGGGCAGCGGAGCCTGGAGCATCCCTTCCCGTGTCGAACATCTGGTATTTGAGTCCAAGGCGAAGTTCATCCTCGTGATAGAGACCGCGTCGCTGTTCCAGCGCCTGGTTCACCACCTGTACTACGAGAAAGCCAATGCAGTTCTCGTTTCGATGAGCGGGGTCCCCACGCGGGCGTGCCGCCGATTCATCCGCCGTCTGGCGGATGACCAGAAGTTGCCCGTACTGGTCTTTACCGACGGTGATCCGTACGGTTACTGCAATATCTACCGGACGCTGAAGGTCGGTTCGGGGCAGTCCGCGCACATCAACAAGTTCTTCTGCGTTCCTCAGGCTCACTACCTTGGCGTAACGCCCGCTGACATTGCCGACTACAAGCTGGAAGATGCCACGCATCCCCTGGAGGAGGCTGATATCAAGAGGGCGAAGGATGCGCTCAAGAACGATCCATTCGTCAAGCATCACAGGGAATGGCAGGATGCGCTTAACCAGATGCTGAAGTTGGGCGTACGCATTGAGCAGCAGGCCTTTGCCAAGCACGGCTTGAACTTCGTTCTCGACACCTACCTGCCTGAGAAGCTGAAGAAGGGCAAGTATTTGCCCTGATCGCGGGTCATCGCTTCCCACCAGATGAACGAGATCGTCGCGTCGGACGACGCCCAGCATGAAGGCGGCAAATGTCGCAACGCATACAACCTGTCGCGACGCCTACAATCTGACGGGTTGTGGCCTCTGCGCGTGGCCAGGAGTGGAGTCGCCGATGGTATCGTTGTTTGGTAAGGTCAACGGAAATCGGGGTAGGATAGGTCTTTGTCAGAGATGACGCGAACAGGGGCTGGCCACTCTATTCCGAAGGCCGGATCGTCGTAGCGGACGCCGCGCGCGGACGAGGGCTCGAAGAACTCGGACATTGTGTACGAGACCTCAGTGTTGTCCTCAAGAGTGAGGAAGCCGTGTGCGAAACCTTTGGGCACGAACAGCATGCGATGATCTGATGCGCGCAGCGGCAGTCCATAGTATTTCTTGAATGTTCTCGACTCGGGCCGGAGGTCTACGATCACGTCATGGATGGCCCCGCGTGTGCACTGCACCATTTTCTGTTCGGCATGGGGATCGGCCTGGTAGTGCATTCCACGCAGGGTGCCGTTTGTTAAATTAACCGAGACGCTGCACTGCACCACAGGGAACCGTATTCCGTGAGCCTCCATCTCGCGTACGCAGAACGTGCGGGCGAAGAATCCACGGGCGTCTGTGTGGGGTTCCACGGCGATTACCCATGCGCCGGAAAGTGGCGCGGCGGCAAACTTCATGGAAAGACCTTCACTTCGGGAATTGGAACGACGAACTGACCACCCCAGGATCGGACGTCGGCCAGTTGTGTCATGACCTCTTCCCTTATGTTCCAGGGAAGGATGAGCACGTAGTCTGGACGCGCCTCGCGCAACTGTTCGGGGGTTACGATGGGGATGCGCGACCCCGGCATCAGGCAACCTTGCTTATGCGGGTTGCGGTCGGCCACGAAGTCAATGAAGTCTGTCCGGATCCCGCAGTAGTTCAGCAGCGTGTTGCCCTTGGCGGCAGCCCCATAGGCGGCGACGCGCTTGCCGGAGCGTCGGGCCCCGATTAGGAATGTCAGGAGTTTGCGTTTTGTTTCCCGGACGCGTTCGCCGAAGGCCGCGTAGCAGGCTGGGGTGCGCAATCCGGCGGCTGTTTCGCGGCTATTCAATTCGGCGACGCGTGGCGTTGTCTGTCTGGCTGTGTCGTTGTCATGACAGGCGTAGATGCGAAGCGATCCGCCGTGGGTCGGCAGGCAGTCCACGTCGAAAAGCCGGAGTCCGTGGCGATGGAAGACTGGCTCGACGGCGAGCAAGGAGAAGTAGGAGAAATGTTCGTGGTAGACCGTGTCGAACTGGTTCTGCTCGATGAGATTCAGAAGGTGCGGGAACTCCAGTGTGATGACGCCGCCGGGGGCCAGGACGATTTTGGCGCCCTTGACGAAATCGTTCAGGTCCGGAACGTGAGCCAGCACATTGTTGCCGATGAGCAGGTTTGCCCGTGTGCCTTCCGTTACGAGTGTGGTTGCCAGTCGGCTGCCGAAGAACTCCACGCGGGTTGGAATGCCGCGTGCAATTGCGGCGCTGGCAACGCTTGCCGCCGGCTCTATGCCGAGCACCGGAATACTTCGCTGGGCGAAGTACTGCAGGAGGTATCCATCGTTACTGGCGAGTTCAATCACCTGGTGACGGGATGTCAGACCGAATCGTGCGGTGACCATGTCCACGTAACGGCGGCAGTGCTCCAGCCAGGAGTCCGAGTAGGATGAGAAATAGGCATATGTCTCGGAGAATATGTTCGCCGGGGCCTCGAACTCCGGCAACTGCACCAGAAGACACTTGTCGCAGACATAGACGCACAGCGGGAAAGTCGGTTCCATCGAGAGGGCGCTGTCGGGGCGAATGTAGCCGTTGGAGAGGGGTGCCATCCCCAGGTCGGCAAAGACCGTCTGGAGAGGGGCGTTGCACGATCTGCACGTCAGTTTCGTAGTTGGTGCGGAGTCCATAATGGTCATCCGTTCCTGGGAGTGTGAGCGTTGTTCCGTCCTCGAGAGTTGGTGGGGCAAGGGGTGCCGCTCATTTCCAGACTTTCCATGGTGCCTTGCCGCTTGCCCAGAGATCGTCCAGGCGCATCTTGTCTCGCATATGGTCCATGCAGTGCCAGAAACCAGCGTGTTTGTAGGCGGCGAGTTGCCCGCTGGCGGCCAGTGTTTCCATAGGTTCCGCCTCCCACATGACGCTGTCGTCGCGGATGTAGTCAAAGGCTTTTGGTTCGAGGATGAAGAAGCCGCCATTGACCCAGCCTACGTCCCCGCGCTTCTTCTCTTTGAACCAGCGTACATGGATCTCGGTGTCTGGCAGGTCGAACGATCCGAAACGGCCGGGCGGTTCCACGGCGAGCAGTGTAGCGACGAGCCCATGCCGCCGGTGGAAAGCAAGATTATCGGTGATATTGGCGTCGGTGACGCCGTCGCCGTAAGTGAAGCAGAATGGTTCGTTTCCGATATGCTCGCGCACCCTTCGCAGGCGGCCTCCAGTGCCGGTTTGCTCGCCTGTGTCCACAAGGGTCACCGTCCAGGGTTCGGCATCAACACGGAGCAACTCCACCTTTTGTGAACGCAGGTTGACCCGCATGTCGCCATTGTGGAGAGAGTAGTTGACGAAGTATTCCTTGATCATGTGGCCCTTGTAACCGCAGCAGACGATGAAATCGTTGATGCCGTGGGCGCTGTAGATCTTCATGATATGCCATAGGATAGGCTTTCCGCCGATCTCGATCATCGGCTTGGGCCGGACTACGGTCTCTTCGCTCAACCGTGTGCCGAAACCGCCGGCCAGAATCACTGCTTTCATTTGGTGGGTCTCCAAAGATTTGGCTTGTTTAGCAGAGATGCCGATACTCATGCAAGCCGTTTTACCCGGCATCTTTCAGAGGTTATGTCGCCTGACGTATCAACCCGCGGCACTTGTCCAGACTGTGTTCCGAGCCTGCGATTGCTGCTCGTAACGTTCTATCTGGCGAAGTGTCAGGGCTCTGGCGTTTTCGCCGTCGGCGTATCCCTTGTACCACTCGACTGTCCAGTCAAGGGTCCCGTCTGTCGAAAGGAGTGGCGTCCAGTTTAGCAGAGCGCGTGATTTGGAGGAATCGAGCGTCAGAACCTTGGCCTCGTGAGGGTTGGTTCCGTTGTTGTGGCCCCAGTCAAGGCCGTCACCCCAGCGCTTGACGATGCCTGAGACAATCCATGACACAGCCATGGCGCCGGATTCGTCCGGGCCGAAGTTCCACGCTCCTGCGGCTTCCGGCCGATTATTAAATAGCGCCTCTGCGACCATCAGGTACCCGTGCAGCGGTTCGAGCACATGTTGCCAAGGCCGCACAGCGCCAGGGTTTCGGAGCTGCACGGATTCGTTTCGCATCAGAGCGCGAACCGCGTCCGGCACGAGACGGTCGGTGGCCCAGTCACCACCGCCCACCACGTTACCCGCGCGCACGGTTGCCAGCGCAATGTTGTTGTGGGCCAGGAACGAGTCTCTGTAGGAGGCGGCAACTATTTCGGTGCATGCCTTGCTTGCCGAGTAGGGGTCGTGGCCGCCGAGAGGATCTTCCTCCCGGTAGCGCCACACCCATTCCTTGTTGGCGTAGCACTTGTCGCTTGTCACCACGACCACGGCGCGGACTGACGCTGTCCTTCGGACGGCCTCCAGTACGTTGACCGTGCCCATGATGTTTGTGTCGAACGTGCCGATCGGATCGGCATAGGACTGACGGACCAGCGGCTGGGCGGCCATGTGGACCACAATCTCGGGGCGCTGTTCGCACATTACCGCGGAAAGTCGCGCGAGATCCCTGATGTCGCCTTCCACGGACGTCATGCCGTTGGCAATCCCTGCGTCTTCGAACAGGCTTGGCCGTGTCGGGGGTGGGAGGGCGTAACCTGTGACCTGGGACTCCAATCGCTGCAGGAGGATCGAAAGCCAGCTTCCTTTGAAGCCTGTGTGTCCCACAATCAGCACTTTGCGCTGTTTCCAGAAGACCCTGTCTATCATTCCGTGACTCCAAATAAACGGTTAGGCTGTAATGCTAGCGCAGAAATTCCCTTGACGCAACGAGTTCCGTTAAGTTCATCGGATGTCAGTTTTTGCTTAGTTCCCGACGATGGGGAGGGTATAGTCCCCCCAGCAAAATGGAGGTGTGGCATGGGCGGCTTCTTTGGCGTGGTTTCGAGGCAGGATTGTGTAACCGATCTGTTCTACGGAACAGACTACCATTCGCATCTGGGAACGCGACGCGGCGGACTGGCGGTGCGCAATCCCAAGGGGTATACCCGGTTCATTCACGACATAACCAACAGTCAGTTTCGGACAAAATTTGAAGATGACATTCGACGGATGCAGGGGCGGACCGGCATCGGCGTGATCAGTGACTATGAGGATCAGCCGCTTCTGATCGGGTCGCATCTGGGCGTCTATGCCATTGTAACGGTGGGCGTTGTAAGGAACGCCGACTATCTCGTCAACCGGGCGTACGGGAAACGCACGACCCATTTCTCCGAGATGAGCGGCACCGAGGTGAACCCGACGGAACTGGTGGCAACATTGATCAACCAGGAAGCCACGTTTGAGGACGGCATTCGGCACGCGCAGGAGGTTATCGAGGGGTCCTGCTCGATGCTCCTGTTGACCGATCAGGGGATCTACGCGGCACGGGATCGGCTGGGACGGACCCCGATCATTGTCGGGAAGAAGGATGGCGCCTATGCCGCGACGATGGAAACGTGCGCCTTTCCCAACCTGGACTATGAGATCGTGAAGTACCTGGGGCCCGGCGAGATCGTGCGGTTGACGGCCGATGGCATGGAACAGCTCCGACGCCCCGGCGACAAGATGAGCGTCTGCTCCTTTTTGTGGATCTACTATGGCTACCCGGCATCCGGCTACGAGGGAATCAATGTCGAGCAAGCGCGGTATCGCTGCGGTGCGGCGCTGGCGCGGGTGGACAAGGTGAAGCCCGATCTGGTGGCAGGTGTACCCGATTCCGGAACGGGGCATGCGCTGGGCTACGCCAACGAAGCCCGCGTGATGTACCAGCGCGCGTTCGTGAAGTACACTCCCACGTGGCCCCGGAGTTTCATGCCGCAGGACCAGTCCATGCGCGACCTTGTTGCCCGGATGAAATTGCTGCCGGTCCGGGAGTTGATTGACGGGAAGCGGTGTCTGTTCTGCGAGGACTCCATTGTGCGGGGCACACAACTGAGGGACACCATAAAGCGGCTGTTCGATTTCGGCGCCAAGGAAGTGCACATGCGGCCCGCCTGTCCGCCGTTGCTCTTCGGCTGCAAGTTTCTCAATTTCTCGCGGTCGCGTTCGGAACTGGACCTTGCCGGACGGAAGGCGGTGAAGGAAATTGAAGGCAGTGACGACAAGGATCTCGACATCTACTCCGACGACAAGTCCGAGAAGCACTGTGCGATGGTGGAGGTGATTCGCCGCCAGTTGGGCCTTACGACGCTTCAGTATCAGAAGCTGGATGACATGGTAAAGGCGATAGGGATGCCTGCGGATAAGGTTTGCACCTACTGCTGGACCGGGAAAGAGTAGGCTCCGTCACTTAGCCGGCGGCGCGGCGGACAGATCCCTTTCGATGGTCTTGAGCACAGTCTTGAGGTATCTCGAAGCACGGGGTTCTGCCCGGAGTGCTTGAGCAAAGCCCAGAAGCGCAGTGCGCTCCGGCGGCGCGGTCGCATAGATGTCAATGTTCAGTGTTTCTACCACACGCTGGAGCGACTCTGATCCCTGGACCAGTTGGGCGATTTCTGTCTGGACCATCTGGAGATGCAGGCCGGCATCGCCTGCGGAACGCGTGCCAGATGCCGACCGGACGGCGGGTGTAATGCTTGTCAGCAGGCCCAGCCATCCGAGGCCCACGCTGGCTTCCGGCCTTTTCTGCATGTCGCGCGGTACGCCGAGATCCAGTGCCCTGCGCGCCTTGAGCAAACCGTTGCCGAAGTACTGCATGGTATCCGCACCCTCGGCAGTGCGTTTTGCGGCCGAGTCGAACAACGCCAGATACACTGATTCTGCCTTCTCCCAGTTACGCCATTTGTCGGTCAAGGCGGGATCGTGGCGGTGGGCCTGCAGCCAGAGCGCTGCTGCGGCGGCAACTTGCGGCGTCGCGGCTGATGTCCCTCCTCCATCCCTGTCGGCAAGGTTGGAGGGGAACTCCTTGGAATGCCGGGGCCAGAGCACGTTTGGAGTGTAGGCGGCGATGGCTTCCTGCATGGCGGACGGAGGTCCGTAGTTTCCACGCATCATCCAACTTGACCATTTGCGAAAGGTCAGGAGCGTCATCCAACTGTGGGCCTTCCCGTATGTCTGTCCGTCGGCTGTTACACCGCAGACGCTCGCCACCCGGCTGAACGCCGCTGGATAGACCGTGAAGCGCGGGGTGGACCAGCCAAAAAGTGGCGTGACAAAGAAGTCGCCGGACGCCGCGAATATGGCTGTTCCACGCTCGTATGCTTCATTGACGGCGTCGGCGAGCATCCGGGATGGCAATCCGCCGTGACTGAGCGATATCACATCGCAGCCCTGGGCAACGGCATAACGGATGGCTGTGGCCATGGTGGAAGGAAGGAGATGAACCACGGAATCCGATATTCGCAGGCATATCACTTCGGCGGAAGGAGCTCCGCCAATGGCCTCGTCAAACCCGGACTCTGGGTGGGAGACACGGCCGCCTGCCAGGATGCCCAGGCATCCGCACCCGTGTCCGGGGGCGTGGAAGGGTCCATCCTGAAAGGGGTCGACGGCGCCGACTGACGGATTGAGCGGGTCCTGTGTGAAATCCCGCGATTCCCGTTTGTTGAGCCCGGGCGGATTGGCGACATGGTCTTCGTCGTAACCGGTGTCGAGAATGGCGATGCGTATGCGGTCCGCCGGTGTTCTCGGCGGGAAGTTAGTGGCCACGTACTGACGGGCGCTGCGGAGTTCGGAGAACTCATCGCTCAAGTGCCAGCCCAACTGTTGCCGCCTGGGCCAGTGTAGACTTTCGCGATCGCACAAGGTCAGGGTCTGCCCCTCTGTCCGCGAGGTGTACGCGTCCAGTTTCTTGGAGTCATCAAGCTTCTCTGGTCCGCGCGGGTCGGGGTGGAACATGTCAGGCTCAACCGCGAGAAGCGTCGGGCTTCCCCCTGCCCGTGTCTGGAGATCCCCAAGCAGGCGACCGGCTGCCTGGCCCTGGGCGTCTGCCGCCTGATGGGCCAGATCCCACGGGTGTTCGCGCTCGATTCGATGAGTCGCACTTCGAGGCGGGCTGAGTACCAGCCATGCGCGGGCTCCCGATGCGCGGTTGTCTGAGGGAAGAGTCGGGCCGACCCTTTCGACCCGCCACGCGTCGGGCTGTGCGCTGGTGCGGCTGGTGCTGATCATCCGAGCCTGCTCCTCCGGGACGCAAGCGAGCAACCGTCCGTGGAACACAATATGGCTGCCGCTGCGTCCCGGGACGGAAGCGCATCCGCCGGCGACCATGGCGGCGATGAGTGCTGCGGCCGCGGCGCTACCGTGAATCGAAGAGCTTTCTTTCATGGCATTAGACCTCCCGTGAGTTCCAGAGAGCAGACGCAGCTAATCGCTCTTTGTCTCGGCGACCAACTCGCCGACGAGCGGCCAGTCGCCTGTCATTTCACCCTTCATCATGGGTTGCTGTGCTCCGCCCATGCGGCCCGCCTCGGCCGTGACGGTGGTGACCAGATACTGAAAACCCTCCATTACCGTAGTGATGCCGTCGTGGTTGGAGTCTGCAAGATTCTTAAAGACATTCAGCAGGTAATGCGTGAATACACCGTGCCGCAGGGTGGGGGATTCCAGCGATCGCTCACTCGCGCGGGAGGCGGTGATCACCACGGTGCCTTGGCTGCGGGAAAGGCGCGAGAGGTAGTCGTCGCTCAGCCGCGCCACGGGGGTTCCGCCGCGCATGAGGCGTTGCCCCTGCACGGCGCCTGAGTAGCAAGAATCCATGAGCAGGAGAATCTTGTCCGATCGGATACGTCCGAAGATGCGCGCCAGCTCTGACATGGGTAGAGCCGTTCCGTAAAGATCGTCCACCTTGCTGTTTGCCAGCAGCATGTACTTTTCCGTTCCGTCTTCGCTCTCGCCACGGGAGGAAGGTTCGGCGGCGCCGTGGCCGGAGAAATAGATCGTTACCATGTCGCCCGGGCTGACTTTCCTGGGAATCTCGGTTCCGAGCATGGTTCGTACGCTTTCGACCGTAGCCTCGCTGTTGATGAGGGTGAAGATGCGGTTGGTATCGTAGCCCGCGCTATGGACTAGCGCGTCGCGAAGGGCCGTCACATCGGCCTCCGCATAGGCAAGGTCCGGTATCTTGGAATCTGCGTAGTCATTGACGCCGATCAGCACGGCCCACCGGCCTGGCGCGGGTGTTGTACCTCCGGTGCGGGAATCCGTAGAGACGGCTTCGGAAGAACCGCGGGATGGCATGCCGGTCATAATGAACTCGTCCCATCGGGTGTCGCGCGCAAACAGAATGATGTCAGGCCGGTAATCCTGTTTCTCGTTCGTGGCGCCGCCGAAGATGCTCAGGCCGCGACCTTTGATTGGCGGTGAGCTGGAATTCGACAGCGAAGCATCCGCCAACCGCCGCCGCGCCTCAAGGGCGGAATCCCGTAGGGGTGGGGGAAGTGTCGCGGTGCAGGCGATGTTCTCGAGAATGGAGTCCAGATCGAGAAAATCAAACCCGCTCTGACCGGCATTGGCCGGAAACGCTTGGACATCGAATATTCCGGCAGGGATCTTTCCACCGGTCCGGCGATGGTCCAGAAGCAACCCGGCAAGCGCATCGATTGCATCGCCCAGCGGCTTGACTTTGTCCAACTGAATCGCGCTGTGCGTCACGGCCATGCCGGGCGGATAGGAGTCTGCGTAAGCCCGCACGAGGTGCTTAGCCAAGGCCTCGGTCTTCATGCCGGGATCGGCCTGCATCGGCGCAAAGGCGTCAGCATAGGACCATCCGCTTCCAGGTTCGACGTCCTGGGATGCAACATAGTATGCGGCGAGATCCCTCCACTCGTAGGCGCATTCGACCATGGCCATCAGGCAGGCGTCCGCGGCAAGAATATCCAGTTTGGGAAAACCGGCAAGTGCGGTGCGCACTTCGCGTGACTCCAGAAAATCGCCGTTGCTGGTGTCGTCCCATGCAATGCCGCGCGAGAGCAGAGCGATGCCTGGATTGACGCTTTCCTCCGGGGCACGGGTGAACCGGGTCACTGCCTTCTGCATGGCGCTGCGCCAGCCGCCTCCGTGATTCCAAAGCACCAGCATGGATCGGCGTGCCGGGTACTCCTGCCTGGCCCAAGTCACGAAGTTGCGCAGGGTCGCCGGATCGCCCATGTTGAGTTCGCCAAGATCCTTGCAGGTAGGCAACGAAGTGTCCCACGAACGCTTCTGTCCCGGTTTTGCCGACTTTTGGACAAGGAATCGTCGGGTTGTAGTCCACTCCCGGTTACTCACCCGGTCCATCAGGACTACAATCTTAATGCGGTCCGATGACCCAACTTTCTCCATTTCCGTTACGTCCTTGATCGTTTGATCATCCAGACTGTTGTCACCGGCCTGGTAAACCATGATCAGCCATTCGGTGGAGCCGGTGGCGACTCCCGAAGTGGATGTCTGTGTCACTGGCCGTTCTTGCAGACCGCTGGCGGCGATATCCACTGATGGCGACTGAGAAGGGATCAACACAGGTGCGGTGGTTTCAGGCACAGGGATCCGTTCCGGCTGTATGGTCCGGTCCGGCGCAGGACCGGGTGGGACGACAACTGGCGGTGGTGGTGGCGGCGGTGGTGGTGGCGTGACGGCTGGCGTATTGGTCTTGGCTGTTCCTCCGACAAACTCCTGAAGACTTTCCCTGTCTTCCTTTAGCCAGTCGGAGAAGGACTGGGCTTTCAGCGAAGGGGTTGCGAGAACCAAGGTAATCCACAGAGCCGTGGCAACCGACAACAGAGTCTGCATAGCGTATCCTCCCTTTTGCGACGCGGCAAGAGCGTCTCCATTGTTCGTGCGTAGCTTAGGTTACAGAAGAAATGTGCACAAGGCATTTTATGGGCTCAAACCGCTGATTGTCCGTGTTCAGACAGGGCAAAATCAACCCTCGGGCACCGTCGCAACTGTATTTGCGACATGTCTGTCTAAAATACAGCGGTTGGCGACGGGAAAAATGATGAACGTGAGCCGGCAGCCTGAAGGGCTGCAAGTCGACAGCCCAGGGCAAGCGGAGCGCCGCCCTGGGGGTGAATGGAAGGGTGCGCGATTTGAGCCTAGCGGGCGCGATCGCAGGTCGAAAAGAAGTAGAAGGTAACGACGCGGACGAGTGGTGGACTCGGCCTGTTTGCGTGAGACTAGATGAGACTGAATGAGACTGAAATAGGTGTCCCTGCGCGTGTGCGTCACTGTGCATATACTTGCGCCCCAGTCTGTTAACCCGAGTTCGTCAGTGTTGCGCTATTCTTGCTCCTAACCTATTGCGCGGCAACAAAACGGTTGATGAAGTCTAGACTACATTTTTGAGTCGTTTTGGAATTTGCGGAAGGTTGAGCCCGAGCTTTGCCAGTAGCACTGCCAGTGCTCTTTCTGGTTTCGAAACGGTGCGAAGGCGGATAGTTGTACCAGTGTCGGTTGGCAGAAGCACATCGAGCGAGTGCACGTTGTCCATTTCCAGAAGGAACTGGCGGGCGCATGTGCCGAGGTCTTTGGATGCCATCCATTGCTCCAGCGTCCGCCACATGGCCAGCGCCAGGAAGCAGACCAGGATGTGGGCATCTACACGTTCCTCCTTCTGGTGAAAGACCGGACGCAGCAGCAGGTCGCTCTTGCTGGTGCGGAACGCGGCTTCGGCCTGCGTGAGTTGGATGTACCACTTCCATAGTTCCGCGGGATCTTCAGAGACGTGGTTGGTCCGAAGCAAATAGGCTCCCTGGGCCAGTGACGCCCAGTCCAGACGCTCCCTTTGTTCGCACACCTGCAGTCCGAAAGCCCTATCGCTCTTATCCCGCAGCACTTCGACATCGAACACGCGTTCAGCCGCCGGATTGCGTCCCAGCCAGCGACCAATGCGCCGCTCGATCTTCAACGCATCGGCCGAGGGCCGTTTGCGCAAGCCCGCATCGATCTTGTCCAAGGCCTTTCGCAGTCGGACTACTTGCCGCTCCAGCATAGCCCGCTCCTTGGCGGCGCGGTCACGACTGCGACAGAGCACAAAGCGCTCCGGCTGCCCGTCCGGCGCGGCAACCAGTTTGACTTCCAACCCCTCACGAATGCTCTGCCAACCAGGCAACCCAGCAACGCATCCAAACCACGATACAGACGGCTCTCGTTGATGCGTTCGCTGGGAACGCCCAGAATGTCGGCCAAGGCGGTGCTCTCGTACCATCGTTCCGCCACCGATAACTCGCTGGTCTGCGCGCAGAACCGCGCCGTTGCCAAGATGCACGCCACTAGATCCCAGCTGACATCCTCCTGACCGGATGGAATCGCTTCTCTCAACAACCGGTGCAGTCCCAGCCGACGCCACACGGATAGTGCGGCCCATACCCGGCCAAACGCTCGCACGTGTTCCACGCGGACACCACGCACGTTGATCCGCCGCCATTCCGGCTCCGGTGCCGCAGGCGTGCCTGCCAGATCCAGATGCAACTGCACGTCCGGTTCGCGCCCTTCCAGCAACGCGTCCAGGTCCGACCATCCGTACTGCCGACGTGCTTCGCCTTCTTCCAACTTCCCCAGGTACGCCACCGTCTCGTGCCGTGGCCCGGCCGCCCTGCGTACCGTGCGCACCAGTTCCCAGTACTCGTATTCAATTCCCTGCTTGCGCCGCTTCTGTCGTTTTAAAAACATGCCACAGTATCAGCCATCTCAGCGGCTTTATGCAACGGGGTGGTCTAGACTACATCGACGTCTTGAACAACGTGATGCGTAACCGCAATGGGTTATGCGCAAGAATGGAGCAAAGAAAGTCGCTGCAGGCTTCCCACTGACGAACTCGGGCTAAAGGGGCGGTCCTATCCCGTTCGCGAAAGAAATGGTATTGACAGCGTGATCGAAGCGTCGCAACATGTACAGAAATACGTACATGAAGGAGTGCCCATGACAACACTGACTGCTACCGACGCGCGCCGAGAGTTCTTCGATGTCGTCAAGGGGGCGACCGACAAGCACCAGATTTACCGGATACACCATCGCCGGGGCTCAGTCGTCCTACTGGCGGAGGATTACTACGACAGCATGATTGAGACCATGGAACTGCTCTCCACGCCTGGCTTCCGCCAAAGCATGAAGAAGTCCGTAGAGCAGATGCGCAGAGGCGAGACGGTCTCGTTCGAGGAGGTCTTCGGAGAGAAACCGTGACGCCGTATGCCATCCGGTTCACCAAGGAGGCCGCAAAGGACGTCGACAAGCTCCCCCCTCGTCTGAAGGAGAAGCTTAAGATTGTGCTCCGGGAACAGGTGGCGTCGAACCCCCGTTGCGGAAAACGGTTGGTCGGCGACCTCGATGGATTCTTCTCCTTGAGGCTCTCCTACAAGGACCGACTGGTCTACTCGGTGGACGACGACAGTCGGATTGTCTTCGTCCATCGGGCGAGAACTCCCTACGGAGACTGATGACAGGGTGCGCGAACCACGGCGTCCATGATACGCTCGCAAACTCGCGCTCCTGACGCTGGGCGTTGACTACCTACTTGGCCAGTCCCTTGCCCCGGAGAAGGCGCGCGGTGCGCTTCAGCAGCTCCTTGGCCTGTTCGAGATTGCCCCCTTCAGCGGCCTGAATGCCCATCAGGGCGAAGATGAGCGGGTAGCGATCCGAGGTCGCGGCGAAGCCACGACTCGCATGCGGCGGTCGCATTCCGGTGTGCAGGTCGTGACAGGTCCGAAACGGAGAATGCGCACCACCCCAGGAGTGTGGCGGTCAGATTGGAAGGACTTTCCGGCGAGTCACCCCATCCGCCGTCGCTGTTGGCGTGGTTGGCCAGATAGTCCAGTCCACGCACGATCAACGAGCCGTGGCGTGTGCGATCCGTCCGGTCCAGCGCGACGACTGTGATCGCCGTAGCCAGTGGGATGGTGCTCAGGCGGCCGGACCAGCGGCCGGCGGGCTCGAATTCGGATAACAGCCTGGCTCCCAGGATTTTCCCGCCGTTTCCGTGGACGATGTTGCTGTCTTTACGTCATCTCCGCCAGGCAACCGAGAGAGAGAAGTCCGTAAAAAGTGTACTCGGTGTCGGGAGTGTGATCCAACCAGCTTCCGGAGAATCCGCCGCTTTCGTGGAACAGGCTCTCGACGAAACCGAGGCTTGCGTTGACTCTGGCCTTATCCGGCTTGATACCCAACCGCCTAAAGGCATAGAGAACGGTGGCGGTGGAAAGGAGGTCGGGGACGGGCGCATCCGGGGTCGCCAGGTAACCGCCTTCTCGGAAGCAGCAACCGTTGAGCCACCGCAGGACGGCGTCATCGGAGGAGAGTCCCATCCTGCGGCGAAGGATGAGCATGCCGGCCGTGGCCAGCGTGGTGCCGGCCTGCATTCGAGGCTCGTTGGCATAGGCGCCGTCTTTCGACCGCAAAGCAGTAGCCTCGAACACCATGCGCAGTGAGATTGGAAACCGTTTCCCAAGGTCCTCGAATGCCATGAAGGCAAGGAATGTGCCTGAGACCGAGCCTTGGGTTGGTGCGGCGGTGGTGTGAAATCCGCCTTCCGGCGCACGGTAGGTAAGCATGCGGCGTTCCCATTTGTTGCGGAGTGTCTCGTCCGGCATCGCGCCGGGAACCCGCGCCCAACATCGCGCCAGCGAGGTGAGGTGAATGAAGTCCAGACGTTCGCCTGATCCGAAGTCGGCCAGATAGGAGGCTAACGTCGGCGTGAATGTCCCTTCGCCCAGCGCGAGCGTACACTCCACGGCGAAACTGGTGTAGTACAGGTCGCTTTGGGTTCCCCGTCCGCGGTAACCGCCGTTCGGGTTTTGCATGGCGCCCACAAAGGTGCGGACGGTCTCCGCCTGATTTCCCAATGCGCGCGTGGCCTGATTGCAAGCCGCCAGCATATCCGCCGAGTAGGTTGACTGCACGGGATTCGGTTCTCCCACGCGCTGATACGGCGCTACCCGTTGCAGCCGACCGGGGCGCGTTGCCTCGCCTTTTCCACGAGCATTCGGTTGATGGACAGGGCGGCCCGGCGGCCCTGCCCCATGGCGAGGATCACGGTGGCGGCGCCCAGCACGATGTCGCCGCCCGCGAAGACGCCATCCATGGATGTCTTGCCATCGTCATCTACCACGATGTTTCCCCACTTTGTGGTCTGGATCTGCGGTGTTGTCTGGGAGATGAGCGGATTCGAGTCGTTGCCGATGGCCACGATGACTGTATCGAGATCGATGGTGAACTCGCTGCCTGGAATCTCAACGGGGCGCGGGCGTCCGGACTTATCCGGCTCTCCCAGTTTGTAGCGGAGGCATTCGATGGCCCTTACTCGGCCGTCCTCATGACCCAGAATGCGCTTTGCATTCTCCAGCAGGTGGAACTGGATACCCTCCTCCTTGGCGTGGGTTACCTCCTCAACACGCGCTGGCATTTCCGCCTCGGTTCGGCGGTAGATAATGTGGACCTCTTCCGCGCCGAGGCGCATGGCAGTGCGGGCGGCGTCCATGGCCACATTTCCGCCGCCGAGAACCGCAACCTTGCGGGATCTCATGATTGGCGTGTCGGCTATTGACCGGTCATAGGCCTTCATCAGGTTGGTGCGGGTGAGGTATTCGTTGGCGGAGAATACGCCGATCAGGTTCTCGCCCTCGATGTTCATGAACTTCGGAAGGCCGGCGCCTGTGCCCACAAACACGGCGTCAAACCCATCCTTTGTCAAGAAGTCCTGGATGGTACGGGTGCGTCCGACGACATAATTGGTTTTGAATTGGACACCCATGGCCTTGAGCGTGTCAATCTCGACCTGCACGATGGCCTTGGGCAGGCGGAACTCCGGTATGCCGTACACCATCACGCCGCCCATCTTATGGAACGCCTCGAAGACGGTGACGGCGTGGCCTTCACGACGGCAGTCCGCGGCGGCCACCAAGCTGGCCGGCCCGCTTCCGACTACGGCGACCTTGAAGCCGGTGTCGCCCTTGGCCGGGGGCGACTTGATTCCCTTGGTGCGCTCCCAGTCAGCCACGAAACGTTCCAGTCTGCCGATCGAGACGGCGCGGTTAACGTCCTTAAGTGCCTTGCCGACTGTGCAGGGCTCCTGGCACTGTGATTCCTGCGGGCACACGCGGCCGCAGATGGCCGGCAGCAGACTGCTCTGCTTGATGGTGTCGATAGCCCGCTGCAGATCGTCTTCCGCGATGGCCTGAACGAAGGCGGGGATGTCGATCCGTACGGGGCATCCCTCGACGCATGGCTTGTTCTTGCACTGCACGCAGCGCAAGGCTTCCGCTTTGGCCTGGTCGGAGGAATAGCCCAAGGCGACTTCGTCGAAATTGCGGACGCGGTCCGTCGGGGACTGGGTCGGCATTTCCTGCGGGGCGATCCTCATCCGATCACGTGGTGAGAGCGGCTGGTTACGGCCGGCGATGGCTGAAAGCTCCGAGCGGGCCTGCTCGTGGAGGGACTCTGGTGCGTGCCATGTCATACGGCACCGCCTTTCCCGTCGCGCGTTGCCTGCAGGATGTGGCACCGGTGGTGCTCCTCGTCCTCCTGCGACTTGTAGGCCGTGAGGCGTCGCATCATGTTGTCGAAGTCCACCAGATGACCGTCGAATTCCGGGCCGTCCACGCAGACAAAACGGGTTTTGCCTCCGACTGTTACGCGACAGCCGCCGCACATACCGGTGCCGTCAATCATGATCGTGTTAAGCGATACGGTCATCGGCACCCCATATGCGGCGGCCGTTCGGGCGCAGAATTTCATCATTACAGCCGGGCCTATCGCGACCGACATATCCGGCTTTGGAGTCCGTTCGCAGATCTCCTTCAGGGGCTCGGTGACGAGTGCTTTTCGGCCGTAGGACCCGTCATCGGTGCAAACGATGATTTCATCGGCGATCCGGCGCATTTCCTCTTCAAGGATCAGCAGTTTCCGGGTACGGGCGCCCAGGATGACGGAGAGACGATTGCCGGCATGCTTGATGCCATGGGCAATGGGATAGAGCGGCGCGATTCCGATGCCGCCGCCCACGCACACCACATGGCCGAACTTCTCGATGTGAGTGGGGCGGCCCAACGGTCCAAGGAGGTGGGCTATCTTGTCGCCCTCCTTGAGGTCCGCCAGCATGTGGGTTGTGCGGCCGACGGTTTGGAAGATGAGAGCGATCCAGCCCTCTGCAGCGTTGCCGTCGGCGATTGTTAGCGGTATCCGCTCGCCTTCGTCATGAATCTGCAACATGATGAATTGACCTGGCTGGCGGGCTTCAGCAATCAAGGGCGCCTCGACCCGGATACGAAACACTTCATCTGACAACTGCTCTCTTTTGCATATTCTGTTCATGAATAACTCCTGACAGGAAAGCTAGAAACTCTATCGGAAGATTGTGGCAGGAGCCAGACTTTTCATCGGTTTGCGCCCTGCTGGTTGCGGGCGGATCTTTTTTGCTTCCATCGCTTTCCATCGCCGTGTATAAGTCAACTGCTGGCGATAGGTAAAACAAATGCGGGAGGCAACATGAGTGGCCGAATCCGGACTATAGGCGTGTGGGGCGGCTGTTTTGTGGCAGCTCTGGTTGGCCTGTCTCCGCTTGTGGCATCTGCGCAGGCTGTGAAGGCCGAGGCAGATGGCAAGTCCGTGCGTGTGCGCAAGATCAGCGGGTTGGGGACTCGCGGTATGGTGGATACGCCGCGGTTTCAGAGCAGCGTGGCTGCGAGCGGGATCAAGCCGCCGCAGCGCTGGGCACAGATCATCCTTGCATTCGATACCGAGGCAGAGTGGTTGGATGAAGTTACGGTTCGCTATGTGGTAATGAGCCGCAGAACCGAAGCTGGCAAGGCGGCTTACAGTCTTTACACGACGGCAGTGGCTTACACAGACGTACGGCGGGGGCGGGATCACCAGGGCGCCGTGTACCTCAGGCCCGCGGCGATCGAGCGGTTTGGAAGTCCTGTGGCCATCGCCGTCGAGATCAGCGTGGGTGGGAAGATGGTGGCGGAGGACTCCGTGGAGGACGGCTTGAAACTGGGTCCGCGGTGGTGGAAGGATCCGGCTATTGTGGAGAGCAAGGATGTGACGGCACGCGACGGATACCTGCTGGAGAAGGCACGGAGTCCCTTTGCGTTGATCTGCATGGATGACTATGAGGTGAGCCGCCCGTGAGAGGTGCAAACCGCTGCCTTACTTTGGATATCGGTTCCAGCAAACTGGTCATGGCCGAGTTTCTGGTCGGACGTGGAGGCGTTCTTCAGTTGGAGCGCTATGGTATGGCGCCGCTGACTTCGGAACCGGGTAGCGGCGCCGACGCATCGGCCTATCTTGTGGCTACGATCGGCGACATCATGCGGCAGCATGGGATGCGGCCGGCGCCGCTTTACATGACCATTTCCGGGCAAATCGTTTTCCCGCGCTACGTCAAACTGCCCCACGCCAATCGTGACAAGTTAATGCAGATCATCCGCTACGAGGCGGAGCAGAATGTTCCGTTCCCGATTGACGAGGTGGTATGGCGATACCAGTTGCTTGACGAAAGCAATCCCGACGAGACTCATGTGATGCTGGTGGCGGTGAAGAAGGAGAGCCTGGAACGACTGGTGGACTGTGTTCTGGCCGCCGGCCTGGAACCTGAGATCGTGGATGTGGCGCCGATGGCGCTATGTAACGTGGTACGCTACAACCATCCGGATCTGCAGGGCTGCACGATGATTCTGGACGTCGGGGCGCGCTCCTCCAATCTGATTTTCATGGAAGGCCCCAGGATCTTCAGTCGCAGCATCCCCGTGGCGGGCAATGCCGTGACGCAAGAGATAATGAAGGAGTTCGATGTACCCTTCGGCGAAGCCGAGGAGCTGAAGCGTGAGCATGCCTTTGTGGCATTTGGCGGAGTCTATGCGGGACCCGACAACGAGATTGCGGCCAGGGTGTCGAAGACCGTGCGCAACGTGGTAACGCGGTTGCACGCCGAGGTCAACCGATCCATAAACTTCTACCGCAGTCAGCAAGGCGGAAGTCAGCCGCAACAGGTGTTGCTGACTGGCGGATCATCTTTGATTCCTCACACGGATACCTTCTTCAGGGAGAAACTCAAAGTTCCGGTGGAGTACCTCAATCCTTTCCGTAACATCCCGGTATCCCCGGCAATTGAGTCCGAGCGACTGCAGCAGGATATGCATGTTTTGGGCGAAGCGGCTGGCGCCGGTCTGCGGGCGGCGTTGCACTGCCCTGTGGAAATCAGTCTGATGCCGCCGTCGCTTGTTGCCAGCAAGACGTTTCGCAGGCGGCAGCCATTTTTTGCGATGGCGGCGGCGGGGATAGTGCTCATCATTCTGTGCGGCTGGATCTATGTCAAACGTCTCCAGGAACTTCACGGGTCGATGAAGGAAATGGTGGACGACAGAATCCTGAAACTTGACGATGTTGCGAGCCGGCAGCGGTCGGTGCACGAGCAACGACTGAAAGCGGAGCGTGATAACGAATCGCTCTACCGCTTGGTACGGATGCGCACGCGGTGGGCAGAGATCCTGGAGGAGTTTCATTCCTGCATGTTGGATGGGATGTGGCTGACGGCAATCAAGCCGGTTGTGACGGGCGGGCGGATAGTTCAGATCGAGATCTCGGGCCGTGGGTTCATGGATAAGCTGGGCATTCACGGCGACATGTCGTCGATTGAGGACTTTCGCAACAGACTGCATGCGCTTAACCGTTTCTCGAAGTTGGAAATTACCAAGCAGTCGGAAGATTTCTCGACGCGGCTGTTCACGTTGACGGCGGAGTTGAAGGAGCCCGTGGTAATAAAATAGTTGCCGGAGGGGGCGAGTTTGAACCGAAGGGTGATTACAGCGAGTGTGCTTGTGGTTCTGGTGGTTGCGCTGGGTGTGCCGGCGTTTCTCCTTTACGACGCTTTCCGCGCCTTTAGCGGCGCCGAGCAGCGGCAAAAGTCCGCCTGGCAGCGACTGAGCGAACTCTACGGCCAGAAGCCCTTTCCTTCTGACTCGAACATCGAAATAGAGAAGGATAATGTCAGGGTTATTGACGGTTGGCGCAAGGACCTCGTAACCCGTCTGTCTCAGACCGAGTTGGGCAGACCTCACAAGACGCCATCCACCTTCCAGATCTTTCTCAGCGAGACCCGCAAACAGTTGAATCAGGCTGCGGTGCGCTCTGGTACCAGTGTGCCGGAGAACTTTGCTTTCGGGTTTGGGGCATACGCGGACAGCGGTGCGCTGCCGTCGCCGCTGGACGATGTTCCCTCGCGCCTGGCTGAGCAATTGACGATCGTGGATTACCTTTGCCGGATTTTGTTCGACGAGAAAGTTCATGAGATTAATGCTGTTCAACGGGAGGAAGTGGAGTCCATCCGTACGGAGGCGAGACCTTCGGGTGCTGCGCCTGTAGTTCCTTCGGGGCCCAGCCGTCCGGGCAGACCGGCGCCGCGCCCCGCGCACGGCCAGACAACTCCCCAAAAGGGGGGGGATGCCGGTGGTGGAGAAGCGCATCGCAAGCTGCACTTTGCCCTGGAGTTTAAGGCCAAAGAGCGTTCAGTGATAGGAGTCCTCAATCGGTTCGCGAAGGATCCCATGTTTATGGTGGTGACTGGCGTTGAGCTTGAGAGGACCGGCGGCGAAGCGGTTGGGGCCACACCGGGGAGTGAAGCCCCCAGAGATCCCGCCGTCCCTGCGCCTGCCGCGTTGTCCCGGCAGGAGCGTCAGGTCTCCGGGCCCGAGATGGAAGCGCCTGTGCGAGTGCGGCTGGACGTGGATGTGTACCGATTCAAAGAGGAGTAGGCTGTGGTTGTTCTGCAGAAACTATGGGGGTGGATCCGGGAATTCTACGACCGGCTGATTGCCATAGCCGTCCTTCTGGCCCTTTCCATGGCCTTGCTTCAACTGGCCGTCGGGCTGGGAGAGATCAGTGCGAAGACCGCGGCTTTTGAGCGGCAGCTCAACAGCATGAAACCCCGGAATCCAGTGCAGGCCCCGGTTACATCGACGGCTCACGACCAATTGATAGCCAGACTGGACAATCCGCTTCTGATCGGCGCGTGGAGCAATGCAATGTGGAACCCGGAGAAACGGGTGCGATGTGTGGACTGCAAGAAGCCGATCCCTTATGATACGACGAAGTGCACGTTCTGTATGGCGCAGCAACCGGACGTGCCCGTTGTAGATGCGAACCGGATCGACAACGACAGGGACGGCATGCCTGATGTGTGGGAGATATCGCACGGGCTCGACCCGACCAACCTGAAGGATGCAGAGGCAGACCCTGATGATGACGGCGCTACGAATATCGAGGAGTGCCGGGCCAGCACCAATCCTCGGAACCCGGAAAGCTGCCCGGAGTTGATCGCTACCAAGATGGTCCTCCGGCAGATCAAGCCCGATCCGTTTCCTCTCCAGTTCAAGAGCACTATCAAACTCCCTGATCACAATCGGTTTGCTATCAACTCTTTGCGCAACACCAAGACCTATGTGGTAAGACTCGGGGAAAAGGTGCTGGGCTATGATGTGATTCGGTATGACTACAAAGTCATGGACAAGCCCATGACGGGCTGGACCCAGTCGGTTGATGTTTCCGTTCTGACTCTGAGGAAAGGTGACAAGGAGATATCCTTGGCGCTCGGGCAGGATGTGCAGGTGGATGAGTACATTGCCGAGCTGGTGTTTCTGGCGGATAATTCAATGCACCGAGTGCGTGTCGATGGCGGGTTTGAAGTAAAAGGAAAGAAGTACACAGCAATCGCCATTGACAGCAAGGCGGAATTTGTTGTAGTTAAACGCGATAACGATGGGCGGCAGTTCACGATTCGAAAAGCGGCCTCAAGCGATTAGTCGGAGATGGCGAGGCGGCGGTGGTTCGATGACCAAGGAATATAAGGAGCGGGGGCTCACCATGATGCGCAGACTAGTATGGTTGGCGATTTGTGTAACGGGATTCGGCTTTGCCGGAGCGTGGCCGATACGGGCTCAGGCACAGGCTGAAGACAAGAGTTTGGTTTCCGAGGAGATGCTGATTCGTGAGGCCGTCAGCGGAAAACTCAAGGCGGAGGCGAAGCCGGCAGATGCGGAGGTGCCCGTGCGCACGGCTACCGAGGAGCAGGTTGCTGCTGCCGGCGATCTTGTGGTTGCTGCCGAAGTGATGAAAGCGGCGGCGCCTGTGGGTGCAAAGCCTGCCGCAGTGGAGGTCGTTGCAGACGAACCGGTTGTGGCCGCACCGGAAGTTGACGTTTCGGTGCTTGATCTTGAGACTGCTGCGCCTAAGAAGATTTCCGTGGATGGATTGAACGTTGAACCGGCGAAACCCGTTGAGAACGTTGGGGATTCTGCGGTGCAAGTTGCTCCCTTGGATGCCGCAGCTCCGGCGGCTGGCAAGCCGCCGGCAGAGGCGAATGTGCGTGGTGCGGCGGGCAATCCCACGGTCGCTGCTGTCTCTGGGGAACGTGTCGGTTCTGCCGACGCGGAGGTGAAACCACCTGTGGCCGTCGACGTGGTCCGTGCGGAAGATCTGGCGGCCGCGACGCCTTTGCCGGAAGGGGCCGGTGCGATCATTGACTCGGAACTCATCATTCGCAAGGCCCACGAGGAACACGCGATAGCGACAGTAAAGCAGGCCGAAAGAGAGGTGCGCAGCGGGAAGTTTCAGGAGGCGGTGCGACTCTACGAGGAGGCGATGCGTTCGATCGAGCGGGCCGGTGAGAAGGCAGGTAACGAGATCATTCGAAAGAAGATTTCCGATGGGTTGGGGGAAAGCTACTACCTTTGGGCGTTGCTTCTGATAAAGGAGCGGGATTTTGCGCGCGCCGAGCAGCATGCGAGAAGCGCGGGTCTTTACTGGCACCCGAAGGCCGCGGATTTGCTGGCAGCGATAGAGAAGGAGCGCGTCCGCCCGCCGAAGGAGGTCAAGATCTACCCGCCGGCACGGTGGAATCAGGATGAGTATCAGAAGAGGCAGGCTACGATTGTGGATCGTCTGCGTTTCGGCAAGCAGTATTACCTGACCGGCGAATACGACAAGGCGGAGCTGCACTTTGAGGCCATCCTGAAGATGGATCCCGAGAACACGGAAGCCTTGCGGATGATGAGCAAAATAGCTCAGAAGAGGTCGATGGCCGCGTCGGCGGAATTAGGCACAACGCGGGAGGCCATGGTGGCTGATGTGCGCCGAACATGGAATCCCCGGGACTACGGTCTTCTGGACGATACTTCGGATATGCCGCTGGTCTCGGTTGGGCCGACACGCAAGAAAGACGATGAGACCCAAAGGCTTTCAATTCAAGAGAAGATGGAGAAGATCATTGTGCCCGAGATAGATTTTCGCCAGGCGAACATCTATGGCGTGATCAGTTTTCTGCAGGATGCCAGCAGGGAATTCGACAAGGAAGAGAAGGACGAGACCAAGAAAGGCGTGAACATTGTCCTGAATCTGGCGGCGGGTGAGACGGGCAAGGCGGCGGCGCCAGAGGCGCCTGTGGACCCCTTTGCGGCGCCTGCCGAAGGCAAGACGGCGGGTTCGGATTTGCCCCTGGTGACGTTCAATGCCCGTCACATCTCGCTGTTCGAAGCGCTGAGAATCGTCACTGACGTGGCCAAGCTCCAGTTTCGCATTGAGGGTTCGGTGGTCATGGTGTTGCCTTGGAACGCTCCGATCGGTCGCATCGTAACGCGCATGTATGACGTGCTGCCAACCATCGGCGATAAGATCGGCCAGACACAGGGCGCTGCCACCTTTGGTGAAGGGGCAGGCGCTGCTACGCTCCCGGACCGGACCGGTGTCGGCGAGGTTCGTGCTGATTGGAAGGCTTTCTTCGAGTCCATGGGCGTTCCGTGGCCGCAGGGTACGTCGATTCGCTACGTTGCCGCGATCAGCAAGTTGATCGTGGCCAATACGACTGACAACCTGCACACCTTCGAGAAGATCCTGGCCGTGCTGAATGTGGTGCCGAACCAGATCGAGATCGAAGCTCGTTTTGTAGAGGTCCGTCAGACCGACCTGAATGCGCTGGGGCTGGAATGGATACTGACGGACAATTGGGAGATTGCGCAGAAGAAGGGCCAGGAGGGCATTCCAGCGGATCAGCGGCAGCGGGTATCGATTGATGCCAACAATACAGGAACTGAACGCGGTTTTACGAAGATCAACCGGTACCTGTCGAGCGGCATTGGACTGCCCGGGTCCGTTGGTGTGGCTGACGACATTCTCAGGGTGAGCAGCATGTTGACGAACCCTGAACTCTCCATGATCCTTCATGCTATGGAGCAGAGGGGGAATGCGGACCTCCTTTCGGCGCCCAAGGTTACAACCCAGTCAGGGTCAGAGGCGACGATCAAGATTGTCACTGAGTATATCTACCCGACGGCGTTCGCTGTCACGCCGATCACGGGTACCGGCCCAGGTGGCGTAGCCACCATCGTGGGCGGCGTGGTGGAACCCAGCGGATTCGAGACGCGCGAGGTAGGGGTTATCCTCACGGTGATGCCGGAGGTCACTGCCGATGGGCAGATGATCAACTTAACGATGACGCCTCAAGTTGTGGATGAGCCGGAGTGGTACGAGTACGGTTCGGAATACACGGACGCCGATGGTCGTGTGCAGCGGCTTTCCATGCAGCAGCCATTCTTCAAGACCCGGACGGTGTCCACCAGTCTGGCGATATACAATGGCGCCACGGTGGTGATGGGCGGAATGATCAGCGAGAACCGGAACAACATTGACGACCGGATACCATTCCTTGGCGACGTCCCGCTGGTAGGGCGACTCTTCCGTAGCAAATACGAGCGTAGCGAGAAAAGGAACCTGTTGATCTTCGTAACTGCCCGCTTGGTGGATCCCGCCGGTAGGCCGGTGATGCCGCAAAAGGATGCGCTGACTTCGACGCTGCGCATGGGTTCCGAAGTGGCCCGGTAGGCGTGACGCATGCCGGATTCGACATGCCTGCTGCTTGTGGATGGGACAGGGGCTCTTTACAGGGCTTTCTTTGCGATTCCTTCGCTTACGACCAAGACAGGCACTCCGACCAACGCGCTTTACGGGTTCATCAAGACGCTACACCAGACGGTTCGCACATGGCAGCCCTCGCACCTGGTGGTGCTATTTGACGGTGGGTCGCCGCCGGAGCGCTTGTCGCTGCTGCCGACATACAAGTCCAACCGTAAGCCGATGCCGGACTTGCTCCGGATGCAGTTGCCGCTGGCTGACGAGTTTCTCGATCGGGCACAGATACGGCGGATTCGAATCGAAGGACAGGAAGCCGACGATGTTATAGCTACGCTGGCGGTGCAGGCACGGGACGACGGCGCCGAAGTCCTGATATCGACCTCAGACAAGGACCTCTACCAGTTGGTGGACCACCGGATAAGTGCGATTGAACCCACGGGGCAGCATCGTAGGATCGGTCCCTCCGAAGTTAAATTGAAGATGGGCGTTTCTCCGGACCTGATAGTGGACTTGTTGTCAATGACCGGCGACGCGGTTGACGGTATTCCCGGGGTACCGGGCGTAGGGCCGAAGACGGCGGAGAAGCTTCTTGCGCAGTTCGGTTCGCTGGAAGGCTTGATCCGGCGTGTCTCGGAGATTGAGAACCCACGGTTTCGGAGCCTGATCGAAATCCATCAGGCTATCCTGACGCGGAACCGGGAGTTGGTCCGACTCCGCCGGGACGTACCGCTTTCGTGTTCATGGCGGGATGCGGAGTGCCGCCAACCTGACATGCATCGCCTGCGGCCGTTCCTGGAGGCGATGGAGTTCTCGTCCCTGGCTGCCGCCATGGCGGAACAGGACCTTTTTGCGAAGATTTAGTGTTGACCCCGATGGGGGTGGCAGGTAGTATTCACCGAACTAAGCCGCTTGGCTTGGTTTCGCATACCGATCGAACAAATCCCGTAGTGCCAGTTTGCTCCATTTTTTCCTGGTTCACGCAGTGCGAATTGCAATTACCGGCGGCATTGCATGCGGCAAGAGCTCCGTGGGGGACTTGCTTGTCCGCCGGGGTGTTCCAGTGTGCGATGCTGATGCGGTGGCGCACGCTTTTCTGGAACCGGGCACTGGGATACACCGTGAGGTGCGAGCTGCTTTCGGTGATGGGATTCTGGCTCCGGACGGTGCGATAGACCGACGGCTTCTGGGCGAGCGTGTATTCGCTGATAGTGCGCAGAGGCTGCGGCTGAACTCCATTGTTCATCCGCCTGTTATCCGGCGGTTGCGGGAGTGGGCTTCTCAAGAGGAAAAGCGGCACGAGGTAGTTGCGGTCATCATACCTCTGCTGTTCGAGATTGGCGATGACCAGAATTGGGACAGAGTCATATGCGTCACTACAACACTGGCGATTCAGAGAGAAAGGCTGGCACTCCGCGGCATTACCCGGGAAGACGCCGACCGGCGCATCGCGGCGCAAATGAGCGTCCAGGCCAAGACGGAATGGGCCGACCACGTCATTATCAACCAGATGTCCATGGCCATCCTGGAGTTGCAGGTGGACAGGGTCCTGCGTCGCTTGCGGGAGAGGATTCCTACGGCATGAGGGCGCCTGGAACGCAACCCGGCCGGCACTCTTATGGCGATATGCGCCCGCAACATCATCGAGGCGATGGCACGTTGACGCCGGAGGAGCAGGCGGAGCGCACGGCAGAGCATCCGGCGGTGCAGTCCGGCGATTCCACGACTCTGGATGGTGCCGGAGTTGCGGCGCCCGCGGGAAACACGAACGGCGGGGCTGCGGTTCCTTCCGAAACGCCTGGCGAGCGTCCGCCACCTCCGCCGGCGATCTACCTGTGCGACTTGCAGGACATGGGCATCAACCAATTGCAGCAGATGGCCGATAGTCTCGGATTGACCGAACTTGGTGCACTGCCTAATCACGATCTTATCTTCGAGATTCTCAAGGCCCATGCGCGTCGCGGGGGTGTGGTCCACAGTCGGGGCGTTCTGGAAATTCTTCCGGACGGATTCGGGTTCCTGCGTTCAGCGCGGAGCAACTACGTGCCTTGTCCCGAGGATATCTACATCTCGCCGTCCCAGATGCGGCGGTTTGCCCTGCGGACCGGCGACCTGGTTGAAGGCCCTATCCGCGAACCCAAGGATAAGGAACGTTTCTTTGCCCTGCTGCGGGTGGATCGGGTCAACGAACAGGATCCCGAGAAGGCCCGGCATCGCGTACCATTCGAGAACCTCACGCCGCTATTCCCTGAGCTGCGTATCAACCTGGAGACGGATCCATCCGAGACCTCGATGCGGGTTATGGATATCTTCACTCCCATCGGGTTCGGGCAGCGTGGGCTGATCGTGGCGGCGCCCAGGACCGGCAAAACGGTTCTGCTTCAGAAGCTTGCCAACAGCATTTCCACAAACCATCCGGACGCGCACCTCATCATCCTGTTGATTGACGAGCGGCCAGAGGAAGTGACGGATATGCAGCGCCACACGAAAGCGCACGTGCTTTTCTCCACGTTCGACGAAGCGCCGGAGCGTCATGTCCAGGTGGCTGAACTGGTGCTGGACATGTCCAAGCGGATGGTCGAGTGCGGGAAACACGTGGTCATCCTGCTGGACAGCCTGACACGTCTGGCTAGGGCGTACAACACCCTGCAGCCACACAGCGGCAAGATCCTCTCCGGTGGCATTGACGCCAACGCGCTTCATAAGCCGGCCCGCTTTTTTGCCGCTGCGCGCTACATCGAGCACGGCGGCAGCCTGACAATCGTGGCCACGGCACTTGTGGAGACAGGCAGCCGCATGGACGATGTGATCTTTGAGGAGTTCAAGGGACGAGGCAACATGGAACTCTGCCTGGATCGAAGCCTGGTGGACAAGCGGGTCTTTCCGGCGATCAACATCGAGAAGTCGGGCACGCGTAAGGAAGAACTGCTGTTGCATCCCGACGAACTGGGCCGAATCTGGATTCTGCGGCGGGCCGTGAACGGGGTGCCGCCGGTCGAGTCCATGGAGATGATTGTTAATCGGTTGAAGAAGACGAAGAGCAATGCGGAATTTCTGATGTCACTTAAGGAGTAGACGCTGCGCGTGGGCGGACACACGTGGGGGGAAGCATGGAGTCACATGTTGAGGTAACGGATGCGGGGCCGTGCCGCAAGGTTGTGCGGATTGAGGCCGATTGGAGTGCGGTGGAGCCCGAATATGTCGGGGTGGTCAGCGCCTTTGCAACGGCCGCTGAAGTGCCTGGCTTCCGGAAGGGGCGGGCGCCTAAGGGGTTGGTGGAGAAGCGCTATGTTAAGGCCATTGCTGAAGAGACGCGGGACGCCATAGTGCCGAAACTCTACCGGGATGCGCTAAGTCGTGAGAAGATTCATCCCGTTGCGATCGTTGATGTTAGGGACGCTCGCGTCATCAAGGGGCAGAGCGTTTCCTTTGAGGTTACCGTGGACGTCGCTCCGGAGTTCACACTGCCCTCGTACAAGGGAATACCGGTAAAAAGCGAAGCGATTGCCGCCAGTGCCGAGGCTGTGGAAGCCGCCTATCTGCGTCTGGTTGACGGATACTCCCGGTATGTGGACGTGACTGGACGCTCCCTGCAGCGCGGGGACATGGCCATGATTACTTACAGCGGTAAGTGTGAAGGCAAACCTGTGGAAACGGCGGCGGACGGGGCCGGCCTCGGCGAGGGGAAGGATTTTTGGGTGCTCGCGGGCGAGCCCGAGTATCTGCCGGGTCTAACCGATGGAATCACCGGCATGTCCATGGGGGAGACTCGAACGCTCATGGTGCATTTTCCTGCCGACTACCATGTCAAGGCTTTTGGAAGCAAGGACGTTGAGTATACGATCACGCTGACCGCGCTGCGGGAGAAACGGCCACCGGAGATCAATGCCGAGTTCCTCAAGCCCTTTGGCGTCGACAGCGTCGAGTCGCTTAAGGGGCGGATCCGCGAGGACATGTTGCGTGCGGCTGAGGAGCGCGAGGCGGGCCGGCGACAGGATGTTATTGCCAGGCATCTCTTGAGTGGGGTGGATATTCAGCTTCCGCAGTCCATCGTGGAGCAGGAAACGAACAATGCCATCCGGAACATGGTGCGCCGGATTTCCGCCCAGGGCGCCACAAGGCAGCAACTCGCGGAGCATAGGGAAACCATTCTGGAGACTGCATCGAAAGGTTCGACGGACCGGGTGAAGCTCGGGTATATTCTCTCGCGCATCGCCGAGGAAGAGAAGATTGCTGTTTCCGACGAGGATGTGGATGAGCGAGTGGCCGTAATGGCAGCCCGGCACCAGATGGGCGTGGCGGAATTGCGGTCGCAACTGGAGAAGCGCAACGCTATGGAAGGCTTGAGGTCCGAAATCCAGGCAGAACGGACAATGGCGTGGTTGCTGGAACAGGCTACGATCACGGAGTGACAAAGGAGGGTGCGGTGAGAGGGATGAACCAGACTCTGATTCCTATGGTGGTGGAGCAGACGGGCCGTGGCGAACGAGCCTTCGACATTTATTCTAGGCTGCTGAAGGACCGGATACTCTTTGTGGGAACGGCTATTGACGACGACGTTAGCAACCTTGTGATTGCGCAGTTGCTTTTTCTTCAGTCCGAAGACGCCGAGAAGGACATCCACATGTACGTCAACACGCCCGGCGGGTCGGTGACGGCCGGTCTGGCGATCTACGACACGATGCAGTTGATAAAGTGTGATGTGGCGACCTACTGCGTTGGGCAGGCATCCAGCATGGGGGCGGTGCTTCTGGCTGCCGGGGCGTCCGGGAAGCGTTTTGCGCTTCCCAACGCGCGCATCATGATCCATCAGCCGTGGGGCGGCGTGCAAGGCCAGGCCAGCGACATCAGTATCCAGGCCCGCGAAATCCTGCGCTTGCGGGACAGGGTTAACGAGATTCTCTCGGAGCATACAGGCCGGACGGTTGACGTCGTATCGCGCGACACGGACCGCGATTTCTTCATGACGGCCAAGGAAGCTTGTGAGTATGGTCTGGTGGACGAGGTGGTTCAAACGCGCAAGCAGGCCAAGCGGAAGGCAAAGACGTCGTGAGCGCCTCCCGATATCCGGTCTGTTCGTTCTGCGGCAAGCGCCAGAACCAGGTGCGGCGTCTGATAACGGGCCCGATGGCCAACATCTGCGACGACTGCGTCAGGCTTTGCCAGGGAATGCTCCAGGAGGAGAAGCCGGCCGCGGTCCCATCGGCATCGGCACCGAAGAAGGTTCCGCGCCCCAAGGAGATCAAGTCTTTCCTGGACCAGTATGTTATCGGGCAGGAGCACGCCAAGCGTGTCTTGTCGGTGGCCGTCTACAACCACTACCGGCGCCTGGAGCAGAGGAACACGCCTGCGGCGGGCTCTCCTTATGCCGACGTGGAGATCGAGAAGAGCAACATCCTGCTCATAGGTCCGACTGGAACCGGGAAGACGCTGCTGGCCCGCTGCCTCGCTAAGATGCTCGATGTGCCGTTCGCCATCGCGGATGCCACAACGCTGACCGAAGCCGGCTACGTGGGTGAGGACGTGGAGAATATTCTGCTCACCCTGATCCAGAACGCAGGTTTTGATATTCCTCGCGCTGAAAGGGGCATCGTCTACATTGACGAAATAGACAAGATCGGGCGCAAGACCGATAACGTATCCATCACCCGCGACGTGTCGGGGGAGGGCGTCCAGCAGGCCCTTCTGAAAATACTGGAAGGAACCACGGCACGGGTGCCGCCGCAGGGCGGGCGGAAACACCCGCAGCAGGAATACATCACGATCAACACGGAAAACATTCTGTTTGTCTGCGGTGGAGCGTTTGTGGGATTGGAGGCCATGGTTCGGCGTCGGGAAGGGAAACAGCCACTGGGTTTCGCCGCTCCCGAGCGGCGGGCGGCTGGCCTGGCGTGGAGCCGTAACGCCATGGATGTGCAACCGGAAGATCTGGTTCACTATGGCATGATCCCCGAATTCGTCGGCCGGTTGCCCGTCGTCACCGGGCTGTCAGAGCTGACGGAAGACGAACTGGTTCGCATTCTGACCGAGCCGCGCAATTGCCTGATAAAGCAGTACCAGAAACTTCTGGCCATGGAAAACGTGGCGCTGACGTTCACGGACAGCGCATTGCACGAAATGGCGCGGGTGGCGATGCGCCGCAGGACTGGCGCGCGTGGCCTGAGGGCGATATTCGAGCACCTGATGCTGGACGTCATGTATGAGGCGCCCCATAGGGCCGCCGGCAGCCGAGCCTCACTGCGCGTGACCAAGGGCATGGTGGATGATCCGCTCGCGATCCTTGATCAGATGACGCCCGAGACCGTCAGCGCTGCGTCGTAGGAGCGCGGTCGTTCCCGCATGGCGCTGCGGCGTCGGTGCTGTCGTGTTGGGTGGCGAGAAGCCAGACCAACAGCGACTCGCGATCGGGAAATCTTCTGTCCAGTTGGGCTTCGTAGGCCCGGCGAAGCATAGCGCCCACACGGGGGCCGGGCGGTATGCCGGTTGACAGGATGTCTTCTCCCCGAATCCAGGGTGCCGGCAGCCGGGCGTCGGCGTCTTGCCGATTCCGGAAGTCGACCAGAAACTCGTAGTTATCCAGCTTGCCGTGACTGGATACGCAATCCAGACGGTGCAGCTCCAGTTCGGTTCCAAATGTCGGCGATGCGACCCATTGGCGGAGGGTGGCCGTGCGCATCTGGAATACGTCGATCGGTTTCATGTGGTTGCGCACCGCGGCGACGACGGCTGCCACCACATCGTTGCTGAAGCGAAGCCGGCGAAGAACGGACTCGGCAATTCCGGCGCCGACATCGGCGTGCCGGTTGAATCGCAGGCGGTTTCCGTCGAATGTGGCTGTGGGCGGTTTGCCTATATCGTGAAGCAACACGGCCAGGCTGATTTCGGGCGTGCGAATGGCCATGGCGTCGAGCATGAGCAACGTATGTTCCCAGACCGTGCCTTCAGGGTGGAACTCGGGAGGTTGTTCCTGTCGTTTCATCGCCGTCGCTTCAGGAAGGATCGGATCCAGCAGTCCGAGGTCATCCATCGTTCGCAGGGCCTGGCCGGGTTGTCTGGACTCGAGGAGTAGCCGGATGAGTTCGTCACGGATGCGTTCGGGACTGATGGTTGTGATCCTGGTGGCGTTGGCACGGATGGCTTCCGCCGTCCGGGGCTCGATGATGAATCCGAATGTACCTGCAAAACGAGCGGCGCGCAGCATGCGGAGGTAGTCTTCTTCCATCCTGCGGTACGGGTCGCCGACGCAACGTATGATTCCGTCGCGAAGGTCCTGTATGCCGTTCACCAGGTCGTGTACCAACCCGGTTTGCGGATCGTAGAACATGGCGTTGATGGTGAAATCGCGGCGTTGAGCGTCGTGCATGGGGTCGCTGAAACACACAGAACATGGCCGACGCCCGTCAGCATAATCGCTGTCGGTGCGAAAGGTGGCGACTTCGAACTCGCTGCCCTCATGCGAGATACGGACCACGCCGAACGACTTGCCGACGGCGTTGGATCGAGGGAATACCTTCATCACTTCATCCGGAACGGCGCTTGTGGCCACGTCGTAGTCGTGGGGCGTCAGGCCCAAAAGCAGGTCGCGGACGCAGCCGCCGGCCCAGTACGTTGTGAACCCACGGGACTGGAGCAGCTTTACGACGTCGCGGGCAAGACGTTGCTGCGCGGTGCCGTCATCCGGAAACGGTTGATGCAGGAAGGGCGTCATGTGCTGGAAATCCGTGGCAGGTGCTCTGCGAAATGGGAAAGGACAGCGCCCATCACGGGGGCCTTGGCGCGTGTCCGGAGCACAACCTCGCCGTGGGAGAGACGGCCGTCCACCAGTCCGGCGGCGGTGTTGGTTATAAAGGATAGTGCTGCGACCCGCATGCCCGCGGCGTTGGCCATCATGGCTTCGGGCACGGTGGACATGCCCACGGCGTCGGCGCCGATGGCGCGGAAGGCGCGAACCTCTGCCGGGGTCTCATAGGTGGGACCGGAAACGGCGAGGTAGACTCCGTGCCCGGCCTTTTCGCCGTGGGCTTGGAGTGCGTCACCCAGCAGGTTCGTCAGGACAGGGTCATAGACGGCGGACTGATCGGGGAAGCGCGGGCCGAAGGTCGGTATGACCGGCCCGGTAAGTGGGGACACGCCCATCGCATTGATGTGGTCCGAGACGATCATGAAACGTCCGGGCTGAAGGTCAGGCCGTATGCCGCCGGCTGCGTTGGTCAGCAATAATGAGGGGATGGCCAGTCCCGCACAGCAGTAGATTGGAATCGCCACGGGTTCCCAGCCAAGACCCTCGTACCAATGGTGCCGTCCGCTGAAGATCAGAATCGGCCCGCCATGCGTCCCGGCCAGAAGAAGTTCGCCTGCATGGCCCTGCACTTGGGCGATTCCGAGCCCTGGGATCTCCGAGTAGAGAAGCAGACGTTGAGCCGACGAGAGGAAACCCACGGCACCCCATCCTGAACCCAGCACGAAGGCACCTATGGGCGCTGTGTTGCCCAATGCCCGTCGAACAGCCTCCAACGCTTGCTGCAGAATTGCTTCGTTCAAGTGCGCCTCCGATGTGGCGTACGTCTTGCGTACACCCCACACCGTGATAGTATGCCGCACAGAAGCGGGATGCAAGTAGGGGATTGGTGAGGGGATGAGTACGTATTGGGGTTCCTCGGAACAATCTGTGGGTTGGAACCATGGGAGACTCACCACGGAGTCACGGAAGCACGGAGAAGTGGTTGCGTGAATGCGTATCCGCTTGCTGATCAACTTCAATGTTCCCGTCCTCAAGCAGGGGATCAAACGGATGGTGTTGTGATGAATTCACTCCTCGCTCTTCTCTGCCGGTCTGCCGGAGTTTCCGCGCGAAGGCGGCTCCGTGTTTCCGTGTCTCCGTGGTGAGGTAAATGGGATATACCAAAAAGTGAAGGTATTAGCTCGGATGCACGGGGTCAGCGGGTTTGACCAGCGCGTGTATGATGCCGTTGCCGAGGTTCCGCGTGGCACTGTGACCACATACAAGTTGCTCGCCGGGCGGGTGGGGTGTGGCTCATGCCGGGCTGTTGCCCAGGCCTTGCGGCGCAATCCGTATGCGCCCGGCGTGCCTTGCCACCGTGTGATTGCCTCGGACGGCACGCTGGGCGGGTATCAGGGGGCGGTGGTGGGTGAGGCGGTCGAACGCAAGCGACGATTGCTCGCGAAGGAAGGGGTTAAGTTCGAGAACGGTCGGTTGGCGGTTTCTGGCGTGATCTACGATTGGCCGCGTGACATGAAGGATACCCCGCGAGGTGGCGGCGGGATTTCGAAGAAGTCGGCGAGTGAGCGGGCGATGTCGAAGAAACCCTTGCGAATTCCGAGATTTACGCCGGCTATACCTTGCGGTTGATAAACCAGGAGAGGGACGTATTCGCGAGTGTGGTCAGTGCCCCGGAAGGTGGGATCATTGCCATGATCGGCAGTGAGGATCAGCCGGTCTGAGGCACGCAGTCTGGGTAGCAGTGCCGTTAGGAACCGGTCTGTTTCTTCCAGTGCACGGGCGTATCCGGGCGCATCCCGCCTGTGCCCGAACCTCATATCGAAGTCGATGAGGTTTGCAAAGACCAGTCCCCCGGCATCTTCTTCAGCAATGTCGAGAATGGCTGCTTCCGCGTCGTGGTTGTTCTCCATGTGCATGGATCGGCTGATGCCTTGTCCGTTGAAGATGTCGTCAAGTTTCCCGACGGTGGTGACGGGGATGCCGGATGCGGAAAGTCGATCCAGAATGGTCGCCTCTGGCAGGGGGATGCCGAAGTCGCGGCGGTTTTCGGTTCGGACGAAGGCCCCGGGGGTGCCGACGAAGGGGCGTGCGATGACCCTGCCTACGCGAAGCTGATTGCACAGTTCGCGGGCGACGGCGCAAGCCGCATAGAGTTCCTTCAAAGGAATGGTATCCTCGTGAGCCGCAATCTGGAGAACGGAGTCGGCGCTGGTGTAGACGATCCAGAAGCCCTCTCGCATGTGGCGGTCGCCGAGATCCGCTATTATGGCCGTGCCGCTGGCGGCACGGTTTCCGACCACCGGACGTCCGGTGCGGCGCTCGATCTCGCGGATGAGTTCCGGCGGGAAGGAGGGCGGTTCCGGCGGAAAAGTTGCGAATCCATGAGTCAGTTCCAACCCGGCCATTTCCCAATGGCCAGTGGTAGTGTCTTTGCCTACGGACACTTCCTGTAGAGCGCCGTAGGAGGCGCGCGGTAGCGTCATCGCCGGGACACCCGCTATGGGAATGCCCCCGGGCAGAAGCGGCGGTATGTTCCCCAGCCCCAGTGATTGCAGGGTGGGGACGGACAGTTTCCCAACAGCCTGTGCCGTGTGAGCGAGTGTATTGGCGCCAGTATCTCCGTAAAGCGCGGCGTCCGGCGCCTCTCCGATGCCCACGGAGTCAAGAACGATAAGGAATGCCCGTGGCGCTGACGGTCCGTTTTTCATGGAAAGACAAACATGGTGCAGCTTCTCAAACCTGTCCGACTTGCGGCGCGTGGCTTACGACTTGAGCTTGTGTTTCTTGATCAATCGCTGCAGGTAGGCGCGCTCGATGCCCGCATCGGTCGCGGCGTGTGAAATGTTGCCCTTGTGGCGCTCGAGAACGGAGTTAATGAACCGCTTCTCAAAATCGCTGACCAACTGATTCTTGGCCGTCTTGAATGGCTGATTCAGCGCGACCCGTTGGTCATCGTTCGGCGTGGCCATCTGGCGGATACGCCCCGACAGCATGAAGGCGCTGAGTTCGAGTGACTTCTGTCCGGAACAGCAGGCGATTTCGATCAAGTTGCGTAATTCGCGAACATTGCCGGGCCAGTCGTGCTGGGCAAAGGTGGTCATGGCCTGATCGAAGTCATGGACGTTATTCAGGGCTGCGTCACCACCGAAGTCCTTCAGGAACTTCCGTGCCAGGAATGGAATGTCGTCCTTGCGCAGTCGCAGAGGGGGCATCTCGATGTAGACGACAGAAAGGCGGTAGAACAGATCTTCGCGAAAGCGGCCCGACTTCACCTGCTGCTCAAGCTTGTGGTTGGTGGCGCAGAGTATCCGGACATCGATAGGCACCATCTGATTGCTGCCGACGCGCCGGACCTCACGTTTTTCCAGCACGCGCAGGAGTTTGGGCTGGAGTTCGAGCGCGAGGTCGCCGATTTCGTCCAGGAACACAGTCCCGCCGTTTGCGAATTCGAAGGCGCCGGCCCGGTCTATGGAAGCGCCTGTGAAGGCCCCCTTCGTATGGCCGAATAGCTCGCTTTCGACCAATTCCTTTGCCAGCGAGGCGCAGTCTATGACCACGAATGGTTTGTGAGCGCGCGAACTCTGGCGGTGAATCTCTTCGGCGAGGATCTCCTTGCCGGTGCCGGTTTCCCCTTCAATAAGGACAGTTACGTCCGTTTTGGCGTAAGTCTCCGCCAGATAGAAAACACGCCGCATGAGGACGCTGGATCCGAGCACGGCTCCAAAAGCGTCACGTGGGCTGACTGCGAAGTCCATCTTCTGCTGGATCGGGCAGAACACCATCCGGCTGCCCCCCAGTTGAAACTCGGTGCCGGGCGGGAGGAATGCTTCGGTGACCTTGACGCCGCGGACCAGCGTACCGTTTGTGCTCTTCAGATCCCTGACGACAAAGCCGTCGGGCGTCAGCCGGATCTCGCAGTGGCGCCGTGATACCGTTGTGTCGTCGAGAACGATGTCGCAATTCCGTGCCGACCCGATGGAAAAGACGTCTTTCAAGATGATGAACTCCCTGTCACCATCCTTGCCGGTCAACATGACCTTGCACTTCTGGGTTCTGGCCGGTCTCTCTTGATCAGTCGTTGGTAGCACCAGTGTTCGAGATTCGTGGCTTTTCACCGTTTGGCCGACCTCCTTGGTGTGGCGATCTTGTGTATCCAGTTCCCTGAGTATAGGAAGTGTGCACTGGAGTGCACAAGCACCAATTAGTCGCCGGATTGACGACAAGCCTGACAATCTATATACTCCGGGCAGGAGTTGCTTATGGGTTTGTCTGATCTTGCAGCGAAGTGGAAGGCGATGCGCGCAAGGCGCAAGGCTGAAAAGGAAATCGCCAAAAAGGCGCGTGACGCCAAATGGCAGAAAGCGCTTGAAGCGCATCGTAAGGCTGAAGAAGCCAAGAAGGCTGCCGTCCAGAGTCCCGCCGCGGTCACTGCGCCGTCCGTAGCGCCGAGCGGTGCGTCTTCAGCCCAGTCTCCTAACGCAGGTGTCGTTGCCGGTGAACCGGCGGTTGCTCCCGAAGTGGCTGCAGCCTCACTTGCGGGAAGTGCGGCTGTTCCGCAGGTCCCGTCATCGAGTCCGGCACCATCCAGGGCTGAGTTACTCGCAAGGATAAAGGCCAAGCAACAGCCGCAGTCCACCAAAGGTAGCTCCAAGACGCAGGGCGCGGATATCATGAAGGCATTGAAGGCCCGGCAGGCTGCAGCGCAGGCCAGGAAAGTGGCGGAAGCCGAAGCGATGGCGGTGGTGCCCCCGGCTGTTGGTCTGCCATCCGCGAGTGCGGCAGGGGCAGCGCCGGTTGCTGATATTGGCAAGACACAGGTAGAAGGGGTGCAGGTGGTCCCTGCGACTCAGCCGTCGGTTCCGTCGTCTGGGCCCAGTCAGCCTGTGGCGGCGCCTGTTGCTGTTGAATCGGCAGTGCAGAAGGCGGCCGCCATTGACGACGCAAATAGGCGTGCAGCCGAAGAGAAGGCGAGGCAGGACAAGGAAGCTGCGGATAGGCGTGCAGCCGAAGA
>CAZWPN010000006.1:0-20390 GCA_964635275.1 uncultured Victivallales bacterium | reverse complement strand
CCGAAGAGAAGGCGAGGCAGGACAAGGAAGCTGCGGATAGGCGTGCAGCCGAAGAGAAGGCGAGGCAGGACAAGGAAGCTGCGGATAGGCGTGCAGCCGAAGAAAAGGCAAGGCAGGAGAAGGAAGCTGCGGAGCTGGCAGCACAGGCGGCACGGGAAGCGGCCATCGCGGCGGCGGCCGAAAAGGAACGTCAGGAGAGAGTACTCGCCGAGAAGGCAAGAGTAGAGACGGCGGAGCGAGTCGAGCGTGAACGAGTCGAGCAAGAGAAACTCACCCCAGCTGTGGCGGAGGAAGACCAGCCGTTGGCACGTGCTACGGCTGCGCCAAAGAAGATGATTGTGGTGAAGCCACCGGCAGTCGTCCGTCCTCCTGTCGGGCCGGCCACGCAGCCACCGCCGGTTGTGCCCAGGCAGCCTGGTGCCCCAGCGCCGTCCGAGAAGGCGCCGGTAGTTGGTATTCCCGGCAAACAGCCCAACACGATACGCATCGTTAAGCCGGAACCCCAGACACCCACGCAGGCTCGCAAGACAGGTTCAGTTTCTCCAACATCGATGCAACGTGCGTTGAATCCGCCGAGCACGCTCCTGTCTGGTGAGTTCCGTTTCTCATGCCCTTACTGCGGGCAGAAGATGAAAGCTCTTGAGAACTTGATCGGCAAACTGGTGACATGTACGGAGTGCAGACGTCTGAGTCCGGTTCCCCGTCCGTCGCGGGAATCGGGCGTTGGAGTGGCGGAACAGCCGTTGGTAATCTCGCTGCAGTCGCCCGGCGGTTCCACTCCTGTACCTCCACAGATGTTTAAGTTCTTTTGTCCTGCCTGCGGCCAGAAGCTCAGCGCTAAATCCGAATGGGTTGGTCGTCAGGTGCGGTGCCCCGCATGCGAGGTTTCTTCGACAATTCCGCCGCCGAAGCAGTAGCGGCAAGGCACATGCGCAATCGTGTGAGTGAGTCGGTTAGACCTTCTACAGGGATGAGTCCGTTTCTTTTGTAGTAGCCGCCGTGTCGGCGGCCTCTGCTATTCTGTTGGCCGGGCATGTACTCTGCCCGGCGCGGAGCACGGCAGAGGACTGCCGTGGCTACAAACCGGAGTGGAGCAACTGTAGTAGCCGCCTGAGGGCACCTGGAAGATCAAGATCACCACCCGCTGCGCTGGAGACACGAAGGCACGGAGAATCGAACACGGAGGGGAACTTGTCTCCTGTTTCTCTCCAAGGCGAGTGTTGCGCGGATTTGGCGCAGGACGCGGCGTCATAACCCTGGAATTGGCCCCGTATTCCCTGCGCCGCGTCCTGCGCCAAATCCGCGCAACGATGCTCCAGAAGAGATCACGGAAGAGCCATATCTTCTCCGTGCTTCCGTGTCTCTGTGGTGAATCCGCATACCCTTAACCGACGTAATTATTCACCATGCCCCTGACGGTGGACGACTACGGCGACGGGGGAGCGGACTTTTCCAGTATACGGAAGTAGAAAGATCGGCTGGATGCGCTGGGCTCGACTCTTTCGATGAACCCTTCACTGCAGAGGATGTCCAGATCCTTGGTTGCCGTGTTTGGTGAGATCCTTAAGGCGCTGATAATCTCGGCGCGGGTCAACTTGCTGTATTGACGAAAGAGGCTGCGAATCCGGTCGTGGCGGCGCAACATCGAACGGCCCGATTGAATTATTGCATCCATGGACGGGTCCTGCGGCGATGGCGGAGCGAGCGGGTGCGGCGTCGGCACGGCCGCCGGTGTGGGTGCCGCAACAGTGGGAGGAGGCGCCGATTCCGGGATGATCGCGGGCGGTGGCGCCTGTTCCGCTGAGGGCGTGCTGTTCACGGCCTGGAACTTCAATTCGAGATCCTCGATGGCATAGCGCAGTTTGTCGCTGTGCATCAGGCGCATGCGCTCGACCACATTGCGCAGTTCCCGCACATTTCCGGGCCAGTTATACGTCTCCATCGCCTTGATGAGGTCCTGATCCAGGATGGCGTGCTCGCCGATGCGACGTCCCTGATCAAAGAAATAGCGCGCCAGAGGAAGCGTGTCCTCGCGTCGCTCGCGGATCGGGGGTACGTGAATCTCCAGCCGCTGAAGCCGGAAGAGCAAATCCTTCCTGAAAGTTCCCTTTTCGACAAGCGTACTCAGTTCGGCGTTGGTCGCGGCAACGATGCGGCAGTTAACGACGCGGCTTGCCGAGCTTCCGACGGCTCGTATCTCGCCGGTCTCCAGCACGCGCAGAAGGGCGGACTGTAGTCGGGGTGAGATATCGCCGATCTCGTCGAGGAATATGGTGCCATCGGCGGTTGACTCAAACAGGCCACGGCTGGCGCGATCAGCTCCGGTGAAGGCGCCACGCTCGTGACCGAAGAGTTCCGATTCCAGAAGCGTCTCGGTGATGACGCTGCAGTTCACAGCGTTGAATGGCTTCGTCCTTTTCTTGCTCGAATCGTGTAATGCTCTTGCCACCAACTCTTTGCCGGTACCTGTTTCGCCAGTGATGAGGACCGGCGTTGCCAGATCGGCAAATCGCAGCACCGTTTCCCTGAGAGTGGTGGCAGCCTTGCTTCTGCCTATGATGGCCTGGATTCCGGAAGGTCGGTGCGGAAGGGGAGGTGGCGCGGTCACCATGGGAGCCGTGCCGCTTTTGGAACCGGCCGCAGCCGCGGCGGTGGCGCTGTCGAGAAGTTCCTGGATGGCGTCGGGCGAGAGTTCGCAGGATAGTTTCAGCTCGAAGTCCAGCCTGCCCTTTGCCTGATATTGCTCGGTCTTCTGGATGGCATCCGCCATCTGCCTCGCGGCCAAAGCCTTGTTCCCGGCCAGCCTCTCTGCCCTGGCGAAGAAGAGACTGTCCAGATAGTGATGGTTGCCGCGCGCCTGTCGCATTTTAAGGAGTCGTATGGCGCTCTCCCAGTGCCCGCACGAAAGTTCGGCACGGATGAGGCCAAAGGCGTCGAAGCCCGTGCCGAAAAGCGAACCGAGGACTTTCTTTGCCTCCAGGCGGGCCAGTTTGAGAGCCTCCTCTGGTGTTCGGTCCATGAGGTGCGAGACTATCTCGACCCATGTTGCCGGTGATGCCGGCAGCATGGCTGCGGCAGGCGGCACGGGCGATAGCGCCTTGTGCATCAAGTTCAAGAGTGCGTGGTAGTCGTTAACAGAGACCCGGCGGAATTGGAGATCGCCAGGGGGGGCGGCGGTCAGGCGCGTCAGCAGCTTTGCGGCGTCAACGATTCGTCCGGTTTCCACGGCATCAATGAACTGGACAACGGAGATGCGGACGGCCTTGAACCGCTCCGTGCACTGCCAACTCAGGGTCTTCAGATCCTCCTGAGCCTCCATGGCACGCCCCTGCTGGGCCAGCAGGACGGCAAGGTCCCAGACATAGAACTTACGGCGCGGGGAGTGGGTGGGAAGGATGGAAAGGACCTCACGGACAATCTTCTCCCTCGTTTCCTTATCGCCCAAGGTGTCTGCCATCACGCTCTCGGCGAAGCGTATGGCGGCCTTTACCTCGGGATGACTGGTCTGGTTCAGAATGGTCTTTGCCCGGTGGATTAACGCTTCAGCCTCCGAGGGACGTCCAAGGCGGCAAGAAAGTTCAGCCCATGAACAGAGCATTAGTACAACCAGTTCCAGATCTTCGCCTTCGGTCACGGTGTCCTGGGCTGTCTTCATGGCCATCTTGGCCAGCAACCTGCCGCCGAGACACTCCTGTAGCTGAAGAATGGCGATAGCAACAGGAGTCCTGCCTGCGGGCGACTGCTGGATGATGGTGCTTAGCGGCAGATCCGTCGTAACAAACTGGTCAACGATGGCGCTCTGCCGCTTGGAGTCAATGGTCGGCGTGTCCATGCTCAAATCCTCCCTATTAGACTTCGATGAGCGCATTATGACGTTATAAATGGATGAAGTCAAGAGGGAAAGGAGGAGTCTGATCCTCGCTCGGCTAGAGGAGGCAGGACTTTGTGCGGACTCGTGTGCGTCCTGTGTTTACGGCTCGCTCGGAGAGCTCGCCCCACCTGGGGAATGTATACAGACTGTATGTCTCGCTGGGTATGGCGAGATCTCCGAGCGAGCCACTGCCGCAAGGCCGTCCGCAATGGTTCCCACCGGTGGCATGCGCCTAGGCGAGGATTTGAGGAAGACTGGCCTGGCTGGCTGGAAGAATGACCATAATGGTTGATTCTAGAAGGGGCAGTTTAGACATGAAAAGCAACACACTTAGTCTCCTACCCCTAGTCGGCTACCCTTAGTCGGCAAGTGATTGTCCGGGAACGACTAGCGCGATGGACTAAGCGTAACCGACTAAGTGTAGCCGAGGCGTCTGAGGACCGCTCGGAGAGCGGTCCCTACCCGGAACACCACCAAGTCCGTTGGAGTTGGCACTGCGCTTGCTCACTTAAGCGTCATCGAATAGCGGGTTGTCATGAATGAGAGTGACATGGATGGCGGTGATTGCTCGGTGGTGGTGGGCAAGGTGCAGGAATTCGGATGATCAGATTCAGATACGCAAAGCTGGGGAGTGGGTGTGTAGTGGCGGACCTTGTGTCCGCCCGTGGGCGGCGACTAGCGCCGCCCCCACATGAGCGACGTGATGGGGGGAGAAAGTACTTGAATTCTGGAAACGTGTGTAGTAGAGTCCCGACGCTCCAAACAGAGATTAGCTCACTGATCGGCAAAAGCATAATGGCTGCGTCTTATTACCAACCAGAGGCAGGCAGGCGCCGGACGGGTTTTTCACGCCTCGGCGTCGTAATGCTTGTCGGGCTTTCGGTCATTGGAATCATGGCAGGCTTTGCCTTCCTGGCGGTGCAGTCGAGAGTTGGTCACGCGCCAGTCATGACTTCGAATTCAGACCAAGTCTCTGCGAGATCATCCGTCGCTTTGAATTCTGCCCCAGTGGCGGTTGATCCCGAAACGACTGTGAAGCGGTTTCTTCATGTGGATGTGCCCCGTGCGAGCAGCGGTTCCGCGCACGATCTCGATGCGCTCAGGGCTGAGTATGCGGCGCTCAAGGCAAAGCAGGCTGGATTTGAGGACTGGGCACGGGTGCAAGTAAAGGCGGTCAGCGAGGCCCGCAATGTCGGCAAAGGCATAGACGACAATGCGAAGCGGTTGAGAGGCGAGTATCTTGCGGCGATGCGGGAGATCGAGGGGGTGCTGGATCGGCATCCCTCCGTGATTGCGCTGCGCGGGCAGCAAGCCGATCTGCAGAAGACAAAGTTGGATGTTTCCGCGCAGACGGCTAAAGTTATAGGCGAGTGGGAGGCCGCGAAGAAAGAACAGGACGACACTATTGAGAAGTCGTTAGGCAGCATTCAGGAAGCCGGAGAGAAACGCCGGGTTGAACTGATGGCCAAGTTCGGAAAGAAGGACATTCTGAAACTGACCGCGCCGGAGTCGGCCGAAATCGCCGACGTAGAGGCGCAGGTGCGCCGCGATTTGCTGGCCGCGCACAAGGTCAACAACGAAGCCATGGATAAGCTGGCGCTGGAACAGGAAAATGGCGAGAGCCGGAAGCGGTTGGACGCGTTGAATGTCCAGTACAAGAGCATCGGAGACGAGGAGAAGGCTTTGGACACGCGCATCCTGGAGACTAGGAATGCGCTGCGACGTTCGGATCCATCCATTTCAGCCATGCAGAGGCGGATGGTTGAGAAGAGCGGTCGCTACGTGAGTGCGGTTTCGTCATCGCCTGGGATCGCCGAGGCCCAGGCGAACGTGGAAAACCTGGAGGCGATACGGGCGGCGCTGGATGCACGATTGATCTTATTGGAGTCCGACATTCGGGCGGCAGAAGGCGGAGCAATCTCCGGCCATGCCACGACCGGCACAGTTTCGAACGGCAGTGGTTTAGATGTCTAGGGAAGGTTGATGGTTGCTATTGTAAAGAGAGGGCGCGTTATGAAGAAGTACATCGGTTACAAGGCGGCGGCGGTTCTAATCTTAGCTGCTGTTGTCTGGATTTGGGCGGACTCAGCATGGGGTGCGGCGCCGGAGATTCCGTCGCACAAGTCAGTTATCTTTACGCCGTATTTCCCGAAGAACGGCCAAGGCAACTACATTTCATCGGGGTTTGATCCCGGCTTTGTCATGGACCGGATGGAGACCTTCTACGAGGGATGGTGGAGGGAATACAGTTACTACAGGGCCAATCCCACCAATGGCACCAACGTTCGCGGATTCTATATGGACACCAAGACTCTTGGCGAGAATAGCGTTCCGTGGCCCTGGAATCCGGGTATTTCGCCGATTGGGGAGTCGCCTATCAGCGCGGCAGTGGTCGGGACGAGCGTGTTGGGTGTTACGAACATCTATAGGGGTACATTGAATCCGTGTCCGATCAGCGGCCGTCCGGTGGTGTTTCAGATCGGAACGGCTTTCGTCAGCGATGGGACAGGCAGCGGACTGTTGGGCGGCGACGGGAATGGCTATGTCAACTTCTCAGATGGCCGCTATGAATTCACCCTCAATGTGGCGGTTCCGGCGGGTCTGGACATCCAGGCGACGTACGTGGCCCAGATCATGGGGAACGCGGGCAGTCCCGCGGCATGGGCGAACTTCGATGGGGTCATTGACGATCTTGGCCGGCGCACACCCAATGGACGCGGCGAGCAGTTCAACGAGGACCCGGATAGTGCGGGTCAACTGTATCCTCGCATTGTGAATGGGGAGGCCTTCTACGATCCGCTGCAAGACGGTGTCTGGACGCCGGGCGAGCGCTTCACCGATACATGCCGGCCCAACAAGTACACAGGGCCGAATCGGTCATGGGACCCTTACCTCCACGGGGAGGATACATGGACCCCGACGCATTCCAATATGAACGCCGGGATTGGTCCGACCGTTCTGCCGGGTGAACTGGTGGCTTTTCTCTCCAGCATGGGCGATTCCTTCGCGGACTACAACTTCAACACGACAGTCGCGTCAAACCAAGTGACGGTTGGTTCCGCTATGGCAGAGACGAGTGTCCAGATCTGGATTGCCGATATTATCACCGGCACAAACGTGAAGTTTAGCATCAACGAGATGGACTTGACTCCCCCACTGTACTACGAAAACGGGGTGCCGTACTACGGCGAGGGAATTGTCGTGGATTCAGATCCGAGAGTCCTTGAAGGAGACGCCGGCCATACCTACAACAGGGACGATAACTCGCCCCCTGCGAATCCCAATCCGTCGTACCAAAGTGTTCCGGCAATGGGGCGGTTCGAGTACGAAGTGGTTGGTGGACAGCCGCTGGTCTTCAAGAGCCCCAATTCTGTCATCGTGAGAGCTTTCCTTGCAGCGGGATATGCAAGGCAATTCTTTGACGGTGGCCCTATCAGTTCGAACATCGTCAATACGGTTGATGGTTTGACATGGATCGGTATCGGATCGCCATGGACCTACGTGAAGACGAGTCCGGTGCCGTTGGCGGAGGAAGATCAGGTTTCGTTCAATATCATCGTTCCGATATTCTACGCGCGCCCCATTTGGGGCCAGCCGGCTGTTGTCGGCACTTATCTGACGCCCGTGGGAGGAGGCACGCCGCCCGTAGGCACCCCGAACCGATTCACGGACTGCATCGGCGGCGACAACCAGCCGACGCCATCCATGCCGGAAGAGCCGTTTGAAGACTTTCTTTCCTGGTGGTTGCCTACTGGCGGGGCGGGTGGAAGGAGCGGCACTTGGGTGACCGGCGTATCAGGTCATCCGGTGGTCGGCAATCTTGGCGCAATTACCGGACCGGGCGTCATATCTTATGCTGTCTATACAAACTACATTTACAACAACTATCCCGGAGACGCGGAAGCCTTGATCGCCCGTTGCGGAAATAGACGCTACGATGGCCCGGACGACTGGGCTGAGGTATCTAACAACCAGTACATGCAGAACGGATTCGATCGGCTCTGTACTGTCATAAAGTCCGGTTATGGGAGTTCCGGATGGATAGTCAACTACGACACATGGTGGAGGGAGAAATTTGGCGCCAACAGCATGCCGTTCACCGAACTTCGTTGGCCCAATATGGCGGAGTGGAAACCGCAGTTGCACGACAGGAATCAGGATTCCACGGGACGCGCCGGAACGGAGACCAATGTTTCGATATACGGTGTTGTCACGACGAGGGATGTATTCAGGTCGGTCCAACACCCGCCTGGCGGCACCACCTGGACATACGACTCGCCTCGCGAGTTCTATGATCTTGCTTCGTCGCTCTACCACAACCCGGACTTGGGCGCGTTGAGTTCGATTCAGATGAGCCGCCTTGGAAGGGCATTCGACGCGGGCGGCGATTTGCGGTTTGGCGAGGTGACATGCTCGTCGAGAGCGGACTGGAGCATACGCGGCGTGGACATCGGTGACAACAATTATTCGTCGGCTTTGGGCGTGCCTGATATGGGCGTTCCGCTTGCGGGGCCGTACGCCTATAACATCCATGGCGAACATAAGCTCGATGCTGGAAGCCAGGCGAACACTGAGTTGTCAACATGGCGCACGGACGGCAAGTCGCTCACGGGCCCCAGGAACGTTCCGGGGCATGTCAAGGCTCGAGGTTACTGCTACCTTGCCGGCGGGAGCGAGATCGAGTACCAGAAGGATCACCGCGACGTCAATCTGAACGGATTGGTTGACCAGGGTGAGACGATACCGGTCAACAGTCACAACTACTTCATTGACGCCGATCCAGTCACACCGAACGACGGCATGAGAACACGCGCGTTGTTCGGATGGGAGCGTCTCATCGAGGATTGCTTCGAGTCGTGGGACACCATGGAAGACATGGCCGCCCTGCGGACGTTCAACGACCAGATGCCGTACGAATACTCGCTTCAGACGCCAAGTACGTTCATCTGGGCCGGTGGGATGAAGGCCAGTGGAACTATCAACGACCCAGTCCCGGTGGCCTACCGTGAGCGCGGCAACGATGGTATATTCACCCCCGGCTACGATCCCGCGTGGCTGGACGTCAACAGCAACCTGATCTTCGACTCGGAGGCCCTGTTATGGAATCCGATGCCTCTCGCCCCCACAAACGAGGGACGGTTTGTGCATGCGGCATGGGCCGATCTCAACAAGAACGGCAGTCTGACCCCGGGATGGGATCTTGTCTGGCTGGATGAAATGCCAGCAAATGGCATTTTCGACAGTGAGCCCGTTCTTTCGTCGCGTTCGCTGGTGCTGAAGCCGGGCGAAGCCGGAGTTCCCATCGGTTTGCCCATCTACGTGTGGTCCACCAACGCGACTCCGCCGTATCTCGCTGTATGGGCTTTGACGAATAGCGCCATCACGGACGCGACCAATATTCTGGGGTCAGAGGGGTATGTGATGATCATGGATGTCACATCGGGAACCAACCGGCCAGGTGCAGGCGCGGTGGGGTTGCGCTATGACTCGACGAAGAAGGCGGCCTACGGCGATCTTTATTACATTCCCAGGCGCCTAAACGACTTGGGTTACGTGAGCGGCGACGATGTGTTCATTGACACGGATGGAGACGGTCGCTACACGAGCGAAACCGTGATCACGTCGCCGGGCAAACTGGTTGACTTCGCTTGGACCAGCAATGCGTGGGCTGTTGGCGTGAGTTCGGTTGTTGGGAGCCTTGCGCAGACCGGGACGGTTGCCATTGCGCACACGACGAACACGGCCGCGGGTGTATTCGACCGTATGGAAGATGCCGCATGGCTGGAATCGGTGGCGCCAAGCAATATGCTTTCGAGAGAGATTATCATGTCGGCGCCCGTGCCTCTTGTCCAAGGCTACGCTGGAACCGATTTCATTCCATTCGGCAAGCTCAAGTATATTGATGTGGCGCCTCCGGGCGGCGTGGCGAATGGGGTCTACGATCCGCTTTACTTGATCGAGGGCGCGGGACCGGAAGGCGGCGACTGGATTGCGGGCGATGCGGTTTTCTACGATAACAACGGGAATGACGCCTTCGATACCTCTACGGGCACGATTCTGCCTCTCTACGCGGTGGCCCTGTACAACCAGACAGGGGTGTCCTCGCCGGGAGTCTACTTAGCTGGCCAGGGGTACGCCGTGCCCACGCGCGACGGTGTTGTTCTGAGCGGCGGCAACCAGTGCCAGCCCGTGGCGTCGGACATGCCGAATATGTCGCTCCTGACGCACGAGCAGTGCCATGACGTTTTCGGCTGGCCGGACCTGTACGACTACGACGTCTTTTCAGGTGAGTACGTCAATACGCCTTGCGGCAATTTCGACCTGATGGTGATTGGCGGGGGTATGTACCACGGGCATCCCAGTCTGAAATTCGGCATGAATGGCCTGGTCCCGCAGGAACTCAACTATGGAGTCAGCCCCATTCTCGTCACCAAAGGGTCTGGGCCGAAGTCTCTCTTGCTCTACCCGATAGAGCGCGTGGCGGACCAGTACTACGTTTACCGCAACGACAAGAACCCGGGCGAGTACTTCACCATCTACTACAATGCCGCCGACCTTACCGGGACGAGCAATCTGATGGGCGATCAGGCTTCGCCCTACCGGAATCCGATCAGCCGCGGCGTGGTGATAACGCACACCGACACCGGGACTGCGTTGGGAAGGCCTATGCAGCAACGCGGCAACGACAAGTTCACTTGGAGCGTGGTGCAAGCCGACGGACTCCACGACATGGAAGACGGGCGCGCGGGCGCCGGCCCGGGCGATACGTTCGGCACAACGAACAACAACAAGATGTTCACGGATATGACCATTCCCCCTGCCCGGTGGTGGGATCAGCGCGATTCCGGCCTGCGAATTCTGGACATCCAGTTGGATCCGGTGGATCCCTATGCGCCGGCCAAGGTGGTCTTCGAGTGGGCGAACGAGGGCGGATCCGGTTCGACCGCCTCGGGCATCGGCACCGACTGGTACTGGGTGAAGACGGGCGCCGATACGGACCAGGATGGCATACCTGACTCTTGGGAGCAGTACTGGTTCTCGGACTATCCGAATCCGCTGGCCGAGGTCAATGCGTTGACCGACCACGACCGCGACGGATTGCCGGATGTGGCTGAGTGGATGGCGCGGGCGAACCCGATGTGGCAGACTTCGTGGACCAACTCGGTTACCAACCTGCCGATGAATGACGCCCTGTACGATCTCGATGGCGACGGATTGTCCAATATCCAGGAGTTTCGCGACTATAAAACCAACATGCGCGACATTGACACGGATGACGACGGGATCCTGGACGGTGACGAGCTCAATTCCAACATCATCAAGCCCGGTGGACGACGCGTCACGAGTCCCACCTATTCGATGTCGCCTGCCATTCAGCGATCTTTACATCTGAACACGAACGACAGCTTCCTGATTCCTGAGTCGTCCCTGGTGTACGGTTACGACCGGTTGGGATTGACGAACTGGACGGTGGAGGCATGGGTGAACCTGGACACCGACAACGAGAACGGGTTCTTCGTCTGGCGCGAGACGATTCAGGGCGCGATGACGTTTGTCATCGGCGTCAGCAATAATGTGCCGTTCACCGGATTTGCCGGCAATCCTTCCCAGGGAGGAGAGGGCGGGGCGGTCTACGCAGCACAACCGATTCCGGCGTCCAACTGGGTCCATATCGCCGGAGTCTTCGATCCGAACAATTTCTCGCTGAGTCTTTATATCAATGGCGAGATGATCAGCGGTGTCTCGATGCTCGGGCTTGACTTCAGCATGCCGGCGTTTCTGGGCGGTCTGAACGACACCGGGTACACCTACCTCGGCGGCGGGGTGAACGGTCTCATTGACGAAGTCCGGATCTGGAGCCGGGCGCGGTCGGCGGAAGATGTAGCCGCCGCCTACGACAAGATCATCAACTCGCCGTGGGTTGTGTCGGCCGCGAGGTTGGGCGCCTCGATGGGCAACGACGGCTCGCTGGTCGTCAACCTGCGTTTCGATGACAGCCAGAATTTGACCAACCGTATTGACTACGGTCTGATCGCCTTTGGCGCGGAGGATTTTGTCCATCCCACGAACTGGGACTATGCGGTGCGGGGGATGCTGACATCGGCGTTTGTTACCAACGCGCCGGATCTGCGGATCTCCGATCTCATCCCCGATCCTATTGACGATCTCAACGAGGACGGGATTCCAGACTGGTGGCAGGCGATCTACTGGCGCGACTTCAATCCGCGTAGCTCCGGCCCGTGGGACGGCAGTGAGGATCCGGACGGCGACTTCCTCGACAACGTCAGCGAGTACCTGCTGGACAGCAATCCGCGCGCTGTGGAAAGCATCATAGGCGGGCCTGGTTTGCGCGTGCGCGATGACGACAACGACGGGTTAAGCAATGCGGATGAGGTCAGTATCTACGGGACCGACCCCCGAAATCCGGATACTGACGACGACGGGATCATCGACGGTGACGAGATTCTGAACCTGACGAATCCGCTGTTCTCCGACAGTCCGTACGCCCGCCGCAGCATAGTGTTGAATCGCAAAACGGAAACCCTGCCGGAAGGATCTACCACCTCGCCGCTGCGGTTCTCGATGAGCGAATGGACCATAGAGATGTGGGTGAACCTGCTGGAGCCTGACATGACCGGGAACCTGATCAACCGGACGCTGATGGCCCAGCTTGGCGGATTCACGAACTTCGCCATCGAGGTCAGCAATAATGTACCGTATGCCTATTTCACGACCACGGCGGGACGTCGTGTGGACGTGGGTGGCGACTACGTCCTGCCGGCCAACGAGTGGACGCACCTGGCGGCGGTCTACGACCCCACCCGGCATACGCTGGAACTGATCGTCAACGGAGTCTGTTTCCGCGCCCAAGCGACGCTGGAGCATCCCGCTGTCGGGTACGGACGCACGACGCTGGGCAGCACGAACGTGGCCATGATGGTGGACGATTTCCGCATCTACAACCACTCGCGGACGCATGCGACGATAGCCGCCGAGCGGCAAGTGTTGGCTCCGTGGTTTGCCGACCTCCGGATTACGCGCATCGGAACTCATTTCTACCAGGTCTTTACGAACCGGGTCTCGTGGAACCAGGCCACGAATCTGGCCGCGCTTGCGGGCGGGTATCTGGTGACAATCGAGAGCGCGAAGGAGAACAATGCGGTGGCCGCCCTAGCTGTGGCCGCGGGCGTGACCAACGACTGGGTCTGGCTTGGCGCCTCGGTAGATACGAACGGAGGCTGGAACTGGATAGACGGGCGGTCTGTCAGCAACGGCTACGACAACTGGGCGCACTGGATGGCTGGTGGGGTTACACCGATGACGGAACCCGATGGTGGGGTCGCCCCTAATTATCTTGCCATGGATCCGCTCGGTTTTGCGCCGGTCTACGTCGAACCCGGGGAGTGGTTCGACGTTTCGGCCACGCCGTCTCCATACATAGTCGAGTACGAGAGCATGTCGCCCTTTGGGGGGCCGGTGGCGTGGTACACCTTCGACGACGGCGAGAACACCAATGGGATAGATGCGATCACCGGGCGGTCGGTAGGAAAGGGAGCTGAGGACTACACCCATCCGATGAATTGGCGCTATGCGTTGCAAGGCGTCGTGTTCACGAACGATGTGGCGCCGATCGAAGGCGTGATGGACAGCAACTCCGACCGGATTCCCGACTGGTGGGCGGATCTATGGTATGGCCGGGAAGTCGTTTGGAGCGACGATCCGGACAACGACGGACTCAACCAGTTGTACGAATTCATGAGCCATACGAATCCTGAGGACAAAGACACCGACGACGATTCGGTCCTCGACGGGGACGAGGATTCGGACGGCGACGGGCTGCTCAACAGCGACGAGCAGATCTTCGGCTGCGATCCGCGGCTGATGGATACGGACGACGACGGTATCCTGGATTCCGACGAGAAGCGATGGAAACTTGACTTGGACAGCGATCCTGCGGACTCGCTTAAGCCCTTCGTCAACCGCGCAATGAAGTTCCCCGGCACGGTGAACGACTACGTTGATATGCCGTTGGACTTGCGGTTTGCGCTCACGAATTGGACGGTGCAAGCCAAGGTGCGCAGCGGTGCGGTGTGGAGCGCGGCAGGCGCGGTGCTGTACCACCAGATCGGCGGCGGAGTCGGGGACAACGAGGTCACCAATACGATCTACGGATCCGCCATCGTTCAAAGGCGCTCCGCGTATCGCGAGACCCGCACCGACAACTACGTGCTCGGCATTGACCGGTTGGGCCGGCCGGTGGCCGGGTTTGGCGAACTCTGGGTTGGCGGTACGGCGCCAATGCTCAACGACGGCAAGACGTGGATTACCCTTACTGCGACGTATGACAGCCTGACCGGCGAACTCAAACTGTATGTGGGCGGCACGGAAGTGGACCGCCGCACGAGCGCCGCGAAACCGTCTATCAACTGGTTTGCCCCGGTGGTGCAGCGCATCGGCGAAGGGTTCAACGGCGAGATTGACGAAGTTCGTATCTGGAACGCGCCGCTGGCGGCAACCAACATTGTTGAGTACTGGAACCGGCCGCTCGAAGGCAATGAATCCGGCCTCGTGGCCTACTACCGGTTCGACGACGGCACATCTTGGTCATCGGCCTTCACTCCTCAGCACGGGACCAGCAGGAAGGACGGTTGGAACGTCGGTCAGGTGGAGGACTTCGCGGATGCGTTTGGGAATGACTGGTTGCACAACTGGTTCAACGCGGCCTCGATCCACGGCAACCTGGAATACCGGCGTCTGTTGCCTTCCGTGAGGCAGGTGACGTCACCTAATCCCGACGGCACCTACTATCCCACGGACACAATCGATCTGAGAGTGATCTTCTCTGAACCCGTAAAAGTCGATGGCACGCCGATCCTGTACCTCGACGTCGGGTTCGAGAATGTGTGGGCGTTCTATCTGTCGGGCAGCGGGAGCGACACGCTGACGTTCCGGTACGTGGTGCAGTCCAACCATTGGAGCCTGGATCTGGACTATGTGGACGTGGGATCGCTTTCTGCCAATGGAGGCACAATCCGTACGATTCCCAATGATCCGGTGACCCTGACCCTGCCGGTTCCGGGCGGGGTGGGTTCCCTTAGCTGGAGCAAGGATCTGTTCATTGACCCGCCCGGAATAGTGAACGGCATGTCCAAGGCGTGGATGAGGGATAACTTCGGCACACTGGCGGTGGACGGCAGCGCAGACGCGGACGGCGACGGGCAGCCGAATGTCAACGAATACCTCTCTCTCACGGATCCGAACGATAAGGATTCGCGGCTGGTGATCGAGTCTATTACCGCGGTGCTGGCGGGCGGACACATGGTTCAGTGGCAGGCGGTGCCCGGGATGACCTACAGACTGTCGTACTCCGACAGCCTGATGGGCGGGGTTTGGACGACCTGGAGCACTGTTGAGGCTACTGATGATCCGATGGAGATGCTAGACGACGGGAGCCAGACGGGTGGAATTCTGCCCGCCACCAGGTTCTACCGTGTGGAGATCCAGCAGCCGTAGGAGTTGTTTGCCGTCGGGTTCTTGAGAGGTTTGCGCTGGTCTGCTGGCGGTCGCATGTGCGGCCGCCAGCTGCGGTTTCTTGGTTGGGGAGCACGGCACAGAGTGCCGTGGCTACAAAGAGGAGCATGGTTATTCTGTAGCCCCGGCAGTCTGTGCCGGGCTGTTGTAGCAGAAGATGGAAGCGCGCATAGACTTTGGAGTGAGCCCGTGGGTTTGCGGTGCAGAGATGGTTACGCGACGATTTCAGAGAGGACGACATTATGACTAAGCAATCCGTGCGCTGTGTGAACCGGTTGGCTGCGATGATCTGGCTCCTGCCGGCGGCGTTCTTTGCCATGCCGTTGGCGGGTCATGCCGCCAAGGTGCTGGATTTGGCGCCGAGTCCGTATGCGGATATCGTGCTGTCGGAGGCTGGCGGGACCATCAACGTCAGTGTGATTCGCGCCGACGACAGTCCGGCTTTGCCTGTCACTGTTGCCCTATCGAGCAGCAACACGAACATTTTCTCGGTGGCCACCAATACGATCATGGCCCCAGTGGCGATATCCACGAACGTTGTTGTCCTCACCGGACACAACGTTGGCACGGCCACGTTGACCGCGAGCGCGCCGGGGCATACGCCGTGGACGATTACCGTACATGTATTCAGCCAGCGAGGCATCAACCTTCCACCGGGTATAGGTGTGGCGGCGGGCGGATCGGTCACGGTGACCGTTGACCGCAATGCGCCGGCAACGAACAGCCTGACGGTGACGTTGAGCCGTTCCTCCAGCAACAACTACTTCTGGATCGTCGGCGACAGCGCCGTGGCCTCCGTTGTCGACACCGTGACGCTGCCGGTCGGATACTACAGCCGGACGTTCCAGATCATCGGCACGGTGCCGACGGTATCGAATGCCATACCCCTCACGGCTTCGGCGCCGGGATATGCGTCGGTGACGTCCATGGTCTCGGTCGCGGCGCCGCCGTCTGGTCCGACCTATTCCGACGTGGACGCCGATGGCATTGCCGACTGGTGGGAGAATCTTTACTTTACGAACATGTACACCGTGGGTCTGCAGGGACAGGCGCTTTCGAACATTACGCAATACGCGGACGGCTATTCCGACTACGACGGAGACGGACTCAACGACTACTATGAGTACCTTTCCTCCAGCGATCCCAAATTCGCATCGGAATCGCACCTGTTCAGCGATCCGGACAACGATTGGCTGTACACGATTGAGGAGCAGTGGGCAGGCACCCATCCGGCAGAGGCGGATACCGACGACGACGGGCTTGACGACCTGTTCGAGGTGATGACCGGCACGGATCCGGTCAACAGCCTCAGCTCGTTCACTTGGCGAACGCTCTCACTGCCGTCGGTCGGAGCGATGGTAATCGCCTACGACCAGGCGCCGAGCACGATGACGGTTTTCACGGTTTCCGCATGGGTGAAGCCGGCGAACACGAACGGCGGAATCATCGTGCGCAAGGTGCTGAACAACGGGAGGATCAACTTCGAGTTGGGCCTGAAGCCCGGCAATCGCCCTTACCTCAGCTTCAATCGCGTTGACGGCCCGATGCTCGTCGAACTCGTTTCGACGGGGCACGCGCTGCCGACGAACCAGTGGTCCTACGTGTCGGCCAGTCGCAGCGGAAGCGGGATGCGCGTCGTATCGTGGCAGGGCGGGCTTCCGTTCACCCGATATGTTACGAGCAACAATAATGGTCTGCCTCCGGCCACGGGAACGGGATACCTGACTCTCGGCGGCATCACCGGGAGCATGGTTGGCGAAGTGGACGAAGTCAGGGTGTTCAACACGGAACTTACGCTGGCCCAGCTTGAGCTGTATATGGGGCGGACGCTTCAGTGGAGCGAGATCAGCGTGGGCAGTTTTGCGTCCATGATCTCGTATTTCCGCTTTGACGATGGTGGGAGCATGGTGGAGAACTTCGTGCATCCGATTCTATCGGACACCAATGTCGCAACGCGTTTCTTCCAGGGAATGAACTACCAGGGCACTATGGCCGCGGGCGCGGCCTTTGTGTCCGGCACGGGCGCATTCGGCATCATCAATACGGATAGCGATGGCGATGGTCTGCCCGATATATGGGAACAGTTGTGGGGGCTGGACCCTCTCAACGGCGGCGGCGACAACGGCGCGGATGGCGATCCGGACGGCGACGGCCTGACGAACTACGAAGAGTACCTCGCGGGACTCGATCCAAACAACAGTGATAGCGACGGAAACTGGATTCTTGACGGTGAAGAAGATTCGGACGGCGACGGTCTGGTCAACTTCGAAGAGATTTTCTACGGGTGTGACCTGAGCAACCCCGATACGGACGACGATGGATTCAGCGATGGCGATGAACTCCGGTCCGATGTCTTTTGCGGCGGGTACCCGATTACGAGTCCGACCTACTCGCGGAGTCCGCTGTTCCAGCGTTCGATGGTCATGGACGGTAAGGCATGGGAACTGCCCAAGATCAAGGATGGCGCGGACCGGTTCCAGGGGTTGTCGAACTGGACTGTGGAGGCATGGGTGAATCTGGTCTCCAGCAATGAGACCGGCTCGGTCATCCGCCGCGTCACAAGCGACGGTGGTATTACGTTCGACCTGCGGATCGAGACGAACAAGCCGGCACTGCAATTCACGTCTCCTGGCGGCATTCTGGTACGGGTGGCCGGCAATGCGGCGATTCCGTCCAACACATGGACGCATCTGGGCGGCGAGTGGAATCCGGGCAAACAGACGCTGGAGCTGTTCGTCAATGGCGTAATGACGCAGGCGCAGGTTTCCGTGTTGGCGCCGGACGATGGGCCGGGAACCGTCACAGTAGGCGGCGGACTGAACGGGTTGCTGGACGAGGTGCGAATCTGGAGTATTCCGGTTCCCAAGGCCAGTATCCAGACGTGGATCGACGGGCATCTCTTCAGCGCGCAACTGGAGGTTGCGATGTCGAGCAACATCGTTGCCGGGGCGGCGGATATTGTCTTCGTCTTCGACACCAGCGGAACGATGGGCAGTTGGATTCAGCAGATTGCGATCAACGTGAACACGTTTGTTCAGCAACTGGCAACTGCGAATGTAAACGTGCAACTGGGGCTCTTCGACTACAACGACCTGGTCAACCCGACGTACATTGGTGGTGGTGGGTTTGACGACGCGCGGGCTTATGGCTTCACGACGGACGTGCCGACCTTCCAGGGCTGGATCAATGCGCTGGTGGCGGACGGCGGGACCGAGCCGGGCACGGCGGCGATGATCTTCGCGCTGCAAGGCAACATCTTCACTCCCTCCTATCGTCCGGGCGCCAAGAAGATATTCATCCTGATTACGGACGAGAATCTGGACCAGGGGTGGCCCGGGTATATGACGGGCATTCCTGCGATGACCGTGGACCAGACGATTCAGGCGCTGGTGGCGGCGAATGTGACCGTCTACCCGGTCGTCCAGACCGGCAGTGACGGCGACGCCAACAACAACGGGACCCCGGATGGGACGGAAATTGCGGCGGCGACACGCGGTCAGACCTTCGACATCACGGCGCCCTTCACCTCAATCATTCCGACGTTGGTTGGAACGATTTCGCAGTTGGCTTCCGTAACCACGAATATGGCCAGCGCCGAAGTGCTGGTGGCGTACTATCCGTTTGATGACGGCGAGTGGACGAATGCGGCGACCGCCAACGGCGCCGAGGACTTTGCGAATCGCCTCGACTGGAGCTACGCCATTCACGGAGTGACCTTCAGCAATAACGCCGCGCCGGTGTTCGGAGACTGGGACCTCAACGGCAACCAGATGGGTGACTGGTGGGAGGATCTCTTCTTCGGCAGCACCACGAGCGTCGTGGGCACCGCCACCAACGATCTGGATGGGGACTTTCTCTCCAACTACTACGAGTACCTGTTCGGGTGCAACCCGGAAGATACCGATACGGATGGGGATGGCACTGCCGACGGATACGAATACTTCGGGACCAACACGATCTGCAATCTGGGGGTCCAGGTTGCCACCATGGAACCTGCGTCGGACTTCGACGGGGACGGTGTGCCTAACGCATGGGAACTCCTGCTTGGCACAGACCCCGCGTATCTCGACAGCGATACGAACGGCGTCTCCGACGGTGCCGAGGATTTCGATGACGACAATCTCAGCAACGCCGACGAGTTGAATATCTATATCACCGATCCGACAAACTGGGATACGGACGACGACACGTTCTCGGATGGCGACGAAATCAATTCGATGATCATGTGCGGTGACCGCTGGATAACGAGTCCGACGTATTCGCGCAGCCCGGTCATACAGCGCAGTCTGGTCTTGGACGGGACCCCGATCGCGATGCGGGAGAACATCTCCGATCCATCAACCGGCGTCTTCGGCGAGCGGTTTGCGCTGGATGCATGGACGATCGGCGCATGGCTGATGCCCACGAGCACGTGCAGCGGCACGATCATGGAGCGGGTCACAGACAACGGCCGTACCAACTATGCGCTGGTCCTCGAAGCCAATGTCCCTTATGTGTCATTCACCACGCCGGGTGGCGTGACATATCGCGCCGGTGGCGGGTTCACGCTGCCCCTTGACCAGTGGACCTATGTGGCAGGCGTTTGGGATCCCACCAATCACTCGCTGCAGTTGCATATCAACGGGGCCATGTTCCGGGCGGTCACCAGCATGGAGCGCTGCGACAGCAGCGCCGGCCTAACGCGTGGGCATGTGACAATCGGCAGTGGAATCAAGGGGTATCTGGACGAATTGCGCGTGTGGAGCGATCCGATGGACGCTTCCTTCCTCAACAGTGTCCGGCAGGAATTCAGGCGGAACATGACGGTGTCCGCAGTTGATGACGGCGGATTCTCCTTCGAGGGCGTTTACTTCCCGGGAGGGGCCTCGTCGTTTGCCTCGGAAGTTCTGCAATTTTCCGCCGGCGCCGCGCCGGTGGAGGGGAACCGATTTGCTGACCCGGCCGCGGCGCTGGGAGTTCCGGACTTCACCGCCAGCGGTTCCAATGT
>CAZWPN010000005.1:0-65630 GCA_964635275.1 uncultured Victivallales bacterium | reverse complement strand
CCGGTCTCCATCGGAGTCGAACACATCCGGCAGTTCACGATCGTGCGGACGGGCGACGCGTTGCCGGAGTCTCTCCGAAAAGGATTGGTTCTGTACTATACGTTCGACCGGGACGAGGGTGGCAAAGTGACCGACGATAGTGGAAATGGACATACGATGACCGTGTCTGGCGCAACGTGGGCTGCAAACGGTCAGACGGGTGGCGGGTACAGTTTTGATGGAAGTAACGACAAGATAACCGGAGCCACAATTCCATTCTACACCAACCAGCAGGGAACTGTTTCAGCCTGGTTCTACCTCAATTCTATGCCGCAATGGACAACGATATGGAGCGCTACTCCCTATATCGCTTTCCCCAACCAGTATGGCGTCATTCTTTCGGTCCATAGCATGGGGTATGTATGGCTGTATTCCTGGCAACCGTCTGGCGCCTGCATCGCTGCTACGTCTGCAGGTGTCATAACCACGGGCAAATGGCATCATGTTGTTGTGAGCTCAGATGGTGCTCATCGCTCGGTATACATAGACGGCGTTTCTCAAACTCTAACCCTCACCGGAGAGGACGGATACTGGTTTGGGGATGTTCCGGATTTGCGGGATGGTCAACTGCAACTAGGCTGCACTGCCCGGCCTGACTGGGATGGCCAGTACTTGAACGGCGAAGTAGATGAATTCCGCCTCTACAACCGCCCCCTATCCGCAGACGAAGTGAAGGCGTTGTACGAGGCTCAGAACCAGCCAGCGCTATGAACACGTAGCTTTAGGAGGGGAATGACATGAAAAGACTCACGTTCGGAATGATGATGTTCGCGGCCACGGTGCTGGCCGGTGCGGCTTGGGCGGAAGATGAGAAGCAGGAGCAGGGGCCCCTGCGCCTGGAACTGAACCTGGTTGACGGTTCCCGCATCATCGGCGTCCCTGGCATCGAGACGGTGCCGGTAGAGACGTCCTACGCCAAGATGGACATTCCGTTGAAGCAGATCATGACCATAAGGATCGGAGAGGATCACGAGACCGTAAGCTTCGATTTGCAGAACGGCGACAAGATTAAAGGTGTCATCAATCTGAAGCCAATCAAACTGACAACCGTCTTCGGGCAGGTCTCAATCGGCACCGAGCATATCAAGCAGCTTGACGTCGTGATGAGCGGCGGGACAGGGCAGAAAGGGTTGGTGTTGTGGAACCGGCTCGGGTCGGAAAGCGACGTAAAGAACAGCCGCGTCGGACCGGGCGGAAAGCTGAATGCCGGTCGTTTTGTGCCCGGGCGTTTCGGCCAGGGGCTTGAACTGAACATGCAGGAACAGTTCGGTGTCACGTTTCCACCAGATCTGCTGGCGACGCCCGCCGGTTGCATCGAGTTCTGGTGCAAGATAAGCAACTTCCCGACCAGTTTGCCAGGTGGTGCCGCGCCCGGCCTCATCGGCTGGGGCTCTTCCGAGAAGATCGAAGGCGAAGTGCTGTTTTTCGCCGCCAATGACGGCAATGCAAACGGCGGTATATGCCTGCGAGCGAACATGGCATGGATCGGGACCGGCAATTTCGGATCTTGGACCTATTCCAACGCCATTGGCGGAGGGAACATCGCCGAATGGCATCACTATGCCGTGGTGTGGAATACAGCAGGCATCCCCGGCATCGAAGACGGCGCCCGCAAGGCAGCCGTCTTTGTTGACGGCAAACTTAACTCATCCCACGGAATCTTTGGCAATGCCCCGCATTTCCTGGACCTCCCGAAGGGCAGCAGAATCGGCTTGTTGAAACATCATGCACTTGCATCCGGGACCGTCGCCTTCGACAACATCAAGATCTGGAACTACGCCAAGACGGACTTCAGCGACCGGACGGAGGAGTAGCACCCATACTGAAGATTCCCATGAATATGGACGCCAGGTAGGGACTCCTCACCGAGGCGTCCGCGGACGGCTGGGTCAGCCGTCTGTACCTAATAGTAACTGCCGTTTTCGAAGGGCAAACCAAAGGAGAGGCCATGAACACCAAAAGGATGAGCATAGCGGCGGCTATGGTCGGAATCGCTCTGGCTGCCCAGGCTGGGGAGAAGAGCAATGAACAGGTTCGCATTTCGATGGATCTTGCCGACGGTTCGCGCCTGATCGGAACCACGACGGCTACGTCTATCCCTTTCGTTGGTGCGCTCGGCAAGATCGAGATGTCGCTTGGGCAAATCCGGAGTGTCCAGTTCAACGAGGACCGAGAGACTGCGGTCGTCCTGTTCGTGAACAACGACCGGCTTACGGGCGTTCTGGATCTGCCCGCGTTCCCGATGCAGACTCTGTTCGGAAGAGTGGATGTGCCGCTGACGCAGTGCCGCAGTATCGCCTTCACGGGTAGCCGTGGAGATGCGGGTTTGGTCCTGCACTACACATTTGACGAAGACGAATCGGGTGGGGTCAAAGATAGCAGCGGACGAGGAAATGACGGTTACACGGTGGGCTCCGTCCAGTATGAGACAGGGCGTAAAGGGAAAGGCGCGCGGTTCACCGGCCCGGGCAGTTACATCCTTTCCGATGCCAAGGAATTGAACACCGACGGCTGGCGGGAGATCACCGTTTCCCTCTGGTGCCGGTTTCAGCAGTATACCACTTACGGCAGCCTCATCGGCCGGGGCGAAGTCGCCGGCACAAGGGGGGGCGGGTTTGGCATTCAGTTAGGCGGCGAGTATGGCGGGAAGTGGAACACGGGGGGCCGGGGTGTGGGACCGCTGGCCCTACCCACGCGAACCTTTCAGGCAGGGGTCACTCCGTATCCGGTTCTTGGGCAGTGGTATCACGTCTGCATGACCTATGACGGACAGGTCGGGCGTTTCTATGTCAACGGCAGCCTGGATGGAGAAGCACGCGGCGGGCGACCGGGACAACCGCTCGTAGACAATCCCACAAGCAAACTGGTGATCGGCACCACCGCCGTGAAGCCCTTCATTGACTGGTCTGACATGTATTTCAACGGTACGGTGGACGAGGTGCGCATATACAGGCGAGCACTGTCGGAGGAAGAGATCAAGGTTTTGTGTGATATGCAAAGGGACAGGAACTAGGCAACGGCACGAGAAAAGGAGATGGACATGCACCGATTCACGCTTTGTGTTCTGATTCTCGCGGTAACGGTTCTGATCACGGCGGCCGGCGAAAACAACGTTCCGAAGGAACTGCCCCTGCGCCTTGAACTGGATCTGGTTGACGGCTCACGTATCATCGGAACCCCCGGCATCGAGACGGTACCTGTGGAGACGTCTTACGCCAAGATGAATGTGCAGCTCAGACAAATCCGGACCATGAGGATTGGGGAAGATCACGAAACAGTAGACTTCGATTTACAGAACGGCGACAAGCTGAAAGGCGTCATCACTCTGGCGCCGATCAAGCTGACCACTGTCTTCGGCCCGGTCTCCATCGGAGTCGAACACATCCGGCAGTTCACGATCGTGCGGACGGGCGGCGCATTGCCGGAGGCTCTACGAAAAGGACTGGTCCTGTACTATGCGTTCGACCGGGACGAGGGCGGGAAAGTAGCGGATGCGAGCGGAAAGAACAACCAGGGCGACGTGCATGGCGCAAAATGGACGTCGAAAGGCAAGGCGGGCGGGGCATTCCGTTTTAGCGGCAGGCGGGAACGTATTGAAGTGGCGGACAGCAAGGATTTCAGCCTTAAACTCACGGAGGACAAGACCTACGCCCTGTGGTGGAAACCAGAAGGCGACTTCCAGCACAAATGCCTGATAACAAAATGGGACCTGGCCCGGAATGGGTTGGGCATGAATCTGCTCACCCTCCCTTCTGAAGGTGCCTACTACACGACATTCCAGACGGACCATTGGGCGCAGTATTCAGCGTCGTTTTCCAGAGAGGAATGGAGCCTCGTTACCCTGGTGTGCAAAGCCGGCACATGGCGCATCTTTCATAACGCTGAGGAGCGTCCGATCGCCCGAAGCATGGGCGTTCCCCACAACGTGGACAAGACTGTGAGCGCTCCCCTGGAGATTGGAGGAACATCAGTTGCGGACTACGGATTCGAGGGGCTGATCGATGAAGTCATGATCTTTGACCGCGCCCTAACAGACATCGAAGTGAAGCTGCTCTACGACGCCGGGAAGTGACGGAGACAGCAGAGGAAGTTGAAGCCGCCGGCGACGGGACGAAGCCCTCAACGGCAACGTTTGGATTTTAAAGGAGACGAGCGCAATGAAGATCGCTGCAATCAGGATGGTGGCCCTGCTGGCATTGGCGCTAGGCGGAAGCGCTTGGGGTGGACCGGACAATACGAAAGAAGCACCGCAACAGCTCCGTCTCAAACTGGATCTCGTGGACGGCTCGCACATCATCGGCACCCCAAACGTAGACTCCGTGCCTGTGGAGACACCCTATGCCAAAATGAAACTGCCGTTCAGTCAGATCGTGGGCATGAAGATAGGTGAGGATCATGAAACCGTGTCCTTCGACCTGCTGAACGGCGACACGATCAAAGGCGTGATCAATCTCGGCCCCATCCCGCTCGAAACGGCGTTCGGCAAGGTCACGGTGCGCATCGAACATATCCGCAAACTTCGGCTTCTGCCCGGCGGCCTGGATGGCGCGGGAACCAAGGATGGATTGATAGCCTGGTACAACTTCAATGATGGCACAGCCAACGACGCCAGCGAGAACAAGTGCAACGGCATCCTGCGCGGCGCCAAACCTGCGCCAGATCGCAGTAACCGCCCCGACTGTGCCATGTCGTTCGACGGCAAGAGCGCGTGGATCGAAGTTCCCTCCAGCGGCGTCTACGACGCGCTCACGGAGATCACCATTGCCGCCTGGGTCTGTCCGGTGGATGACCAGCGCCACGGGCGCAGTTCACACTTCTTTATCACGAAACAACCGTCCGGGAGTCTGACGCAGGATCACAGTCCCACCTCGTCCAATCATGGCGGCCAATTTGACCTGAATTTCCATGTCAACGAAGGGTTGTGGCATGTGTATGTCTGCAGTCAGGTGGCCCCCTACATGTGCTCCGAAGGACACACCTTCCCTCTGAAGTCTCTGAAAAGCAGCCAGTGGCACCATCTGGCAGTCACGATCTCCCGGGAAGACAATCGCGTGCGCGTGTATCTCGACGGCCAGAAGACCGGGGACCTGATCTACACCGAACAAACCCAGACCGGGCACATTCTTTCACAGCCCACCACCGAACCGCTGCGGATCGGCAAGCGCAAGGACGCGGACTTCGACCCCGGCAGTAACAACTACTTCAACGGCAGACTGGACGACATCCGCATCTACAACCGCGTCCTGTCAGACGATGAGATTAAGATTGTCTGCGGCATCCGGAAATAGGGAGGGGCACAATATTCCCCGGAGAACATGGAAGCGCATAAATGGAGGGTGTAGCCGCCGTTCCGGCTCTGTAGGGCGCCACGGTGTGGCGCGAGATCCGACCGCACACCGTGCGGTCCTACAGGAAAGAAAGTAGAAGTGGAAGTGGAAGAACAAGGCAGGATGCGCGATACTTCGCCTTTCTGCCGCATTCGGAAAAGGAGTTCGCATGAAATCGTTCCTCACACTGCGTTCGTTTCGACATGACTTTCTGGCCTTGCCGGTTTGCGCATCTCTCTTGCTCACAGGGCTTGCCGCACCGTCGGACAAGCCCACCGCTGCCCCTAACCCACTGGAATCGGCGAGGGAAAGCCTGCGCATGCGGGATTTCGACGGGGCTCTCAAGGCCATCGGGCCTGTCCTGGCCGCGCACAGCGTAACCAACGGCGAGGCCGGTTTCCTGAAGGCGCTGGCGCTATTCTACAAGGGCAATCTGCCAGCCGCGGTGGCTGCCACAGACGAGCTGGCGGATGACACCGGCTCGCCCTGGTACCGCAAAATCCGCTTCCTCAAGGCCCGCGCGCTGTACGACGCCAGGAAGTTTAAGGAGGCCGAAGCAATCTATTCCGAGGAGGCCAACCGCCTGCTCTCGGAATCGAGGAAGCAAGAGATTGCATCCGTGATCGTGGCCTTCGCCGACGAGCTGGCCACCACCCCGCCGCCGAACGCGCTCGACGCCCCGCCGCCAGACTACAACAAGGCGTACGCCCTGTACGGCAAGGTCATGGAGATGCAGATCGGCCGCGCGTTGCGCGAGGAAGTGCTGTTCAAACGGGCGATGGCGATCCAAAAGGCCGGCAACGTCGTACAGTCCGTCAACGACTTCAGCTACTACCTGCGGGAGTTCGACCCCGATTGGTCGGGCGTCGGCGGCGCGGGCGTCGCACCACGGTTGCGGCAGGAGAATCCGCCGCCGCCCGGCAAGCAACGATGGGCAGCGCGCTACGGGCTGGCCGATGCCTACCGAAAAGCGGGGAATCCCGCGCACGCCCGCCGCGAACTGGAGGATCTGGCCTCCATGATTGACAAGGATGCCTCCGTGTCGCCGGACTTCCGGGCAGACATCGCCTGGCTCCTGACCCGAACCTACAGTCTTGCGCAAGGTGGCTCCCCTGATCTCGAGCCGGCCATGCGAGCGGCGCGCGCCTTCCTGGAACGTTTTCCGCGGGACCGCCGGTCCGTGCGCATAGCTTTCGAGATCGGCCAGGCGTTCCAGTCCAGAGGCCGAAGCGAAGAGGCCGTGCAGGCCTATCGCGATTTCGCGGCCGGGAAGGGCTATGCCTTGCCCGAAGGCGCCTTGGCGACCGAGCGCGATCCGGAAACCGGCAAATCCCCCGCGGAAATGAAAGACGGCTGGGAGAAGGAATCGTTGGCCCAGGTGGGCTCCATTCTCTACGCCCAGGCGAAGTACGACGAAGCGATCATCGAGTGGCAGAACTACGTGACGCGTTTCCCCAACGGCCCGAAGTGGGCTGAGTGCCAGAACCGGATCATAGGCGCCGAGTACCAAAAGGGGATCCGGGCGTTGGCGGATAAGAAGGAGTCCGAGGCGCGTCGCCTGTTCGAGGCCTTTCTGGCCGCGCATCCCCTCGATCAGCGTTCCCGCCAGATCCTCTTTATCTTCGGCCAGATCCGCTACGCGCATGCGCATGACTTGGAGGAAAAGAAGGCGGCGCGGCCCGAGATCGAGGCGGAGTACAAGGCTGCCATCGAGGAGTGGGCGCCGCTCATCAGCAAGTATCCGAACACCGAGGAATCGTCTCAGGCGCTCCATCGGACCGCACAGATCTACGAGGAGAAACTCGGCGACCTGGAAAAGGCGCTCGACCAATACCGCCGCGTGGCATGGGGAAGTTGCGTCGGCATGGCCCGGAACCGGGTCGCGGCCATGACCGGCAAGGAACTGACCCTATCCTCGCCCCGCACCTGCCGCACTGGCGAACCGGTCAAGGTCCTCCTGCGCACCCGTAACATCCCGAAGGTGACGGTCAAGCACTATACCCTCGACCTCGAAGCATTCTTCCGGAAGACACACGGCACCGGCAACGTCGAGGACCTCGACATTTCGCTCATCCAGCCGGACCGTACCATGGAGTTCAAGGTCGACGGCTTTGCCAAGTACAAGCCTTTCGAGCAGGAAATCGAAATTCCCTTGGCCGAAGGCAAACCGGGCGTTTGCGTGGTCAATGTCAGCGAGGACGATTGGGAGGCCACCACGCTGGCGATCCGGTCAGACATCGAACTCATCACAAAGAGCAGCCGCCGGGAAGCCCTGGTGTTCGTGGAGAACATGGTCTCCAAACAGCCCTCGCCCGGAGTGAAGGTACTGCTGAGCGACGGCAAGGCAATCGTGGCGACTGGCACAACCGGCGCGGACGGCGTCTACCGCTACAGTGGCGAGGAACTCAAAACACCAGCTGACTTGCGCGTTTTCGCGATCAAGGATGGTCACGTGGCGGCTCAAAACATGGATCTTTCCGGACTCCGGCTCAGTTCCAGCCTGGTGCCGAAAGGCTACCTGTACACCGACCGGCCCGTCTACAAGCCTGGCGACAAGGTGGCCATCCGCGGCATCCTGCGCGATGTGCGCGAGGGCTCCTACATCGTACCGCAGAACGAGACGTTTACGGTTTCCGTGACGGACTCCAAGGGACGCCTCATGCGCGAGGAGAGTCTCAAGCTGTCCGAATTCGGCACGTTCCACACTGCGTTCAGCCTCCCCGACATGGCGTCGGAGGGCACCTATGCGATCATGGCACGGGCGGTACGCAAGAACCGGGAGCCGCTGAGTTTCAGCGGAACATTTGCCGTCAAGATCTTCACGCCGGAAAAGATCCGGCTGACGCTGGACATGCCCCGGACCGTCTATTTCCGGGGGGAAATCGTGGAACTGGAAGCGCGCGCGGAATACTACTGGGGCGAACCGGTTACCGGGAAGCCTGTCCGCTACACGCTGCCGGACGGCCGGGTGTTGAGCGGGGTAACGGACGACAAGGGCAAGGTCCGGTTCACGTTCGACACAACTCCCGGCATTCCGGGCCAGGTGCTGCCATTCTTTGCCTCGCTCGAAGGCGAGAATGTCTCGGTCACCAGCGTGGCCATGCTGGCCATGCGCGGGTTCGATCTTTCGGTGAAGCCCAGTCAGGAAACGGTGCTGGCCGGTGAATCCGTGGATATTATCGTGAAGGCCGTCGCTGCGGACGGCAAACCGGCAGGTCGCGACGTGACGCTCACGGTCCTGCGCCTGGAACAGGACGCGCCGAACGTCATTCTCAGCATGCTGCCCTGGGCATCGGAAGGCATTGCCGGCGGCCAGGCCGAAGCGAAGGTACAGGAGTTCAAGCTGAAGACAGATCCGCTCAGCGGCGCCGTCTCGCAGAATGTTACGTTGGATAAGGGCGGTCCGTATGTCCTCCGCGTTACCGGCCAGGATCAATTCGACCAGACGGTCACCGGCCAGGGCGCCTTGCAGGTATCCGGCAGCGACGATGCTGTTAAGCTGCGCCTGTTCACACAGAGCACCCAGTTGCGGGTCGGCGGGCGGGCGGAGCTGCGCCTGCACGCGCGGCTGAAGGATGCCTTGGCGCTGGTGACCCACGAGGCGGAGACGATCCTCCGCTACCACATCGTTCCCGTGCGCGAGGGATACAACGATCTCGGTTTCGAAGTGGGCCATGAACACTTCCCGAATTTCCGGGTCTCCGTGGCGTTGATGGACGGACGGGAACTTCGGGCTGCCGCGAAGGATTTAACGGTAGAACGCGAACTGAAGGTGACGGTCAAGCCGCTCAAGGCCGCCTTCCTGCCCGGCGAGGATGGCAGGGTCGAACTCACCGTGACAGATCAACTGGGCCGGCCGGTGAAGGCCGAGTTGAGCCTGGCGCTGGTGGATGAGGGCGTTTTCGCCGTCATGGCCGACCGCACGCCGGCCATCCTTGACTTCTTCCAGCGCGATGCGCGCCGGTTTGCCGAGTTCCGGACGGGCGCCACCTGCGGATTCCGTTATGCGGGCGTCACCCGCGCAGTGGTCAAGGCGATCCAGGCCGAGGGTGAGCGGATGGATCGGGCACGGCGAGAACTGGATTCCCGCAGACTGGTTGAGGCCACGCAACTGGCGGACGCACCACGATCCATGCAGGACAAGGTCTCCAGACCACCCGGACAATCTGTGGGGTGGGCCAACGGCACGGAAGAACAAAACGCAGACGGCGATGGGCGGCTGATGAACGAGCCGGCCGACATTTCCGGAATGGTGAACGCCCCGGTCGTCATGCAAGGTGCCTTCCCCAGCCGGTCGCCGGGTGGCCGAAGAAGCGATCTTATGATAGCGGGTGGGGGCGCGGGACTGGGCGGCGGTGAGGAGCAGGTCCGCCGGGAGATTCCCCAGGAGGGCCGATGGTTCCCTGACATCGTGACCGATGCCGCCGGCAAAGCGGTGGTGTCCGTGCGGCTACCCGAAAGGACCACGGAATGGCGTCTCACGGCACGCGGCTGCTCGGTCGAAACGCTCGTGGGCGAAGCGCGGTCGAAGACGCTGACCCGCAAGGATTTCTTTATCGAGATCAAGTCGCCGGGTTCGCTTCAGGAAGGCGACTCGATCCGGGTACTGGCCCGGGTTCATAATCTCACGTCCAACGATCTGGGTTCGGTGCGGCTGGAACTCGAGATGGCGGCCACCGGCAAGGATGGCGCAACAACAGCGAAACAGGAGAAGGCGGTGGAGGTCAAGGCCGGGAGCGGGGTCGAGGTGGTATTCGATGCCGTCGAAATCCCCGCCGTACCGGGCGTGACGTGGACCGTGCGGGCTCGCGCGGGCGATCAGGCGGACGCATTGACGCTCGATACGCCGGTGCAGTTGTACGGGTTAGAGTACGCTGCGCACGGAGGCGGAACGGCCTCTGGCGATGTGGGACTGGTGTTGGAACTGCCGGCCGGTCAGAAGTATTCCAGCAAGTGGATGCTCATGTCTGTCGGCCCGACGCTGAGCCGGACCGTGCTGGACCTCGCGTTGTCGGACCGTCCGGGGGCGCGGGGCTTCGCGTGCTCTGTCCCGGCGTCGTGGGGTTGCCAATGGGGCGGGACGGACGGCAGCGAGTTGCTGTCCAAGGTGGCGGGGCTTGACTACGCGCGCCGCGGAAAGGCACCCGAACTGGATGTTATTCAGTTGCTGGAGGGTTCCCGAGCCCTGGCCAGCGGGCTGGTCGCCTCCCAGCGCAATGACGGCGGCTGGTCCTGGGAAGGGCAAAGCAGTGGATCCGATTGGGCCGCCAGCGCCCGTGCCTTCTGGGCGCTGATCCAGGCGCGGGATCTGGGCGTTGCCATTCACACCGATGCTGTGGCGCGGGCGCAGGGATTCCTTATGGCCAACCTGCAGTCGTTCGAGGCCACCGACAACGATGCCAAGGCGGTAGTCCTGCATGCCCTGTCGGTGAACAAGGCCGCCGATTTCGCGAACTGCAACCGGTTGCATCGCGAACGGCAGAGCATGGGGAACGCAGCACTGGCCTATCTGGCGCTGGCGTTCCTGAACCTCGACCGACCCGACTTCGCGAAAGAACTGCTCGACTTGCTGGAGGCGCGCGGGGAGGCGGGGAGAGATGTGGCCAAACGCACGCTCTCATGGGATCCCAAGGCGCGCCACGAATGGATGAAAGATCGCGTCGAAACCACGGCCCTGACGCTGATGGCGCTGGCGCGTGGGCGGCCGGCGTCGCCGGTGGCCCGGGCCGCCGCGGAGTACCTGCTGAACGCGCGGGGATGCGGCGGCATCGCCCCCGCCAAGGCACGCGGACCGGTGGTGGCGGCGCTGGCCGCATGGTTCGGGCATGCGCAGGAGGCGGACGCGGACTACCAGATCGGCGTGCTGGTGAACGGACAGACGGTCACGAACCTGACCGTGCGCGGCAGTGCAAGCACACTCGCGGTGGCTGTTCCCCTACCCCTCATCAAGGACGGAAAGAACCTGGTGGACTTCAAAATGGAGGGCCGCGGTGAATACGCGTACGCGGCGAGCCTGATCGGGTTCTCACCGGAGTTTAAGGACCCCGGGTCATGGACCTACCCGTCTGTTTCCTCGCGGAACTATCGCCATGCGCCGTTGGAATACCGCGGCCGTCCGATCGGCGTCAACAGCACGTCCCCCGTGAAAAAGCTGGATAGTGGTCAGCGCATGGACGTGGTGGTAAGCACGGTCCATTCAGGAATGAATTGGTACATGGTGGTTGAGGAGCCGCTGCCGGCTGGAACCACGCTGGTAGAGGGATCGCTGCAGGGGAACTTCAATCATTTCGAGACGGCGCCGGGAAAGATCATCATGTACTTTGCCGGCAACTATATCGGCGACTTCAGTTACCAGTTGGTGGCTTACGCGCCTGGCGTTTACCGGGCGCTGCCGACGACGATGCGCGATGCCGTGAATCCAGCCCGCATGAAGGTGGGTCCGGCCATGCGGATCGAGGTGCTGGCACCGGGTGAGAAGTCGCCCGATCCATTCCAGATCAACAACGATGAGCTATTCGCGCTGGGCCGGTTGTATTTCGAGGATGGGGTTTACGACAAGGCGCTGGAGAATCTGGCGGAACTGTTCAAGCGCAACCGGGCCCACAGCGAACGTGACACGGCCCGTATGCTCCTGTGGATTCACACGATGCAGGCCTGGTATGACGCCCGAAAGATCGTCGAGATGTTCGAGATCCTGCGCGAGCGCTATCCGGAACTGGAGATTCCGTTCGACAAGATCCTGATCGTGGCGCGGGCCTACCGGGACATCGGCGAATTCGAGCGCGCCTGCCTTGTTGCGCGGGCGACCATCGCCGCCAGCTTCATCAACGACTCCGGCGTGAGCGCGACGCTCCAGGATCAGGGGCGCCTCCTGGGCGCCATTGACTACCAGGAACGGCTCTGGCGCGAGTATCCGGACACCGCAGAGGTGGTCAGTTCCTGGTTCGCGCTGGCCCAGACGCTGCTGGAAAAGGCACCGAATGCGCACCAGCTGCCCAAGGAAGGCGTGCGCGTGCCGGAGAAGATCGCCATGCTCGGGCGCGCGGCGGCCACATTGAACCAGTTCCTGGCGCTTTATCCGAACGATCCGCTGGCGGACGACGCGGCGTTCAGCCTGTGCAACACATGGCTGGATCTCAAGGGTTACGGCCGGGTGGTGGACTTGAGCCGGCGGTTTACGGCGCTCTACACCAACAGTCCGGTGCTGAGCAGCTTCCAGTACATGACGGCCCTTGGCCTCTTCTGGCAGAAGGACTACCAAGGCGCGTTGAACGCGGCTCGGGCCGTGGCCGAAGGCGACAGCGCAGACCACGACTTTGCCGGGTATATTGTGGGCCAGATCTTTCACGCCGAAGGCAAGCCTCCCGATGCGATTGAATGGTATCGGAAGGTACAGGACAAGTACCGCGACGCGAAAGAGGCTATTGCGTACTTCGAGGAGAAACGTCTGGCCTTGGAGGAAGTCACGGTATTCCGGCCCGGAGCGCCGGTGGAAGTGACGATCAAGTACAGGAACATCCGCGAGGCGGCGCTGCAGGTCTACCGGGTCGACCTGATGAAACTCTATTTGCGAGAGAAGAACCTTAGCAACATTACCAGTGTGCGTCTGGCGGGGATCAAGCCCGAGGTCGAGGTAATCGTCCCGCTGGGTGACGGCAAGGACTATGTCGAGAAGGAGAAGACGGCGCGACTGGCCCTCAAGGAAGACGGCGCGTACCTGGTGATCTGCCGCGGGGACGATTTGTTCTCGAGCGGCCTGGTGCTGTTGACGCCGCTCAAGATGGAGGTCCAGGAAGATGCGGTGAGCGGGCAGGTCCGCGCCAACGTGCTCGATGCCGCCAAGGGCGGCTACCGGGCCGGGGTACACGTCAAGGCGATCGGCAGCGCCGACCGCGAATTCAAGAGCGGCGAGACGGACCTGCGGGGGATCTTCGCGGCGGACGGGCTGCGCGGAAAGGCGACCGTGATTGCACGGGACGGCGAGGCGCGGTACGCCTTCTACCGCGGCGCCAACTGGCTGGGGGCGGCGGAACGAGCGGATCCGCAACCGCAGCAGGCCCCACTCCCAAAACAGTCGATGGACTACCAGTACAACCTTCGCCAGGGCCAGCAGGAAATCCAGGGCAAGAACATCCAGTTGTTCGAGCAGATGCGGCGTACAAAAAACGGCGGCGTTCAGATCAAGTACGCGTTTTAGTTCTGTCACACGTGGGCGGATGGTTGTAACAACAGGAAAGGCACGCATATGGAAGCTATCAGTGTCAGTGGATTCTTCAAACTGCTTCTCGTTCTGTTCCTCAGCGTTCCGGACAGTTCGAAGGACGCCGATCGTGGAATCGCACTCGAATCCCTGACGCCCACCGTGGCAGTTGGCGCCGCCGTGCTGGACGTCGCACAATTGCGCGCGATGATCCGGGAGGACCCCGAACTGGCCAAGGCCCTGTTCGACGGCCGCACGCCCGAGGCCGCCTACGGCGAGGCCATTGAAGCCATGAGCGAGCGGACGCGCCTGGACCCCGCCGCGCTTCGCGACGCCGTCGCCCGTGTGCGCACCGTCGGACTCTGGCCCCTGGGGATGGCCGATCGCCGACGGCCTCGTTTCGTCGTCGTGTGTGATCGTGGAGGCGCCCCCGACATTCTGCCCAGGTTGCTGTCCAACAATCCGGTCGCGGGCGCGTCCGACGCCGGCCCCTGCCGCACCGTGGTATACGCGGGACGTACACTCCATTCCGTGAGCCGCCACCCGAGGGAGGCGCTCTGGCTCACCGAAATCAACGGAATGCTGGTACTGGCCTCCGATACGATGGCGGCGGAGACGTTTCTGCTCCAGGCGGCTGCGGCTGCCAAAACGCCCCCGTCCGCCCGATTGGATGTGTCGGGAACATCGCGTCCGCTGCTCCAGATGCGTGCCGACGTGGGCGCTGTCGTGAACGGCCTTCTGCCTGCCATGGGAGACCATGACAGTGCCGAGTTCATGGCCGCCGGCGCGTTCTTTGATTTGCCGGCATGGCGTGGCGCGGCGTTGCGCGTTACCAGAGACGCCATCGTGCTGCGGGCAGAGATTGATCCGGGCAGTCCGCTGGCGGCCGCACTGAAGCCGCCCGAGCGCCCGCCGGCGCTGCTGGATGCCATTCCTGCGGACGCGAGTTTGGCGCTTGCGGTCAGTGTCCGGGATACGGCAAAGGTATGGGATCTCCTCGAGGCTGGATTCGGCCACATCGCAATCTTTGAACACGGCGGAACAGGCCCACGCGAGGAGTTCATCCGAGATTTCCGCAGGGAAACAGGCTTGGACGTCCAGGCTGACCTCGTCTCCAACCTCGTCGCGGCTGCCGTGGTGGTGACGGATCCAGCCAGGGGATTGGAACTCGACCACGGCGGGGCCCTATATTTCGAAGGTAAGGATGCCACGAGCATGCTGACTTCTGTGCGGGTTCTGATGGCGCGGGTGGAGAAGGAAGGCAAGGCGGGTAAGGAGGAACTGCGGGGCGTGACGGTATGGAGAACGGACGAGGCACTGATCGCACTGAAAGGCACTGTGGTGCTGGTGGCGCCCTCACGCGGCCAGACGCGGGCCGGCGCGGAACGCTTCCTTAAGCACTTCATTGAAGGAGGCGACAGCATTGGCAAGACACTGGCGGCGCGCCAGCCCGGCGCGATGGCATTTGCGACGCTGGACGCTGCCCGATGCTTTCCTCAGTCCGGCTTGGAACGGATTACAGCAGGCCTGACTTCCGACGCTGCAGGAGTGACGCTCCGGGTCGAAGGCGGCAGCCGGAATCTCGCGGCCGGCATCGTACGGCTCCTGGCTGGCGCGGGGCGCGCAGCCGTTGCGCAGAACACCCAGAACCAAACAAGGAACAGTCTCAGGCAAGTCGCCATGGCCTGCCACACGTATGCGATGGAGTATCAGAAACTGCCTGCGGAGATTGCGGATCTCAAGCGGTATGTCGGCGATAAGGACACGGCCTTGCGCGACGCCAGGAGCGGGCAGTTCTTCCGGCTGAATCCGGCCGTGACCGGCCGTCCGCTGGATTCAGTCAAGAATCCCAACGAGACGGTTCTGGCCTACGCACCGCCGGGACCGGATACACAACCCGTCTGCGTCGCCTTCTGCGACGGTAGCGTTCGTATTCTGACCCCCGCTCAGCTTGAAACCGCGCTCAAACCAGTGCCGCAGAAGGACTGACCATTGATGAGTCATGATCTTCAAGCACTGGCTATTTTTAGGGCGCCACGGTGTGGCGCGGTGTACGGCAGGAACCAATAGGTAAGACTTGGAGAGAAGGTGATGAGTGAAATGATGAGACGATTCAGATTGGTATTCGCGGCGTGCGCCATCGTGACCGTCAACAGTGTTGCCATGGGCGATGAAGCCAACGGTAGCGGCGGGGTTGGCAGCGGCAGAGCCGTCGCTGACCATTTATAACCAGAACTTCGGGGTGGTCCGGGATCTCGCTTTTCAAGTATTACGGGCACACGCCCGTTGAGATCGGCATGCATGAATGAATTCATGGCAGAAGCTGCACCAGAAGCGGGCAGGAGGGCAACAGCAGTGTGAGAGGGCTTTGTCGGAGCGCCGAGGTTGGGCTGAGAGCACCAAAACCAGTCCTTTATGCCATCGTCTTTCGCAGTGAATGAAATAGAGCGCCCGGATGGGAAATCATGTGGCTCAAATTCGTTGGTTGACGTTGTGAGTCGTAATACGTACTATCTGGTCCACACTGTGACTCACTATGCGATTCATATGGAGGCCGGAATGAACTCACTCACCATACATGGTCTTGACGATCAGTTGGCGGAGCTGATCAAGCGACGTTCCAAGGAACAATCTGTCAGTATGAATGTACTTGTGAAACAACTCTTGGCGGAGGGGTTGGGCATCAAGTTGGCCGCCGAACCACCACATCGGGGCGATTTTTTGGAGTTCTGCGGAACGTGGAAAGAGGAAGATGCCCGGGCGTTTGAGGAACGTGTCGCCGACATGGAAACTGTCGATCCGGGAGACTGGAAGTGAGCAAGATACTCTTGGATACCAACGCCTACACGCGTCTGCTCCAAGGCGAGACAGCTGTTCTGGATGTGTTGGGCCATGCTGATACGGTCTTCATGTCTGTTTTCGTTCTCGGGGAACTCTATGCGGGTTTCAAGGGGGGCGCCAGGGAAATGGAAAACCGCACCCAACTGGATGGTTTTCTTCGCCGGCCAACTGTGCGCGTCCTTTCAGCGACGCGGGAGACATCGGATATATTCGGCACCATCAAACACCGGCTTCGCAAAGCGGGGACGCCAATCCCCGTCAATGATATTTGGATCGCCGCCCACGCCACCGAAAGCGGGTCTCGCCTGGTAACCTACGACACGCACTTCTCAAGCGTCTCCGGTTTATTGCTCTGGCGGGAGTAATCCTGCCCGTTTCCGGCTACCGGTATCCTTTTCTTCCGTAACCATGCAAGAAATCCGTTTGGGCGCTGGCATAAGGGTTTAAAGACGTGCCGGGGAATCGGGATGGACTCCGGGCACAGGAATTAGACAGAATCCCGGTACGCACCGTGTCAGGGGCCGTGATTCAATGAAGGTAGCGCCGTTGGGCAGCGCCGTCCGGGAGCATAGCATGAGACCATGTATAGTTTGCTTGATGGCGCTGACTGCGGCTTCTTGCGTTATCGCCGCGGACCCAGTGCGCACACTGCCATCGCCGCCGGGACAGATCCTTGACTTGCGGGCCAACGCGGCTGGCGATATCTATGTCCGCACGGCGACGAAAGTCCTGTGGATGGACCTTCAACACCCGGAGGAAGGCTGGATCGCTCTGGCGCTCGACGGGGTTGTTGCCCTCACCGACAACACGGGGCGCGAAGTCTTTGCGCTTCAGGACCGGAAGACCCGCTTAGCGATCCACCGCCTCGCCGGCGCCACGGCCAATCCCGTTACCACCACGCCGAACGTGCCTTACGAGCACTGGTACGTGGATGCGCTGGGTCGGGCATGGATCCAGAACAGGGAGCGGCTCCTCGTCGCGGGCAAGAACGAGACTCTGATAGAATGGCCGATGGGCCAGCCGGGCTACGGGATAAGGTTCCGCCAGCCATGCGAATGGAAGCCTGGGCATGTCGTGCTGTTCTTCGCTTCCATAGCCGTGTGGGCTACGCCGGAGAAAGTCATAGCCGAGGCGGCTCCTTTATTCGCCGACGATGGCACGGGCAACGGCCCGTTTCGCCTGGGAGCCGATCGCCTGGTCTCGGGCGGGTGCAACAACAAAGGCGCAGGCTCATTCCTGCTCGATCCGCGCACGCCGGGCAAAGAGCCCGAACGCCTGAACCTGGGACGGGGAGATTGGTTCTATGGCGTAGCCACGGCCCCCGACGGCCGACTGCTCAGCCGTCCGCATCGCGGCTTTGTCTGGTACGCGGCCGACGGCCGCAGTGAAGTGCAACTGAAGGAATCCGGCCCCATCCTTAATGGGGCTTCTCTTGCCGAGCCGGGCAAGTCACGCGTCGTGTTCGCTGCAACGGGTGTGGGCTTCGCGGCATTACCCGGCGGCATGCTGGCGGTATTCCGTACGAACGAGGCCGTCATGATCACGCCTGCCTCCGGCCTGCCGTTACCAAGAGTCGATTGCGTGGCCGCAGTCGGCGACGATCTCATCATGGCCGGGGGCGGCAAGATCGTGGTGTGGCGGACCACCGAACCGTTGCCCGCTGCCGCAGGTCTAGACGAGCGGCGCAAAGGGACCACCGCCCCCCTTCCGGCGGCCCCGGGACTCGACGAACGGCGCGAGTGGATGCTGACCGGACCCTGCGTCCGCGACATCAGCGGGACCTTATGGGCATTCCTGCTCGACGCCCCAGGCAAGATTTGTCATCACGACGGCAAGCAGTGGGGGCAGTTCCCCCTCGAGTTGCAGAACCTTAGCCCCCAAGACATGACCGGCGACGACAAAGGGATGCTGCAGATTGGCTCCGCGCATGCGCCGAGCGGGTCAGCGCTCTTCCGTGATGGAGCAGTCACCAACTGGCCCAATCAGCCTGTCCGAGCCTGGGTTGAAAGCATAAGGCAGGGCGCAACCCGGTTCCGCGACGGCAGCCCGTTCCGATCGCATGACATAGCAGCAGGTAAAGCCGAATGGCTCTGGCGTTACAACGGCCGCTCTCTTTGGGACGGTGAGCGGGAATACGATTACTACGACAAGCCTCCCTACCGTTATTTCTGGCTCGGCCCGGACGGCGTGTGCTATCGCTGTAGCGCAGAGAAGGTGTGGGCCTTCGCGGACGGGCGCTGGACAGAAACGCAGGTGCCTCCGCTGTCCATTGGGCCCGACGGCATCAGGGCCGACATTACAGGCAAAGACCGTCTGTCCGTGATCTATGACGGGCAACTGAAACTGCCATTGCCGCGATCACAGGCGAGCAGCAATCCCCGATTCCTGACGCTGCAGGGCAATGAAGCGTTCATCCCTGGCCCCAGCGGCGGATGGGTGGGTTCATGGCGCATCTTCCGCGATGCGCACTACTCCGTTGCGGGCCGAGTCTATCCGGGAACCAACGGCCACTACCTCGTCGACGGCAACACACTGCGCTATCAGCCACGGCAGACGCTGACGATCGATGGGACGGTGCTTGCCGATGGAAAACTGCGGCGTTTGGTATGCAAGATTGCCGGCGTTGAACCTCCTTACAAACCGCGGCTGCTGACCTTCCTGGACGGCGAGTTTCTCGATTCGATCGCCGCGCCCGACGGTGTCGATCTGCCGCCTATCAAGCCGGGCGATCACATGCTTGAAGTCTACGCGGCGGACGGCTTCGGCGTGGTATCGGAGCAGCCGCTTCGACTGACGCTCGATGGCGGTCCCGAGTTTGAAGTCGTGAACCTTGAACTGGGCGAGGACTGGGATCTCAAACCGCGGCGCCTGCAGGTGCTGCCCGCGACAATAGCCGGCCGCACGGCGCTTGAACGATCACTCGAGATTGATTCCGATGGCGTGGTCTGGATTCTGGTCGAGGGCGGTGTCGTTGCGCTCGCGCCGGCGGAGCGGAAGGCCACGTTTTACCGCTGTCCCGCTCAGGAACTGCTGGCTGCTCGCGGACGCGTCTGGGCGCGCGGGGAACGAAGCTCGGACGGGGTGCACATCGCCCTTCTTGAATTGCGACACGACGGCATCCGGCGCGCGGTCGACCTCTACGACGACTCCTCCTACGCCCACCAGCAAATCAGCGCCGATGGCGAAGGCGGGATCTGGGCGCTCAGCCACCGGTCTGCCGTACGTTGGGACGGAAAACAGACGCGACAGTGGGAGCGAACACTCGACTATGATCCCTTCGTCGCGACGAGCGCTAAAGGCACCATCATCTATACGCGTGGGCACTACCTGATCTATCGCGATGGCGAACTCAGCAAGTCCATCCCATGGCCGGGCGACTTCAAGTACCGCTGGCAGCAGGCGGACCGAATTGCCTATCCCCTGGGCCGCGACTATTTGCTGCTGCCGCTGCAGCGGCTGCTTTTGGAGGTGGAAAGTGGCCGACCCAGCGACCGGAAGATCCCGTTCGGCGATACATACCGGGCCGGCCCCGATAGCAGCCTCTATGTCTGGAAGGGCAAGGAGTTCTACCGAATTTCAGGCGACGACCTGGCGATGACCCAGCTCGTCTATTCCCCGCCGCCCACCATGCCCCCGCTTTGGGATGATGGCGGATACGAGTTTCTGGCCACGTCTGGCGGGGTCGTGGCCTATACGGTCAGGAGCGAGCGATTGTATGCCGGCCGGGCTGACGAAGGTGCGGCTGAATATGGTTGGCAACACGGCGTTCAGCCTGGCCGCACACACGCAATCCGCGAAGCGCCTGACGGGCGAATCTGGATCATGCGTCAGGCGCAGTTGCTTGTGTATGACCCAACCCAACCCGCCGACGCGATTCCTTCGGCCTGGCAGGGCTGGCGCGCGGCGCCGGTGCAGGAGCGATTCGCGGTGGGCGCATTCGGTCGCGTCTGGTACGGCAATCCGGAACGGACTGGATTCGCTTCTTCAGATGGTACTAACGATATGACGTGGGCGCAGAGGTATCCCGGCGCTAACGCAATCATCGTCAGCGACAACGGCGCCGCGGCGATTGGCGCCGGAACGGATACCTATCTTCTCTCGACCGGCAAGCCGCCGGAGCGCGTGAAGGACCTGCGCAGCGCGGTGCTGGAACTTGTCAAGCGCGGCGCCAAGTCGTTCGAAGGCGATGGGGCGCCGGCTGTTGCCGCCGATGGGCGGGTGTATTTCGGCGGCAAGATCTGGGACGGCCATGCCTGGCAGAGCGTACCGGACGGACGGGCCTCACTCGATCCGCGCGGGGAGATCTTTCTGCTCTGCATGGAGCGCAGTTCACTGCCCGTGGCCTATCGCATCGACGGAGTAAAGGCCATCCCGCTGGGGCAAGTTGAGAAGTGTCTGATCGATGCCTATGGCTTGCGCTGGTACGACCCGGGCATCCTGGAAGCCAACCCCGGCTGCCTGCCGGTCTGGTATGCGAGCAAGGAGACGCCGGAAGTGTCGAGCGACGTGAACGCGACGCGGATCAGGATCGATCCCCACGGGTCGTTGCAGGCCTTGCCACTGGGCGACGGTCAGTTCCTGATGCGCGTCGGCGCCAAACTCCACCGGCTTGACGCGCAGGGACTGACACGCATCCCGGGCAGCGCCGTTCCCTGCGGCGACGAACTCGATCCTGGATGGGGTCTCAGGGTTTGGCCGCTGGCCGACGGCCGCTGGGCCTTGGCTGTCCACTCCCGTCTCTATATCAGTCCGACCGACCTGCGTCTCACCCCATAGCTTGAGGATCCCCATGACATCGTACACACGCTGTTGGATAGCACTGGCGACCATTCACCTCTCAGTCGCCGCGGATCCAGTGCGCACACTGCCATCGCCGCCGGGACAGATCCTTGACCTGCGGGCCAACGCGGCGGGCGATATCTATATCCGCACGGCGACGAAGATCCTGTGGATGGACCTCCAAAACACGGAGGAAGGTTGGAACGCTCTGGCCCTCGACGGGGTTGTGGACATCACCGATAACGCCGGGCGCGAGGTCTTTGCCCGGCAGGACCTGAAGACCCGGTTCGCCATACACCGTCTGGCTGGCGGCGAAGCCACGCCGGTTACCACGACGCCCAACGTGCCGTGCGATTTGTGGTACGTGGATGCGCTCGGCCGCGTGTGGATCCAGACCGGGGAACGGCTTCTGGTCGTCGGCAAGGAGGAGGCGCTGCTGGACATGCCGGCTCAACGGTACGGCCCCACCGTCCGTCAACCCTGCGAATGGCGGCCCGGACACGTCGCCCTGATCTGCGGGCCGAATGCGATATGGGCCACGCCGGAGAAGGTGACGGTTGATCCTGCGCCTCCGTTCGCGGGCGATTCCACGTGCGTGGGTCCGTTCCGGCTCGGGCCTGACCACTTGCTGGCGGGGTGCGATCGCCGAAGCTTCAGAATCAGTTCAGGGCGCATTGATCCGAACAAGCCATCCGATCCGCCTGAGCGTCTGAACCTCGGCTGGGATTGGTTTTACGGCATGGTCACGGCCCCGGACGGCCGTCTGCTGGTCCTAGGGCAGACTGACAGGAACCCGAAGTTCACCTTCTTCTGGTACGCGGCCGACGGACGCAGCCAGGTCGATATCAAGGGCTCCGATGACGTCATACGGACAGGGCGCAGCAAACATGGAATGGCCCAGTTGAACGTCGTGTTCGCTGCCTCCAGTGTCGGGTTCGCCGCAATCTCTGACGGCACGCTCGCCGTGTTCGGTCCGGAAGAGGTTTCCCTCCTCGCGCCGGACAGTGGCCTGCCTATTCCACGGGTCGAACGCCTCGCAGTTGTCGGCGACGACCTGATTCTGGCCGGTGACGGGAAGATGGCAGTCTGGCGCACCACCGAGCCGCTGCCGCAGGCTGCCGGCATCGCCAACAGGCCGAAGTGGAAGCTGGCCGGTCCTTGCGTCCGTGACAGCAGCGGGACAATGTGGGCGTTCCTGTTCGACTTTCCGGGCAAACTCAGCAGTCACGACGGGAAGGAATGGCGCCACCTGGACATGAATCTTGGAAACCGCATCCCTCAAAGAATGAGCGTTGACGACAAGGGCCGGTTGCAGATCGGTTTCCAGGACACTCAGTCCGGGTCATGCCTGGTGACGGACGGCATCGTCACGAACTGGCCGAACGCGCCCACGCGCGCCTGGGACGAGAGTGTGACAACGGGCGCGACCCGTTTTAGCGACGGCAGCACCTACCTCTGGGCCGAGAGGCAAGCGCCGCCGCTGTCTGTCGGCCTCGACGGTATCGCAGTTGGCGCGGGTGCCGGGCGTCTGCCGGTCGTGTACGAGGGAAAGCCGAAGATGGTGTTGTCCTCACTGCTCGGTCACCCTGCGGGGAACGGCGCGCCGCGCAGTCTCGCCGTGCAGAACAATGAAGCTTTTGTGCCGGCCGCCGGAGGCGGCTGGATGGGGCCGAACCGCATATTCTACACAGCGGTCTACCCTGTCTCCGGTCGCGTCTATCCCGGAACGAACGGTCTCTACATGCTCACTGACAACACACTGCGTTTTCAGGCCCCGCAAAAACTGACAATCGCCGGGGAAGTCGTCAGCACGGGAACGGCGCACCGACTCGATTGCCGGATCGCCGGTTCCGAACCGCTCTACAAACTGCGGATTCTTACCTTTTTCGACGGCGAGTTTGCTGACAGGATAGCGGCGCCTGAGGGCGGCGACCTTCCGTCCCTGCAACCGGGCCTGCATGAAATCGAGGTGTATGCGGCGGATGGGTTTGGCGTGGTCTCGGACGAACCGTTGCGCCTGACGCTCGACGGAGGTCCGTCAGCGCAAGTAACGACTCATGCCCTGGACGATGCATGGACCCTCAATCCGCGGCGGTTGCAGGCGTTGCCCGCGACGGTGGCGGATCGCAAAGTAATGGGGCGAGCGCTTGAAATCGACTCCGCTGGTGTGGTCTGGATCCTCATTGATGGTGGTGTGATGGCAATAGATCTGGCGCATCGCCAGGCGGCGTTTCACAAGGTTCAGGCGCACTCTCTCTCGGCGGCGCGCGGCAGGGTCTGGGCTGTCGGGCCCGGCGCCATCATGGGCGACACGGCGCGGTTGCCGATCTATGAATTTCGTCAGGATGGAGCCCGGCGCGCTGCCGAACTCTACGCCGACCCGCGGTACGCCGAGGGGCCGATCCACACGGACATGATCGGCGGAATCTGGACGATCGGTCACCGCACCGCCTCGCGCTGGGACGGGCAACGCACACAGAGGTGGGAGCGGGACATCGGACATACCGCGCAAGTTCTTCCGCATCCCGAAGGGCTGGTTATCCAGTGCTACGGCTACTGCTTTGTTTATCGCAACGGCGATCTCAGTCCCGCAATTTCCTGGGGACAATGGGAGGGAGTCCTTCCGTTTCCCGTCTGCACACTGGGCCGGGACAGCCTGGTCGTGCCGTCACGCGGCGCTATCATTGATCTGATCCGTGGGGGGCTGCGTGAAGTGAAATTTCCGCGCGTCGGCGCATTCCGGAGCGATGGCAACGGGAACCTGTATGTTTGGAGGGGCAAACAACTCTCCCGGTTTTCCAGCGAAGACATGAAAGAGACCCAACTCGCGCCATGCACCCCGCCGGCCGTGCCACCCATGCTAGACTCAGGCGCTTATCAATTCCTCGGCACGACCAACGGGGTGCTGGCCTATTCGTATGGGAGGGACCGGCTGATCATCGGCTCGGCCGCCCAGGGCGCGGCCGATTACGGCTGGCAGGAAGGGGTGCGACCGGGCAATACCATCGCGCTCCGCGAGGCGCCGGACGGACGCATCTGGATACTGCGCAGCGAACAACTACTGGTGTACGACCCGGCGCAACCCGCCGGAACAAACGCGCTGGCATGGTCCGGCTGGCGTCTGGCGCCGGCCCTGCCCACCTTCACGGCCGGCGGTTTCGGGAACGTCTGGTACTGGACGTCCGATCGCAGGACGTTGATACGAACCGATGGCACAAACGAGGTGTCGTGGAAGATGACCGGTGGCGGCGATTTGGTCGTCAGCGATCAGGGGAGCGCGGTGGTCAACGTTGCCGGCGCCACGTTCGTCCTGATTCCAAATCAGCCGCCGAAGGCGGCACCTGACATGCAGAGCGGCGTGCTCAAACTGGTCAGCCTCGGCGTCAGGGAATTCGCGGGACGGGAACCGCCGGCGGTTGCCGCGGATGGCCGCGTCTACTTCCGGGGAAACATTTGGGACGGGAGGACATGGAACCCCGTGCCCAAAGGGCGCGCTTCGCGCGATTTGCGCGGTGAGTTGTACTTGCTGTGCGAGAATGACTGGGTGTTCAACACGTATCGAATCGAAGGCATCAAACCGACGCCGCTGGAGTATGGCGGCAAATGCCTGGTTGATACCGAAGGCTTGCGCTGGTTTGACCCGGGCCTTCTGGAGGCCAAACCCGGTTGCATGCCGGTATTGCACACCGGCAAGGGGCAGCGGTATATCTCAACTGGCGCCGACACCAGGCAAATCGCGGTGGAGAATTACATGCCGGTGAGTGCCTTTCCCTCGCCCGACGGCATCTTCCTGGTGCGGGTGCATCCGCTGCTGTACGTTTTGGATGGCAACGGTATGACGAAACTGTCCGGAGACCGCGTGCCCTGCGGAGCCGAGGTGAACGCGGTCCACCTCCTGGCTAACGGCCGCTTCGCATTCGTCACGGGCGACCGGATCTTCATCAGCCCGCCCGACTTACTCCTCAACCCTTAGCGCCGAACCAACCGGTGGACAGGAGATGAAGACCTCACAACCTGCACCATAACCATGCAGGCGGCGAGGCGAAGAGCACCTGGACAGGCGCTGGAGATTGACCCATACGGTGTGATCTTGATTCTGGTCGAAGGCGACTATTCCTTTGCTAACCGGTGATCGAACACGCCGCCGACGCTTACCTCAAACGATGGCCCTCCGCTGCTGATAGGCTGAAGTGCGGCCTGGCGAAGAAAGGGTTCCATCTCCTGAACGAGCTTACCCGTGTAGAGTTTCACGAGTCCAACTGTAGTTTTTGAATCGAAAACTACAAGTATAATGAACTCTCTTCCGATGCCCTGAAGAAACATGCTGTGCCGTTCACCTTGGTGAATCATGGTCTGAAAAACCGGCTCGTGGACGAGCGCGGCCAGTTCGCGCGTTGCGCTGAAGGCGCCAGCCGCGAGCGCGCCCATCGTGTGGAGCGAGGAGTCGCCACCGGCTGGACCGCAGGCGACAATCAAGTTCCCGCCGTAATCGGCGACCAGCGCAGACTCGGCGCCCGACAGCTTGAGAAACCCCTGTAGAGAATCCATAAGGACTCCCTCCTGAGGTCCGGTCAGCGTATATCCGACCGCAGCGGGTCTCACATCATGCCTTTCGCTCTTGAAAGTCCCAGGTTTCGGCTTGTTCCTTAGGCTTGTTGTGCGTCTCAACGAACTGGGCAACAACGAGTTTGCAGACTGTATTGAGGCACTCGTAGATGCCGGCACCCTTTGTGGCGATGCCCTCAAAGAACGGCGCCCTGGTTTTCTGCTGGTTGAGCAGGAAATCCATGTACGCGGTCGGTGCAACATTGGGAAGATCGCGTTTGTTGAACTGCAGGACATGGGGTATGTCGGCCATGTCACGGTTGTGCTGCCGCAGGTTCTCTATCATGTTCTCAAAACTGCCTACGTTGTTCTCCATCTCCTGCCACTGCGAGTCCGCCACGAAGACAATGCCGTCCACGCTTGCCAGTACGATGCGCCGTGTCTCATTGTACACCGGCTGTCCGGGCACCGTGTAAAGTTGAAACCGGCAGGTATAGCCCTTGATGGCTTCCGACCGGAGCGGCAGGAAGTCGAAGTATAGAGTCCGGTCCTGTCGAGTGGAGAGCATGGTTATCGCCCCCTTCGCTTCGGCGGGCATCACTTGGTGTAGTAGTTCAAGATTCGTCGTCTTGCCGCTGAGCGCCGGTCCGTAGTAGACGATCTTGAAACTGATTTCCCTGCGGGCCAGATTAACGAATGACACGCGGTTTCTCCCGAATGATGGTTGAATGCTAACCCAACAAAAGGCGCACGCGCAAGCTCGATCCTTAACCCCAAATCCTAGCCTAAGCGCTGAGCTACCGGCGGGACCCATTGCGGACATCCTTGCGGCAGCGGCTCCGCCGGAGGCGTCGCCCTACCTGACGAAACATACAGTCTGTATATGTTCCCCAGGTGGGGCGAGCTCTCCGAGCGAGCCGTAAACAAAGGACGCACACGAGTCCGCACAAAGCTTTGCCTTCCTTAGCCGAGGATCAGGTCAACTCTGAAGCAGTCCTGTCACTTGACGCCTGACGCCTTGTGTATTGCGTCAGCGATTCCTGGCATGACGGCGGCCGCCTCAAGAAGGCGGTAGGTCTCCTCGGGGGTGAACGGCTGGGCCATCGGCCGCACCGGGAACACAGCTCGGAAAGCTGCCACCAGCGCATCGGCCCTTGCAATGAGTTCAACCGGAGTTGGATGGCCGTTGGAATAGGTGAAGACAAAGTGCTCGATCGCCTTCGGAGGCTGGCTCCCAGCCCGCACATGCTCCAGCAGGGTTGTGGCATCATCCACCTGCTTGCGTCCCCCCTGGATCAGGTTTCGGAACTGTTTTCGCTCGGTCTCGATCAGCCCCTCCTGTCCGGACCGGAAAAGACTCAGGCATTCAAAATACAGCGCCAGCCCGTAGAGGCGCGACTCCTCACGGCGTATCGCCAATTCAAACCCCTGGATGGCTGCGGCCCTGACCTTGGAGACCGCCCCATCCTTCTTCCGTCCAAACCACATCATAACAAGCTCCAGTTGGGCCACATCCGTAATTTCAGACTTCCGGATCCAGCCGTTCGTCGGCCTGACGCGCACTTTCCATCAAGAGCCCCATCACGGTTTCGTGGATGGTTCGCTCGGGGAATCGCGTGCATGGCAGCGTGACGAACGACCCTTCCCGCCAGCGCATCAGTTCAAAGAAAGCGGGAGCCCCCTGAATCGGTCCGCATTCGGCATGGATAATGGCGCCTTCCCGCACGTAGAGGCGCCCCTCGCGCCGCTCACGGCGCAGCCGGATCTCCACGTTGCGCCCACCGGCCCCGAGGATCTGCACCATGTCCGCCAACTCCATATCGCGCAGGGACCCCACAACGCCGTCGCTGTCGGAGAACGCTGCGCGGTGTCCCATCAGCCGCTCCACCTTCAGCAGCGTCAGTTCCGGTCCGGCGGACCTGGCCAGAACATCATCCGCGCCAGCACGAAGAAACTCCGCAGACTGCCTGTTGTCGGCATTGTCGGTCAATACCAGGATGGGAACATGGCGCGTGACGGCCTGCCGCCTGAGTTCGCGGCACAGTCCAAGCACACTGCCGCCTGGCAGGGAGGCAGAGAGGATCAGAACATCCGGAGGCGAGGCTGCTACCCGCGCATGAATCCCGGCGATATCGGGAACGGTTTCCACATGGTACCCATCTGCAGCAAGGGGGACGGCGAGCGCGGCGGTCGCCTGCTCAGCCTGATCAGCCAGCAAGACCGATCCGGCATTTCGTTCGAGTGAAGCAAGAAACTGCTCGTCCATCATTATCTGAAGGAACGGCTCGATGACGTCCGGATCGCCGCCCGGCACCATGGCATTGAGCCGACGTCGAGTGGCGCCGACATCGTGCGCATCGTCTGGATTCTCACTGGTTAGCGTTTCGTAGGCCCTAACCACTTCCAGGACACGCGCTTCCGTTCGAAGGGGGCCGGACTGCGTCGGCTCCAGAATCTGGTCAAGGTGAAACGGATTTGGGATGCGGGACAGGACGTCCGCCCGCCCCGGCAGGCTGGACAACCAAGCAGCAAGAACTACGGCATCGGTTTGGGCCTCACCCAGACCCACCCGAACGGCCAGCAGTTGACTGTGCCGAACCCGTGCCTGTACTACCGGCATCTCAGGCGATTGCCGAAGCCGATCCTGGGCGAGCAGCGAGACTGCCGCGAGCAACGCTGGGCCCATCTCGGCATAGCCGGGCAGCGACACGGTCTGTTTGAGCGGCCCACCGCCGAGTTTGAACAGGCCGCTCCGCCCGATGTCGGCCGCTCTTCCGGCGGCCACATTGATGCTGGTTGCCCCCCCTATCGACTGCCGTCCCTTGGGTTTTGTAGAAGGGAATACCTTTTCGGTCAGCTCACGAAAGTCAGCCTGCGCCTTCTCCAGTTCCTCACGCGTCACAGGTTTGAACTCAACTTGGCCTGCGTGTAGAAGAAACCTGAACATCGCGGAGACGGTAGCGATGCGGGTCTGGTCGGCGACGGCGATGGTCACCGTATCAGTCGCCGCAGAATAGCGGACAGGCGCAATGCGAGCCCGAACGGCGAATGCCGACGAGAACACGCCCGCCAACATCTTGTCCACGGAGGCTGTATCCTGATGGGCACGGTCTCTTGTCCCAGACGCGCTGTCCTTCGCCGATGTCGCACCCTGCCCCATTCCCGTACTCCACTGTGTGAAACGTATCAACTCATGTTGTCGCCCGCCCGATGTAACCGCGGTGACTCAGAAGCCAGTCTAATTCTCCCGCCAGCTTCTGAATCGTCGTAATTTGTGTCTTGGTCAGACGACTGGTCTGATGGACGACGGTCAGACAGAACCGCTCGCCAGCTACGATCGTATACAGCCGGTCCCGAACGCAGAGCGAGACCGAATCCAATTTCCCAACGCTGGCAACTGCCATGTTTTCGTAAATCAGTCGGAACATCCGCGGGATCACCGCACTCATCGGCGCGGCATAGGAGGTGGCGCCGCTTTCCGCCATCAGCATGCCATCCGCGTCCGAAACCAGGCATCCTGCAACGCCCGACAAACCGCAAATCGCCCCGGCCACCTTCTTAAGGTCCCCCACCTCACGCGGCGGCAGTCTCAGCAACCTTGCCAGTTTCCGTCGGCGGTGCCTGCGCGTTTCGCTATATGGCATGCCCGTGATCCGGCGGAATGTGCCACGTCCCAGGCGGGGCACATTTACCAGGTCGAAGATGCTGACCAGCGGCCCATGCGTTTGCCTGTAGGCAACGATGGCCCCGGCCATACCGGCGGTCACGCCGTCGAGCGTCACCAACTGTGCTACCGTTGCGGCGTTGAGATTGACGCCGCCAAGTGTTTCCAGTTCGATATAGTCACCTTCGTCCGCGGAATCCAAGGATTCGAGGCGACGCGGAGACGACGCGGAAACCGGTGGCACAGGCGCGGCTGGCGGAATGAGCGAAGAAGGTTCGGCAGGTCTCTGGGCACGAACAGGGGCAGAAGCCGGCACACTGACAGACGACGGCGGTTGAGGAACCGGCGTATTGTGATGTGGCTCAGACTGGGGCTGCAGGCGCGCCAGTGCATGCTTCAGCTCAGGGAAATGGTCGGGAAACTCAGAGAGATCCCCCCTGCGCACCCGTGATGCCATGCGATCGAGAAAGATCGACGGCCGAATGGCGCCAACCAGGACGTTGAGAGGGATACAGATCTCCGTGGTGTCGGCCTTAGCATGGGGAAGAAGCATATCGGAGGGAAGCGAGGCGGCAAGTTGCTCCATTGGCATGGCCACTTTACCTCGGGACAGCCGATAGAAGAGGTTCTCGATACGGACCGGTACGGTGACGCCATCCACGCTGGTCGCATCCGACGTCAGGTACTTCCGTGGAAGCAGTGCGAGCAAGTCCTTGAGTGGAAGCCTGACTATGTCCTCGTCAGGGGAAAGCACGGAGTCGATAGACCGCAACGACTCTACCATCGACTGGACAGATGGCCGTCCGGCATCACTATCCTGCTGAGCGGGAGTATTGCTAGCCATCATAACCCTCCATCCTCTGAAACACAGTCTGATTGTATCTCGCATTTCGTACGAATACAAGGCTTGCGCACAACGCATTGGAACCCTATTCTTCCGCCCCATGAGCGCTTTATCTGATCGCACAGTGCCAACGCCAACGGAAGTCCTTTCCCAGTGGGTGCGAGCGGCCTTCCACGATGCCTTTGCCGACAGCAGTATGGATTTCACGACAGCGAGTGTTACACCAACCACGAATCCCGAGTTCGGCGATTATCAGTGCAACGATGCAATGTCGGCCGGCAAGACACTCAAGCGCGCTCCTCGCGATGTTGCCACTGCCGTCGTGGCCAAGGCAGCTACACACGACGCGGTGGAATCCGTCTCCATCGCCGGCCCTGGCTTTCTGAATATCCGCATGAAGAGCGACTGGATGATTTCACGCCTTTACGCCATGGAGGCCGACCCGTTTCTGGGCGTTCCGGCGCGTGGCGCTGGCCAGACCGTCGTGCTGGACTACTCCAGCCCCAACATTGCCAAACCGATGCACATCGGGCATATCCGCTCGACCATCATAGGCAACGCACTCGACCGCCTGCACCGGTTCACAGGTTACCGGGTGATCGCCGACAATCATTTAGGTGACTGGGGCACCCAGTTCGGAATTATCATCAAGGGCTACCGCGAATTTGCCGACCCTGCGGCCTTGAAAGCAGACCCGATCGCCGAATTGGAGCGCATCTACGTCCAGAGCTACACACAAACAAAGACGGATGAAGCGTGGATGACAGCATGCCGGCAGGAACTCGTAAAACTGCAGGCTGGAGACCCGTCCAACCGCGCGTTGTGGAAGCAGTTCGTGGACATGAGCATGGTCGAATTCGAAGGCATTTACAGACGGCTGGGCGTTTCCTTCGATCTTGTCCGCGGCGAGAGCTACTACAACGACCGACTGCCGGGCGTTCTGGCAGCACTAGAGAGCCATGGGCTTTCCTCCATCAGCGAAGGCGCCACCGTGGTCCAGCTGGATGAGGACAAGCTCCCACTGTGCATCGTGCGGAAGACCGACGGCGCCTTCAACTACGCGACTACTGACATCGCCACCGTACTGAGCCGCGTCGAGGAATTCGCACCGGACAAGATCGTTTACGTCACTGACGAGCGCCAGCAGCTTCATTTTCGCCAGTTCTTCACCATATCCAGGCGACTCGGCCAGACAGTCAAACTCGACCATGTCTGGTTCGGACTGATGCGCCTGCCGGAGGGCACCTTTTCAACGCGGCAGGGAAACGTGATTAAACTTGAACGTCTTCTTGATGAGGCCGAGACGCGGGCACTGCGCATCATTCAGGAATCCAGCCCGGAGATGCCTGCAGAACGACAGCGTGAAATAGCCCGAGCCGTCGGAATCGGCGCAGTAAAGTATGCGGACCTCAGCCAGGCCCCTCAGACTGCTGTTGTCTTCTCATGGGACAAGGCGCTGGCGCTGGACGGCAATTCCGGGCCGTACCTTCAGTACGCCCATGCCAGGATTGCCAGCGTGCACGACAAGCACTCGGAGCGCTATCCAGGCGTGGAACTCAAGCAGTTCCCGATAAGGTTCACCGAACCGGTCGAGCGCGCGCTGGCGGCGCAGGTGATCCGTTTCCCCGATGTTGTGCTGAGCGCAACGCAGAACTATCGGCCGAATTTCATTGCAGACTATCTCTACGACCTGGCGCAACTCTACAGTACATTCTACCAAAACGTGCCGTTTCTGAAGGCGCCTGACGGCATTCGGGAAAGCCGCGTCAGGCTCTGCGGACTTGTAGCCCGTGTCCTGGGCAAAGGACTCGACCTCCTGGGCATCGAGGCACCGGACCGGATCTGATCACTCCCATTCGATCGTCGATGGCGGTTTGGAACTGATGTCGAACACGACCCGGTTGACGCCGCGAACCTCGTTAATGATCCGGTTGGAGATGCGAGCCAGCGTATCGTACGGCACGCGAAACCAGTCAGCCGTCATGCCGTCCAGGCTCTGAACCACACGAAGCGCGACCACGTTTTCATAGGTCCTGCTGTCTCCCATCACGCCGACGCTCTGCACTGGAAGAAGAACCGCAAAGGATTGCCAGACGTCCCGGTAGTTCGGCAGTTTTTCCATCTCCTCCTGCACGCGCAGGTCCGCCTGTCGCAGGATATCGAGATCCGGTTTGGTCAGTTCGCCGATGAGCCTCACGGCCAGCCCCGGCCCCGGGAACGGCTGGCGGTGTGTAATAGCATCCGGCAACCCAAGTTCCGCGGACAGCAGCCGGACTTCATCCTTGAACAGTTCCCGCAGCGGTTCGATAAGTTTGAATTTCAAGTCCGGAGGCAGGCCGCCGACGTTGTGGTGGCTCTTGATTGTCGCGGACGGTCCGCCGAGAGGCGACGCGCTCTCGATAACATCCGGATAGAGCGTGCCCTGTGCAAGGTACTGGACGTCACCCAGCCGTCTGGCTTCCTCGGCAAAAACGTCAATGAACGTCTTGCCAATAACTTTGCGCTTCTTTTCCGGATCTGTGACACCCTTGAGATTCCGCAGGAAGAGATCCTCCGCCTTGGCCACGTGCAGATCAATGCCGAGGGCATGGCCAAAGGTCTCCTCGACCTGTTCGCGCTCGCCGTGCCGCAAGAGTCCATTGTCCACAAAGATGCAGTGCAGCTGCTTTCCGATGGCGCGGTGGAGAAGAGCTGCCACAACGGCGGAATCAACACCGCCGCTGAGGCCGCACACCACATGGCCGTCCCCCACCCTTTCACGCACTTGGCTCACGCTCTCACGAATGAATGACGCCATCTCCCAGTCGGCCTTGCATCGGCAGATATCAAAGAGGAATCGCCTCAGAATATCCCTTCCTCGCGGCGTATGCACAACCTCGGGATGGAACTGAAGACCATAGATGCGGCGACGCTCGTCTGCCATGGCCGCATGCGGACAAGTTCCCGTTTCCGCCATAGACGAGAAACCCGCAGGCATCTGCTCCACCTGGTCGCCATGGCTCATCCAGACGTCCAGATCGTCCGGCATGTCGTTGAAAAGGCCGACGCGATTCAGCACGCGGATACGAGCGCTTCCGTATTCGCGTGAACGGCCTGGCTTGACGTGGCCACCCAGAACTTTCGCCGTCAGTTGCATGCCGTAGCAGATGCCCAGAACAGGAACCCCGAGTTCGTAGATGGCCGGGTCGGCCAGGGGCGCACCCTTCTCGAATACGCTCGAGGGCCCGCCGGACAGCACAATACCAGCGGGCTTGCGTCGGGCAAGATCAGCCGCGGATATATCGAACCGTACCAATTCGGAATAGACCTTCTGCTCGCGGATTCGGCGCGCGATCAACTGGCTGTACTGGGACCCGAAATCGAGAATGGCGATCCAATCATGTGTACTCATGGTCTGTCGTCCTGCGGCTGTAAACGCCTGTCCACTCGAGTTATGCGAACAATCACATCGGCGTCCGTTCACCATCAAGCCTCACAAGATGGAAACTACGTTTCCCCGCGCGAAGCACCAATAGACGTCCGTCCACCGCATCCCGTTCATTCACCAGGGTCTGGCCCCCATCCACCCGGCGGTTATTCACATACAAACCGCCACCATCCACAAGCCGCCGTGCCTCGCCTCTGCTCTTGCACATGCCGGAGCGAACGGCCACATCCACTGCGGACGCCCCCACTACATCGGATGGAGACAACTGCGAGGAAGGCACATGGGCAAAGATATCCAGAATGTCATCCGCATTCAGGCCATCCATACTTTCGCCGAAAAGAACCGAACTCGCCCGCTGGGCCACGGCCAGTCCGTGCGCACCGTGTACCGCTCGAGTCAACTCATCAGCCAACCGACGCTGTGCATTTCGTTTCTCAGGCGCCGACAGGCTGTCCCGTTCCAGTTCGGCGATCTCCTCAATTGGCACAAACGTGAAGATCTTCAGAAAGCGAATCACGTCGGCGTCCTCCACACGGAGAAAGAACTGGTAGAAGTCAAAGTAAGATGTCAGCCGGTCATCCAGGTAGACCGCATTGCCTTCGCTCTTGCCAAATTTCTTCCCAGTGCTGTCGCAGACCAATGGGAAAGTCAATCCGTAGCACTCAGAGCCGCGCAGCTTCCGCACCAGGTCAGTACCGGCCGTGATGTTGCCCCACTGGTCAGAGCCGCCAATCTGCAAGCGGCAGTGGTGCGTGTCGTAAAGTTTCAGGAAATCGTATCCCTGAAGCAACTGGTAGCTGAACTCAGTAAAACTCAGACCCGACTCGCTGTTCAGGCGCGTCTTGACCGACTCCTTGCCCAGCATGGTGCCCAGGCGAAAATGCACCCCCACATCACGCAGAAAGTCCACCACGGTAAAGTGCTTGAACCAGTCGTGATTATTGACCATAAGGGCAGGTGCCCGTGAGTCGTCAAAATCGAGGAAACGCGACAGGTTCTCTTTCACTCCAGCCGAATTCGCCTCGATCTGCTCCGCCGTCAACATGGTCCGCGACGTTGTCTTTCCCGATGGGTCGCCGATCATCCCTGTGGCGCCGCCCACCAGTGCGATGACCCGGTGCCCGCAGCGCTGGAAGTGCGCCAGCGCCATGATCGTTACAAAGTTCCCGATTTGGAGACTGGACGCCGAAGGGTCGAAGCCAGCGTAGACGGAGGTGGAGGCATCCAGCACACGGATCAGGTCCGGACTGGTCATGTCATCCAGAAGGCCACGCTCCTTCAGAATATCAACCACGTTCCGCATGGCACCACCCTATAGAAACGCAGGCGCCCCGGACGACCGGGGCGCCTGCTCATACTCATCAATCGCCTAACACAATCACCCATCCGATTCCGGCTTCGCCTCGGCCTTCTTATCGCCAGGACGCCATTCCTCGCCGAGCATTCCAGCCTGCCCCAGCGCCTCGTCAAAAGCGCCGGCCAAGTCCACCATGTGCTCGCCAGGCTTGAGTCCTTCGAGAATCTCTTCCTTCTGTTTCTCAAACTCCTCATCCGCCATCGAGGCCGCCTTGATGCTGAGTCCGATCCGGCGTTCCGCGCGATCAATCCGCAGAATGCGCGCCGTGACATCCATGCCAACCTGCAACTTATCCTTCACACGTTCCACATGGTCGTCACTGATCTGAGAGATGTGAACTAGGCCGTCAATGCCTTCTTCGATTTCGATGAATGCACCGAACGAGGCGACCTTGCTCACCTTGCCGCTCACCAGTTGTCCCACCTTGAAGCGCGCCACTATCGTGTTCCACGGATCGTCCGAAGCCTGTTTCATGCCCAGACTGATCCGGTTATTCTGCGGATCCACTTCCAGCACAATCGCCTCGACCTCCTGCCCCTTCTGCATCATTTCTGACGGATGGTTGATCTTACGTGTCCACGACATGTCGGACACATGGATCATCCCGTCAATCCCGTCCTCAAGCTCCACAAAGGCGCCATACGAGGTGAAGTTGCGGACCTTGCCGGAAACGCGCGTTCCAACCGGATAGCGATCCACCACGGTGTCCCACGGATTCTCCTCGGTCTGACGCATCCCCAATGCGATCTTCTGCTCTTCCTTGTTGATGCTGAGCACGACCACGCCGACTTCGTCGCCCACATTGAGCATGTCCGACGCCCTGGCCACACGCCTCGTCCACGACATCTCAGACACATGGACAAGCCCTTCGACGCCCTTCTCCAGTTCGACGAACGCTCCGTACGGAACCAGATTGACCACCTTGCCGCGCAGCCGGCTGCCGATCGGGAACTTACCACCAACATCGTCCCAGGGATTCTGCTGGATCTGTTTCAGGCCCAGCGATACACGTTCACGCTCCTTGTCCACTTCCAGAATAACAACTTCGATCTCCTGGCCCACCTGCACCATCTCGGTCGGATGCTTGATCCGCCCCCAACTCATGTCGGTGATGTGCAGCAGTCCGTCCAGCCCATCCAAGTCAATGAAGACCCCGAAGTCGGTGATGTTCTTGGCCTTGCCGCGACGACGCTGCCCGACCTGAATAGTATCCATCAGATCGCGTTTCTTGCTGCGGAGTCGATCCTCCATCAACTCGCGCCGCGACACAATGATGTTCCGCCGCTCCGTGCTGATCTTGATAACCTTGAACTCGAACTTGCCGCCGACCATCGCATCCGTGTTGTGCACCGGAATGATGTCGATCTGAGATCCCGGCAGGAACGCGTCCACGCCGTTTACGTCCACGATCAATCCGCCGCGCACGCGCGACCGCACAATGCCTTCGACCACGCTGCCTTCCTTATGGGAGGAAAGCACACGCTGCCACTGTAACTGCTGGTCCGCCTGCTGCTTGCTGAGAACCACCATGCCATCGTCATCCTCGATTGCTACGAGGAGCACTTCAACAACGTCGCCGACCTTAACGGCGGAGAGATCCCCGAAGTCGTGGCCGCTGATGATCCCTTCGGACTTATAGCCTATGTCCACAAGGACTTCCGAGGGACGCACTTCCAAAATCTTCCCCTGGATGATCGAGCCCTCTTTGAAGTCTTTGAGAGCGTCTTCGTAAAGTTTTGTCATTTCCGGAGATGCGCCGCTGAACACGGTCATCTCACTCACCACGGTCTTCTTCTGTTCGGTCTGTTCTATCTGGTCCATAACATTTCCTGGTTGTACCCACAGCACGACCGATCCCCTCCGCCCCCAGACGGAGCAGTCGTGTCATACACATGCAAGCGGTGGAAAATACGCCAGAAACACCTGCGTTGGCAAGCCTTAAAAAGCTGTGACAAGACGTTTGACCATACGCCATTCCTCTGGCAATCTTCCGTCCATGCAAAGCAGCACACAGAACGGCCCTGCCATGCGTGAAGAGTTCCTGCCGTTTTCCCGTCCGTCCATAACCGACGCTGACATCGCAGCGGTCGTCACCGTCCTGCGATCCGGCTGGATCACCACCGGTCCGTGCGCCGCCGAGTTTGAAAAGCGGTTCGCTGCCTATGTGGGATGCCCATCCGCCGTTGCGCTTACATCCGCCACCGCCGGGATGCATGTACTGATCAAGGCTCTCGACATCCAAGCCGGCGACGAGGTCATCACACCGTCCATGACTTGGGTCTCCACCGCCAACCTCATCACGCTCGCCGGCGCAAAACCGGTATTCGTTGATGTGGACCGCCACACGTTGATGACGTCGGCCGACCGTATTGCGCCGCTCATCAGCCCACGCACGAAACTCGTGATCCCCGTCCACTTCGCCGGCGCGGCTGTCGACATGCAACCGATCCGCTCACTTTGCCTGCGACACGGCGTTTTTCTGGCCGAGGACGCAGCCCATGCTGCCGGAACGGCCTGCCGCGGTGAGCGCGTCGGACTGACTGGCACATGTCTGTTCTCGTTCCATCCGATCAAGAATATCACCACCGGTGAAGGCGGGATGTTCTGCACCAACGACAGCACACTGGCTGATCGGGTCCGCCGCCTCAAGTTCCATGGTCTCGGCGTAGACGCATTCGACCGGCAGACGCACGGCCGCTCGCCGCAGGCTGAAGTTCTCGAGCCCGGTTACAAATACAACCTTCCAGACATCGCCGCCGCTCTAGGCATCTCCCAACTCAGTCGGCTGGACGCAATGAACCGCCAACGCGCCGCACTCGCGCAGTACTACCGGGAACAACTGTCCGAAATCCCCGAAATCATCCCATTGGCCGATCCGGCCTACCCCGTCACTCACGCATGGCATCTCTTCATCGTGCGACTCGACACCGATCGGGCTAGGATGGACAGGGATACGTTCATGCAAGAGATGAAGAATCGCAACATCGGAACCGGCCTCCACTTCAAGGCCATCCACCTCCAGAAGTTTTACAAGGAGTCGATGGGATGCCGGCGGGGCCTGCTCCCCGACACCGAGTGGAACTCGGACCGCATCTGCTCGCTGCCGTTATTTCCAGATATGACTCAAAATGACGTGGACGACGTAGCGTCCGCCATCAAGGATGTCCTCGCGAGCGCACGCCGTAAACACCCATGAAGACCGGCACATCCATATCTGTTGTGATTCCAGTGTTTAACGAGGTCGCAAGTCTTCCAGCCCTCGTGGAGCGTTGCACGGCTGCATGTCGTTCCATCGGCGACCCGTTTGAGGTCATTCTTGTGGATGACGGGAGCCGCGACGGTTCCGCTGCGGCCATCGAAGCCGCCGCCCTGGCCCACGCCGGATCTCTTATCGGAATCCTTCTGAACCGCAACTACGGCCAACATGCGGCCATCATGGCCGGGTTCGCCCATGCCAGGGGCGATGTAATCGTAACGCTCGACGCCGACCTTCAGAACCCGCCGGAGGAGATTCCTCGACTGGTTAGAAAACTGCTTGAAGGCTACGACGTGGTAGGAACGGTCCGTACTCCCCGCCAAGATACACTCTTCCGCCGGTTCGCCTCTTTCATCGTAAACAAAGCCGCTCAGAAGGCAACAGGTGTCCTGATGCACGACTACGGATGCATGCTGCGCGCCTACCGCCGACACATCATTCAGGCCATGCTCCAGTGTCACGAGCGCAGCACTTTCGTGCCGATCCTCGCCAATAGCTTCGCCCGGCGAACGACGGAGATTGAGGTCGCCCACGAGCGCCGGTCCCGCGGCGATTCAAAGTACAGTCTCTGGAAACTGATAAACCTGCAGTTCGACCTACTGACGAGCATGACCACCTCGCCACTAAGGATGCTCAGCACGGTTGGCATGCTGATTTCCATGGCAGGCATGGGATTCGGCGTCCTGCTTGCGATCCTGCGTATCATCAAGGGGGCAGAGTGGTCCGGCCAGGGGGTCTTCTCGCTTTTCGCCATTCTGTTCTTTTTCGTAGGTGCCCAGTTCGTCGGCATGGGTTTACTCGGGGAGTATATCGGCCGGATATACAACGATGTGCGCGCCCGTCCGCGCTACTATGTCCAACAAGTCTCAGGGCTCAGCGCCCTACCACCTTCACGCACAACAACGGAGCAGACATCATGAAGGCAGTCGTATTGGCGTATACCGATATCGGTGTGGAGGGCATCGAGGCGCTCCTGCGTTCCGGTTTTGACATAGCCGCTGTTTTTACCCACGCCGACGAACCACACGAAAGCGCCATGTACCGGTCCGTTGCCGAGTCGGCCGCGTCCCGGGGCATCCCGGTTTTCGCCCCAGTTGACATCAACCACCCCATGTGGGTTGCCCGCATCCGTTCACTGGCACCGGATATCGTTTTCTCGTTCTACTATCGTCGCCTGGTTAGCCAAGCCATACTCGATATCCCACACGCAGGTTGCCTCAACCTGCATGGATCGCTGTTGCCCAGGTACCGCGGCCGCTGTCCGATAAACTGGGTGCTCGTAAAAGGAGAAACGGAGACCGGCATCACGCTGCACTATATGACGCCGCGGGCAGACGACGGCGACATCGTGGCGCAGCATCGCATCGCGATCGGCAACGATGATACGGCGCGGACGCTTTTTGAAAAGACAGCGGCCGCCACACAGATCCTCCTTGACGAGATTCTGCCGACGCTGCTGGCTGGAACCGCGCCACGCCGACCGCAGGACGCATCGCAGGCCACCTACTTCGGAGGCCGTAAGCCTTCGGACGGGGATATACCATGGTCGCAGTCCGCACAAGCGGTACGGAATCTTGTTCGAGCCGTAGCGCGCCCCTACCCCGGCGCCTTCAGTTACACAGGCGACCGGAAGATCTTCTTCTGGAAGGCGGATGCCATCACAGTGCCTCCCCACAGGAAGACCGCCAAGCCAGGCGCCGTGCTCTCCACCAACCCACTCGATATTGCCTGCGGCGACGGCGCAATCCGCATCCTCGCCGCCCAGCCGGAAAACGGGGTTTACGTCTCTGGCTCGCAGCTCGCCAGGGATCTTCACCTTGTTCCAGGCATCGTTTTCGGTCCCCAGGCCAGCCTCCGCGCCCAGAGCACGCGCCGGAAGACCGTTCTCATACTCGGAGTCAACGGGTTCATTGGTAATGCCCTGAGCGAGCGGTTGCTCGAAAGCGGACGCTACGAGGTTCATGGCATGGACCTCCGCTCCACCCATGTCGAGCACCTTCTCGATCGCAAGGGGTTTCATTTCGACGAGGGCGATATCGCCATCCACCGTGAATGGATTGAGTACCATGTCCGCAAGTGCGACATAGTACTGCCCCTGGTGGCCATCGCCACGCCAATCGAGTACACACGCAACCCGCTCCGAGTTTTCGAACTCGATTTCGAGGAAAACCTCCGCATTGTCCGCTACTGCGTCAAGTACAAGAAACGCATCGTTTTCCCATCCACGTCCGAGGTCTACGGAATGTGCGAGGAATCCGAATTCGACGAAGACCGATCCAAACTCGTGCTGGGCCCGATCCGGATGCAGCGGTGGATCTACTCGTGCAGCAAGCAGCTCCTGGATCGCGTCATCTGGGCCTACGGTCAGAAGGAAGGCCTCCAATTCACGCTATTCCGCCCGTTCAACTGGGTCGGACCAAAGCTGGACACACTAACGTCCGCCAGGGTCGGCAGTTCGCGGGCCATTACCCAGCTGATTCTCAATCTTGTCGAGGGCACGCCGATACAGTTGGTGGACGGCGGCCAGCAGAAGCGCTGCTTTACAGACGTATCGGACGGCGCCGAATGCCTGTTCCGGATCATTGAGAATACCGGGGGGGCGTGCGACGGTAAGATCATAAACATCGGCAATCCGGATAACGAGGCCAGTATCAGGGAACTGGCGGAAATGCTCGTCGAAGCGTTCGACCGGCATCCCCTGCGCCGACAGTTCCCGCCCTTCGCCGGCTACCGTGACATCGAGAGCGGGACCTACTACGGCGCCGGCTATCAGGACGTCCAAAACCGCAAACCAAGCATCCGTAACGCGCGGCGATATGTTGGGTGGGAACCCAAGGTGGGAATGCGCGAATCGGTCGAGCACACGCTCGATTTCTTCCTGCGAGAAGCCGTACGGACCGGCGAATACGCGTCATGATAGTGGGGCTTCGAATTGACGTCGATACGCTGCGCGGAACGCGGATGGGAATACCAGCCTTGTGCGCGTCCTTGGGACGCAGGGGCGTGCAGGCGACGTTTTTTGTTTCGGTAGGACCGGACAACATGGGCCGCCACCTATGGCGCTTACTCAGGCCCGCATTTCTATTCAAGATGCTTCGCAGCCGCGCATCCAAGCTGTACGGATGGGACATCCTTCTTCGCGGAACTTTCTGGCCGGGCCCCGTCATCGGCCGGGCCGCTGGCGATGCCATCCGTCTCGCAGCCGCCGAGGGCCACGAAGTCGGGCTCCACGCATGGGACCACCATGCATGGCAGACGCATATCGCCAATATGAACACCCGACGAGTGTCCTTGGACCTTGACAGGGCCACGCGGCTCTTCACGCAGATCCTCGGATTCCCCCCATCGTGCAGCGCCGCCCCAGGCTGGCGCGCCAACAACGACAGCCTGCTGGCCAAGGACACGTTTCCCTTCCGATACAACAGTGATTGCCGGGGCCGCAGCATCTTCCGCCCTCATGTCAACGGGCAGGCACTTCGCCAGCCGCAAATCCCAACAACGTTGCCTACATATGACGAAGTCATCGGGCTAAACGGCATGTCCGAACAGAACTACAACGAATACATGCTTTCAAGGATCACCCCGGATGGACTGAACGTCCTGACGATTCACGCCGAAGTAGAGGGCGGTGCCAAGGCTCCTATGTTCGACTCATTTCTGGACGGCGCCCGCCGCCGCGGATGCTCGTTCTCTCCTCTCCGCCAAATCCTGGATGGCAATACCAATCCGCAGCCCGGAGTAATACGGCAAGGCCATGTCAATGGCCGCGAAGGTTGGGTCGCCACGCAGCATGAGGTCACGGAGTCGATGAAGGGGCCTAAATGAAGAGCCACATACTACTCGCTTTCGCCGTCTTTCTGGGTGTCTACATCCTGCCTCTTGGCCTCCGCCCCATGATAACACCCGACGAGACACGTTATGCAGAGATTCCCAGGGAAATGCTCACATCCGGCGACTGGATTGTTCCGCGCCTCGTCGGAGTGCGCTACTTTGAGAAACCGCCAGCCGGATATTGGGCCACCGCGTGTACGTTCCTCTTCTTTGGCGAGAACCGGTTTGCCGCGCGCCTGCCTTCTGCGCTGGCTGCCGGACTGGCCGCCTTCGCGCTCGTCCACCTCCTCCGCCGCGAACGAGAGAGTTCCCTTGCCAGTTGGATAGCGCCAGCCGCGTTCCTGATCAATGGGTTTGTCTATGCAATTGGCACCTACATTCTCATCGACAGTCTTTTCTCGGCCTTGGTCACTGGCGTCTGCGTCTGCTTCTATTGCGCCTGGCGCGAGTCGCATGCCAGGCAACTGGCTTGGCTGGCGGCATCCGGCGTTCTGGCCGCACTTGCTTTCCTCACCAAGGGGATACTTGGTCTGGCCCTGCCGGCTGTGGCTATAGCACCCTTTCTGCTTTGGCAAAGGGACAGGCGCTCTTTGTTTACGCTGCCATGGGTACCTCTCGCCACGGCAACCGCGGTTGTATTGCCCTGGGCGATACTCATACATTTTCGCGAACAGGACTTCTGGCGATACTTCATGTGGGAGGAACATCTGGAGCGATTCTTCAGCGCCGCGCGCCGGTCGCATCACCCGGAACCATTCTGGTGGCTGCTACCCTTTCTGGTCGGAGGCATCCTGCCGTGGACGCTCCTCATTCCAGCCGCTATTCGCGGACTCTACGCATCCCGTCCGCTTACACCACTCCTGCGCTACGCCCTGTGCTGGCTCGCGTTCCCACTGCTCCTGTTATCGTGCTCCCGCGGTAAACTCGGCACCTACGTTCTACCGTGTATGGCGCCCCTCAGCATCTTGATAGCCGCAGGTGTCGGCCGCTTGGTTTCGCAGGGGCAACGAAGTCGATGGATCCGCGGAGCCTGCATTGCATGGGCCATCCTGTTGACAGCCGCCCTCCTCGGCATTCTCTTGCTTCAAACTGCGCTCCGGCCTGAATTACGTGTATTTGCACACCGCGAAATCGGATCCCTGCTTATGGTGGTTCTCTTTCTGGCTGTGGCCGGAGCACTCGCCATTCGCTCGGCCTTCATGCAGGAGTCTGGGCGTGCCATAAGATGGTTTGCCGCTTCCATGATTCCAGTCCTGCTATCCGTTCAATGCGTACTGCCAGCACGCTGGGCTTCTGCAAGGACTCCGGAGGGAACGCTCAGCGCCCATCACGCTATCCTCATGTCGGCGGGCACGATCTACACCTCAAGCTACATCGCACCAGCCATCGCATGGACCACGGGGAGAATCGACATTCACATCATTAACCACGGTGGAGAAATGCATTACGGGCTGGAGTATCCTGACGATAGCCACCGCCTGACCCGGATGGAGGACCTCCAACGGGAGCTTTCCGAGCCGATGCGAACGACGGATCTGGTTGTCTTTGTGCACGCTAAGTGGTACGACCTGCGCCGCGATGAGTTCCCCCCGCCATCGTACAAGTCGAAACAGGATGGTTTTGTCCTTCTTCACTACAAGGCACCCCGCAGAAGCGGGCCACACGCCCCCCCGGGCTGATGCTTCGGTCGCCCCATGGTCGTTTGCAGCTGTATTTGCAGCGGTGTTGACAATCCGGTGCATTCGGATATGATCTGAGCACAGAGGGTGTTCTGCATACAAAAAGCAAGGGGGATCGTATGCCTGCAACCGCCTTGGGCCGCAAACGAATACAATTCCACGTCAGAGCTGAGCCGGGAAGCGTCGTTTACGTCGCAGGAGCTTTCAACGCTTGGGATCCGACCGGCAAACCGCTTGTGGACAAGAAAGGCGACGGCCAATTCTCTGGAACCATGATGCTGCAGAAGGGGCGTTATGAGTACAAGTTTGTCATCAATGGTGTGTGGTGCCTTGACCCTGAGTGCCCTGAGTGGGTCGCCAACAACTACGGTTCACTGAACAGCGTTGCTGTTGTCGATTGATCGTTCCGGCGTGGAACCCTTCACGACTCTTTGCACCGTTGACGCCGTTGGAAAATTCAGAACAGGGAGATGACATCTGTTGAAGACGACTCGACCGAAGCGCTCCAAGCGCATGGTGAATCCGCGCATTCTTGTTGTTACACCGGAAATAACCTACCTGCCTCCAGGAATGGGCAATCTTGCCAACTCACTGACAGCCAAGGCTGGAGGACTGGCTGACGTTTCGGCATCCCTTGTCGCAGCCCTCTTTGACTTGGGCGCTGACGTCCATGTGGCGCTTCCGCATTACCGGCAGATGTTCCACATTGACGTAGCGAGGTTCATCAGCGAGGAGTTGCGCGTCTACCAGGGCAAACTGCCAGACAGCCGCATCCACTTGGCCGAAGACAGAGTCTTCTACTACCGCGACAGCGTATATGGGTACGAAAACGATAACCTTCATATTGCTCTGGCCTTCCAGCGCGAGGTCATCAACAACATCATCCCAATCGTCAAACCCGACCTCATCCACTGCAACGACTGGATGACCGGGCTGATTCCGGCCATGGCGCGTCGGCTGGGTATCCCGAGCCTTTTCACGGTACACAATATCCATACGCACCTTGTGACGATCGCCGAGATAGAGGACCGAGGTATCGATGCGGCCCAGTTCTATAAGCACCTCTTCTACCAGCGTATGCCCCACAGCTATGAGGAGAGCCGGGGCAACAACCCGATAGACCTTATGGCCAGCGCCCTTTTCTCTGCTCACTTCATCAATGCGGTCAGCCCCACGTTCCTGCACGAAGTGGCGGACGGCTACCACTCGTTTGTTCCTGAGAGCATCAGACGGGAAATGGCCAATAAGCGGAACACGGGCTGTGCCGTTGGAATTCTCAATGCTCCGGACCCAAGCTACGATCCTCGCACGGACATGCACATTCCCCGTCGCTATGGCCCCGACGATCACGATACAGCCAAACGTGAAATCAAGCGCGAGTTCCAGCGCCAAGTCGGATTGGAGGTCAATGAGAATGCGCCGATCTTCTTCTGGCCATCCCGGCTAGATCCGGTGCAGAAGGGATGCTCCCTGCTTTCTGATATCCTTTTCAGGCTGATATCGGATTACGCCGACGACAAGCTCCAGGTGGCTTTTGTGGCAAACGGCGCCTACCAATCCGTCTTTCACGACATTGTACGCCTCCACGACATGGCAGGCCGTGTGTCGGTATGCGATTTCCGCGAGCCCCTGTCTCACTTGGGCTACGCCGCTTCTGATTTTATGCTAATCCCATCCCGCTTTGAGCCTTGCGGTCTTCCCCAAATGATCAGCGCCATTTACGGGTCCCTGCCAATCGCACACGACACTGGCGGACTGCACGACACGGTGGAGCACTTGGAGCTGTCAACGTCGCAAGGAAACGGATTCGTGTTCAAGAACCATGACAGCACCGGATTGCGCTGGGCAATTGACCAGGCGATGGCCTTCTACCATGAACCGGCCGACGTGCGGCGCCGCGAGACTGCGCGTATCATGCGGGAGAGCATGAGCCGGTTCAATCACGCCGTCACAGCCCGTCACTACATAGACATTTACGAGAACATGTTGAAGCGCCCCCTCGTAACGGAGTATTGACGGGGCGGATTGGATTGCATCATGGCCCTCTCACGTTCCGGACTTCGGCAACTTGCCGACGATCGCTTTCTGACACCCTATCTGCCACTCCTCCGAAAACGCCATGAGCAGGCGCTCAAGACAGAGCTCAGACTGACAAATGGAAAGACCCGTCTTGCCGATTTTGCCAGTGGCCACGAGTTCTTCGGCCTTCACCGAACCGCAACCGGCTGGGTTCTCAGGGAGTGGGCGCCCAATGCGACACGAATCGTTCTCACTGGCACATTCAGCAATTGGAGTGAAACTCCGTCGCTCGAACTGACACGACTGAACGACCATGGAATATGGGAGATCAGCCTACGAGCCGACTGCCTGAAACACGGCGACCTTTACAGGCTGAAGATGCACTGGAACGGCGGATCAGGAGACCGTATTCCGGCGTATGCCCGACGCGTTGTGCAGGACGAGAACACCAAGATTTTCAATGCGCAGGTCTGGACGCCGCCGCCTTTTGAATGGAGGCACGCCAGCCCGGCGGCATCCATCGATGTGCCCCTCATTTATGAAACCCACGTCGGCATGTCGCAGGAGAAGCCGTGCGTCGGATCCTTCGAGGAATTCCGCCGCACAGTTCTTCCCCGCGTCGTGCGAGCTGGTTACAACACGATCCAATTGATGGCCATACTCGAGCACCCATATTACGGGTCCTTCGGCTATCACGTATCGAGTTTCTTTGCCGTATCTTCGCGATTCGGGACACCGGAGGAATTCAAGGCACTGGTGGACGATGCCCACGCAGCAGGCATAGCCGTCATCATCGACATGGTGCATTCCCACGCCGTGATGAACGAGGCCGAAGGACTGTCCCGCTATGACGGAACCACCTACCAGTTCTTCCACGAGGGACCACGCGGATACCACGTCGCGTGGGACTCCCGGTGCTTTGACTACGGCAAGCCTGAGGTCCTGCATTTCCTGCTTTCAAACTGCCGTTTCTGGCTCGACGAGTACCGGGTGGATGGTTTCCGGTTTGACGGCGTAACAAGCATGCTCTACGAGCATCGCGGGCTTGGCTGCAGCTTTACGTCGTACGACAACTACTTCGATCATACCGTTGACGAGGATGCGATCGTCTACCTGACACTCGCCAACAAGGTTATTCACGAGGTTGCGCCCCATGCCATGACCATTGCGGAAGACGTTAGCGGTATGCCAGGGCTGGCCGCGCCCAGCAGCGAAGGCGGATGCGGTTTTGACTGCCGTCTTGCCATGGGGGTACCGGACTGTTGGTTCAAACTGGCCAACAGCACTGCCGACGAAGCATGGTGCATGGGGTATCTCTGGCGGGAGTTGACCAATCGCCGAACAGATGAGCGTGTTGTCAGCTACGTGGAGTGCCATGACCAGGCCCTGGTCGGCGGCAAGAGCATGATTTTCGAACTGATCGGCGCCGACATGTATGACGGCATGCGCGCTGGCAGTCATCGGCTTACGGTGGACCGCGGCATAGCGCTGCACAAGATGATGAGGCTTGCCACCCTTGCCACTGCGGGTCACGGGTACCTCAACTTCATGGGCAACGAGTTCGGCCATCCTGAGTGGGTTGATTTTCCACGGGAGGGCAACCACTGGTCTTATCACTACGCCAGGCGGCAGTGGAGCTTGCGGGATGCCCCCGACCTGCTATACCGGTTTCTGGCCGACTTCGATGAGGCGATGATCGCCACGCTCCGCTCGTCTGGAATTTTGGGCAAAGCCCAGCCACGTCTTCTGGCACTGAATGAGGAACGAAAGACGCTCTGTTTCGAACGTGCGGGTTGGGTGTTCGCCTTCAACTTCCACCCCTCGTCATCGTGGACCGACTTCGCCGTTGAGATTCCGTCGGGCAACTTCTGTCTCGCGCTGGACACGGATGACCGGCGATTTGGCGGACACGGGCATGTGGCACACGAACAGCGATACTTTTCCCAGCCTGTGATCGAGGGTAATAATCTCAGGCGCTACATCCGTCTTTACCTGCCCAGCCGTGTGGCTCTGGTCCTGAAACCGATCTGACGTCCGCGTGCAGGCGTCGTGAGGCCTACGGAGCAGCTATAAGCGACCAGCAAGTTCCTTGACGTACGCCGTGAAGTCGCCCTTCAACCCCTTATCCATCAGCGCAAACTCCATGTTGGTCTTGATGAAATCCAACTTGTTGCCGATGTCGTAGCGTTTGCCAGCGAAGCGAAACCCGTACATGGCGCGCTTCCTAAGCAGCATACGCAAGGCGTCCGTCAGTTGAATCTCGTTGTTCTTGCCACGCGGCGTTTGCTGCAGGCAGTCGAAAACGTCGGGGGTCAATATGTATCGTCCCGCTACCACCATGTTGGAGGGTGCCTCATCGGCCGACGGCTTCTCGATCACGTCATCAATCCGGTATACTCCACCACCAATCGCCCCGCCGTCAATCACCCCGTAACGGCTGACCTTGCTCCACGGCACTTCTTCCAGCGCCACAACCGGCGATTCATGCTGATCGAAGACCCGCGCCATCTGCTGGATGACCGGCTCGCCGGATTCGGTGCGAATGATGGTATCGCCCAACAGCACCGCAAACGGTTCCTGCCCCACATGGTTCCTTGCATAGGAGACGGCATCGCCTAGGCCATTCAGCCCTTTCTGCCAGACGAAATGTATATCGGCCATCGACGAAATCCTTCGCATGGATTCAAGCTCATCCAGCCGGCCCTTCGTCGATAGCTCATTCTCCAGTTCGAAATTACGATCAAAATGCTCCTCAATGGCCCGCTTTCCCTTGCCGATGATCATGAGAATGTCGGTGATACCGGCGCCCACAGCCTCTTCCACGACGTGTTGTATGACCGGTTTGTCTATGATTGGCAACATTTCCTTCGGCTGAGACTTCGTGGCAGGCAGAAACCGGGTGCCCAGTCCAGCTGCCGGTATGACGGCTTTGCGAATCATGGTTTCGCCTCCCCAACGGGCGGCGCGATTTCCGGACGAATCACGTGGATGCCCATCGGTTCCAGCGTGGTCTTTAGCGCCTGGAACATAGACTCATCCCGGTAGGTTCCTACAATTGCCCCTCCGGAGCCGGTGAACTTGGCGCTGGCTCCGGTGGCCCGGGCGGCAGCCACCATACGGAGGTTGCCGGTGCTGATCTGACAAAGGGCCGCCCGACGGTCGAAGTTGGCGTTGAGCAATGCCGGCAGTTCCGCGTACCGCCGGACCACGATACAATCCCGCACCGTGTCCGTAAGTCCCATCCAAAACGCTATCGCCTTCATGACCTCGGCATCCCCCTTCACGTAACGATCCCGAAGTGTGTTATGAAACACCTCGGAACTCTGAGCCAGCGCGGATCGGTAGGCAATATAGAGCGGAGGAAGCAGCTCGGAAGGCATCTCCTCGTAGCGTCCGTACCCTTGGCGCTCCATCAGCGACAGATCAAAATCCATATAGACCAATCCCTGATACACCTGCGCCACGCGATCCTGCAGACCAGCCGAAATACCCAACTCCTCCTTTTCCACGGCCAGGATGAGGTTCGCCAGTTGCGGCCGGGGAATACGCACGCCGTAGAACTCCATCAGCGCCCGCATGCACGCGGTAATAATGGCGCTGGACCCTGCAAGTCCCACCATGTGCGGTATGTCGGATCTATAGCGTATCGTAAAGTTGCGTCCGTGCAGCGTCGCGCCTTGGGTCGTGCAGTACTCGTAAAACCGCTTGATCGCGGCCTTAAGCAGCCGAATACCGCCGTAATACCCGTAAAGGCCAACGTCATCCACCAACTCCTTCACCGAGCTGAACCGCGAGTGATCGCGCTTGTCTGGCAGGATCTCCAACTCCGGTGTCTCGTAAAGGATTACTTCAGCAGAGAAGTTGGAAAATGCGAACGCGATGGTCTTACCGTTATAGCCATCGGAGGGGTTCCCGATAAGCCCAGCTCGAGGATACCCTTTCGCACAGATAATCACGCGCCCCACCTCTCACGGTTTCAACCGGGCAAGCCATTCCCGGACCTTTGGCGCATCCCGGTCTTCGGGTGCAAGTTCCAGGAACCGCGTGTAGTGTTCACGGGCCTTCGACGGCTTCTTGAGATCATCCTCGTACAGTATGCCCAGGTTGTAATGAACCGCAGGGTCATCGGAATCAAGGATCAAGACCTTCAGAAACTCAGACTCGGCCCTTTCAAAGTGCTGTGCCGCTTTGAAGACACACCCCAGGTTGTAGTGTAGCGCTATCTTCTCGCGCCGATTCGATGACTCCAGAGCCTTAACCTGCTCCAGTAACCGAGCAATCTCGGTCCTTGCCTCGGCCAATTCACGCTCCCGACGAACGAGTGTTTCCGTCAGGGAGTCTGCCGAAACAGGGACCTGCGAAATCTCTAATCTGGGCAACTCGTTGCTCGACGACTCCGTCCGCGACTCATCAGCCACCGCGAGCTGCCCTACAATCAAAAAAACAACTGGAGCAATGACCCATCCGAATGATTTCATCCTCTTCCCTCCACCCAATTCCGGGCCAGCACAGAGGTGTTTATTATCTAACACCTGCGACCACCTTGTCCATACACGAAATTCCCGGCGATTCGCATCACAGATCGGCGCTCGACTGGTCAGCGTTTTCTTGCGTTCCGCCGGGTTCGCCGTCGGCGCCGTAGCTCAGCACAATAAACGGCTCGCCTTCCGGCCCCGGCGAAAGATACACATACTCATGGCCCCAAGGGTCAAGAGGAATCTTTCGAGAGTCTAGGTATCCGTCATCCGGATAGTGAGCTGGAACCGGATCAACAGACGGCTTCTCGCAAAGCGCCGCCAATCCATGAACCTGGGACGGATAACTCCCATTGTCCATCTTGTATCGCTGAAGCGCACTGCGAAAAACCCCGATTTGCGACTTGGCGACAGTGACGCGAGCCTTTCCTGGCTCCTTGAGCACATTCAGTCCTACGATCGTTGCCAGAATCGTGATGATCATCACGACAACCAGAATCTCAAGAAGTGTAAACCCCGCGCGACTATTCCGGGAAGGCCCACTCATCCTGCGTCTCCTCTTGTTCGAATTTTGCGTATAAGGCATCAAGCTTGGCAAGATAATAAGGCACATTCTCATCCCGTTGACAGGGATTCCAGTCGCTTACCAGTTTTGCCGCCTCATGCACAGCCACGGTCTTTCGATTACCGGCCACGTAATACGACACTTGGTCCCCAGCCCGGTATTCACGCCCCGAGGCCAATGCAAGCTCGTACGCTGCATTGCGCGACCTGGCGCTCCTCGCCATCTTGGCCTTGTAGGTTGAGGGAGCATCCTGCAATGTCTCTGTTTTCGCCAACTCGCGAATTGGCCACTCCCTATTGCGAATGGCATTCTCGTATTTCGTCTTCAGGCCCGAAAGTTGCGCATCGTTTCCGCTCAGCTTCAGACGCAACATATCGCGCAGAAACCGCCTCTGAAAAGGCTCAAGTCCACGCGACTTGAGTGCCGCACCCTTGATGATAAGAGCACCATCATTTCCCAATAGCGCGTAGTTCTTCATTCGGTAACTGAACATCGCACGGTAATTACCGTCGAACTCGACCTGAATTCCGTCCGGAAGGTCTGCGGCCACATCCAGTTGAAATGCTGTCATTCCTGAATCATTCAGCCCATCCGGGGGCACAAAGTATACGCCGTCCGTGTCAATCTCGATAGGCCGGGCCCCCAGCGACTTCAACCTCGCCACCATCCGGCATAGAATCTCCCTGCCTTGCCGCGTCACTTCTTCGGCGCGGGCGAAATCGCTAAACCGAGCCTGTCCAAACCCGAGATACCCGTAGAAAGAGTTGATGAGCGTCTTGAAGGTGGATTGAACGGCATCCCATTCCACACGCTCGGAAGCGTCGACGGCGTTATTCGCCCTTGCCTTTGCTTCGATGCGAAACAGGGTAAGAGCTCTGAGCATTTCAAGAAACGCGCCAGCCTCGTCCCGTCGAGGACCGAGTTTTCCTTGCAACATGATAGATGGATATAGCGAACGAACGTCGCAATGATGCACGTTCGAAACAACGCCGGTAGCGAAGATGTCCGTATACCCCCCCTCGAATTCGCGGGGAGCATCCGGCAGCGGCAGTGATAGCCCACGACGCAGGTACTCGCGAGTCATCAGCGAATCAATCCGTGCCGCGTTGCCACGAACGCAGACAGATTGATAGCCGAGCGGCAACATTTGTCCCTGGACAAACTGACTTCGGGAGAGGACCTCGCTCAGCCTGCCAGTCTCCATGACGTCATGCCGCAAGTAACGAAGCACCCTGTCCGGTTCAGTCTGGAATGTGGCCCCGATCATATCACCAGGGATGTGCTCTCTGTCAGGGGCTGCAAGCCCAAGCTGCGCAGCTACTTCCTTAAGGCCAAATCCATCGAAAGCACGATGCGACACGTCGTACGCATGGGCCAGCAGAAACGTGTCCACGATATGCCGCCCAAAGATTTCAAAGCGCTCATATCCGATTGTACGCTCACCGGCCGTGAAACGGCCAGGACGACTACGCGGCTCACTCCCGTCGCGTCCTAATGCAAGCTTCACTCCGTGACGTCGGGCCCGCTTCTCGATGTACGGCAGGTCGAAGTTGAACAGATTGTGCCCTTCTATTACATCGGGGTCCCTTTCCTGAACGCACGCAACCAGATTCTCCAGCAGCACCTTTTCAGACATCTCCGCCGAGGAGAGTATTCTCTCCCATCCCACGGAATCACCCAGGCCGATTGCAAGTATGCAATCTCCCTCACGGTCCGCATTGCAAAACTCGTATCCCGGGGTTGTCCGGCATTCGATATCGAGTTGCATTCGCTTCACATCGCGAAAACTCATCTGCCCAAACTGCGTCCGGCCGCTGCGAAGCAGGTACTGCTGAACCGGATCGTTAAGAAACAAATACGGCGCCGCTGCATCGGTAGGCCTGGCGCCGGTCTTCTTGACCAGCCCATCCTTGGCTTTGAGGCAGTCCAGCCACGAGGCAAATTCGGCAAGGCAGTTGAGGGGCCCACTTCCAGACAAGGCCTGATGGGCCACTGGCATGACGGCGAGGCCATCCAACAACTCCTTTGCCATAACAATGAAAGGCCTGAAATCAAAGTCCTCGCGTACGGTCTCCTTTCCACGCCGGAAAAAGCATGCCATCCCATCCGGACCGCCACAGCCATCAACGCGCTCGACAGCCACAAGACCATCCGACTCCCCGTGCCCGAAAAGCAACGCTGGGCGCTCCATCGCAAGATGTGCGCTCGCGCCCACTACGTTTCCCTCCGGAGAAAGTACTCGACTGTATGCCGCAATCCCTCTTCAAAACCCACCGATGGCGTCCAGTTTAGATGTTCCCTGGCCAAAGATGTATCCGACTGTGAGTGCCTGACTTCCCCGGGTCTGGCCGCCTGATAGACAGGCTCAACCCCGGAGCCAATGATGTCGAGCACTGCCGTTGCAACACGTTTGACCGTAATTCGTTCCCCCCCGGCAATGTTGTACACCCGTCCAGCGGTATTCTCCGGCGCCATTACGCAACAGAGATTAGCCCGCACAACGTCTTCCACAAATACGAAATCCCGCGTTTGCTCCCCATCGCCATAAATGATCGGCGCCCGGCCAGCCCGCGCAGCCGCGATGAAGCAAGGTATTGCCGCTGCATACTGCGATCGCGGGTTCTGGCGGGGACCAAAGACATTAAAATACCGCAGGGAGAAGGTCCGCATGCCATAGAGATCGTGGAAGAGCCGGCAGTAGTTCTCGCCCGCAAGTTTCTGTGCCGCGTACGGAGAAAGAGGATCGGGCATCATATGCTCCGTCTTTGGCAGTTCCGGTGCATTCCCGTAAACTGCACAGGAGGACGAAAAGATGAACCGCTCAACACCGGCATCGCGGGCCGCGACCATCAGATTAAGCGTGCCCGTCAAATTGACTGCATGCGATGTGGACGGGTCTTGAACGGATCCCTCAACTGACGGCAACGCAGCCATGTGAAACACCGCAGCCACGTTTCGCATGGCATCCTGAACCACCCGTGCGTCGCGAATATCGCCAACGACCCAGTCGATCTTCGACAGTAGGTCGTCAAGGTTGCGCTCACGCCCACCTACCATGCTGTCCAGCACGCGGACGTCCGCCCCTGCAGCCACCAATGCCCTGACTAGATTGGACCCTATGAACCCAGCCCCACCGGTAACAAGATGCATATGCACACCCCTTTGCCTCGAGAACCTGCTTCCCGCCAGCACTACAGACCACTTCGTCCACTGATGCCAAATTCCGGAAAGGCCGTGAACCAGAACTCAACCATCACCCGCCATTCGTCAGGAACATCTCCGCCATTGCTCAGGGTGTATCCTGGAATCACACGACCACCAACCCGCAGGGCCATGCAATCCCAGTTATACTGAACCGCTGCGCTCTGCTCCTGCAGTTGGCCGTCACCCTCAAACTCATAGCGAGTTCCGGAAGTTACCGTCCAACTGCGTAGCGGCTTGAGACTCAGCTCCGCGCTCAACAACTGGCTGGACTCATTGCGAAAACGATAGCCGACGGCCGCGCTCCACCATCGCCCTGGATCGCAGTAGAGACGCAGGTCTGCTTTCGATATCTTCTCCAACTCCACATCATACTTGGCGTCAAGATCGATGCGAAACCAGTCGATCGGCGTTATGTCCGCTGCAAGATAGGCAAAGGGCACAGGCTCCTCCTCCCCTTTCGCCATGAGATCCCAGTCCGCGTACAAGTTAACGTCGATCCAGTCGCGCGCCATATTCTCGCGTTTTGTCTGCAGCTTGTTGCGAACTCCGAAGCGAACCGTCCGCACCTCCGCCAACCCATCCGTGTCGTCGAATTGGAGCAACTTGTCCGCTGTCAGTGTAGGCTCCGGAACGATTGTCAGGTTCGCATACGGCTCGACCACATGCCGGATCGGGTCGCCGTCATTCAGCCAAACGCGGAAGGCTCTGAACGAGGTTTCCACGCCGGCCTCGAATACGGACCTAAGACGACCGCCGCCTTCCGACTCAATGAACGTGGTGCTGTCTTCAACCGTTCCGGTGCCTGACGACACCGCATCGAATTCCCGTGTAACTGAATAGTACGTCGCCCGGTATCCGAACCGGGGGACAACATTGAGGAACCCGGCGTACGTCTTCGGGTAGTACAGCACATGGTCCGAGTCGAGCCGGAACGCCGAATACGGCTCACCCGAAAGCTGGCTGATCGCAGTCTGCTCGAGCATAGCAGCGGCAGTGCGCCCCGCGTAGTATATGTCGCTTCCGGCGATCGATTGTCGGGAAACGTCCACCGCCACCTCCGGCTGTCGGTTGAGTGTGGCATAGAAGTCGTTCAATCGCTGGATGACTATGGCGCTGACCGAGAAGGAATCCTCACGATGAGTGAACGCTACGAAATTCTCCGGCTGCCGTCTCTCCAGGGACTCCAGTTCAAAGAAGTCCTCGAGAACATCCGTGTCGCTAAGGTAGTCTGCACGAATGTGCCACTGATCCTTGGGACTCATCGCCCACTCATGGCGAAGCCCTATGCGGTATCGTTCGCTTCCCAAGCTGTCCAGCAAAGGGTCGTCGTTCGGATCCAAAGGATCCAGGTCGTCGGCATAGTACCCTCTGATCGACCCTCTGAAGTCCTCCCCACGCCACAGCAGATCCTCTCCCGCAGCCCAACCACGGGAGGAACGATAGTCTATGTGTGTCTCACTGCGGAGCCATGGGAAAAGGCCCTGCCGGTATGAGGAGAGGAGAAAGGCGCCCATGCGCGAATCGTATCCCGGGCGAAAATGCCAACCCGATTCCGCCCTAAGATTACGGCGCCACACCGGAAGATAAAATACCGGGACGGGCCCCATGTACCATGTTGCGCCTCTGGCGCCCAGCGATTCGCCATCCTTGATGTCAAGTTCCCTGGCCTTGATCAAGAAATGCAGGCTGTGCTTCTCGTTGGTGCATGTGGTGATCGTCGCGTCCTTCAGGCGGCTCTCCGTTCGTGATACCCGATCGACATGCGACGCCCAGACCCGGAACGGATCCGCGGTGCCAGCCATCCCTTGGGCCTCACCCGAATCGGATCCGAACCGGTACGTCAGCTTGTCACCGGTCCATCGGCCAGAAGGCCGCGTCAGTACGACGTGGCCGTCGGCCTCCATTACCCGGTTCGTCGTATTGACACGAATCCGGTCAGCCTGGAGCGTCTCTTCGCCCCAGCTTACTATGGCCTTGCCTGACACCGTAACCCATCCCGTTAGTTTATCCATCTCGACGCGTTCGCCATTTGCGAGGATCGGCGCGTTAGTGGTCGGTGCCAGCCCGAAAGACAAGGCGGAGCCGAGGCCGGTGGCCGCCGAAGCCGACGACGACAGCAAGACAGCCAACGCCAGGGCTCTTGCGGCCCGGCAACGCAAGGTGGTGCCTGAAAGCATCATTGTTCGCTCGTCGAATACAAGACTTCGTCCTTTGCTGCGTCCTTGATTGCAAAGAATTCCATGTGTTTTGTCGGATCGGACTTGAAGCTCAAGCGCCCGCCATACTCACCCTCCAACTCCACGAGCAGTTGCTCATCCTCCCGCCGCATGCGCTCCAACACTGTGGGATGAAGCACGACCAGCAATGAAACCGGCTGGTCCTGCTTGCGCCGTCGGCGGAAAATGGCTCTAATCTGGCGCTGAACCTCCACGCTGATGCCCAGCGGGGCCTTGACGAGTCCATGGCCTTTGCAGTACGGACAGTCCATGTACATGGAAGAAAGAATGCTCTCCTCGACCCGCTGGCGGCTCATCTCCATAATGCCGAGTTCGGAAATCGGCATCACGTTCACCTTGGCCTTGTCCCGCTTCAGGGCATCCTTCATCGCCCGGTACACGGTCACCTGATTCTTGCGCGCCTTCATGTCAATCAGGTCAATCACCACCAGTCCGCCGATGTTACGCAGCCGCAACTGTCGTGCAACCTCCTCAACGGCCTCAGTGTTGACCTCCAGAATAGACTGCTCCTGAGATCCCTTGCCTTTGTACCGGCCCGTGTTGACGTCGATGGCCACCAGCGCCTCCGTCTCGTCAATCACAATGCAACCGCCGGACTTGAGAGGGACCTGCCGCCGGAAGGTTTCCTCGAGCTGGCGCTCGACCTCGTGGTGGTCGAAGATAGGCAACTCTCCTTCGTAAAGCTGAATGCGCCCCCGGACCCGGCGGCCAAGTTGCGCCGCGACGTTACGGATTCGCTCATAGTTCTTTGGCGAATCAATTACGACGCGATCCACATCATCCGTAACCCAGTCCCGGATAACACGTTCCACAAGATCGGGCTCCTGGTAGATGCAACTTGGCGCAGGCTGCTCCCGCACAGCCTTCTGCAGTGCATCCCACTTCGCCGTCAGGCCTTCCATGTCGGTAACAAAACTGCTCTTGCGAGCGCCGGCGCCGACCGTCCGCACGATGAGCCCGGTGTTGGCCGGGGCTTCCAGTCGTGAGAGGATCTTCTTTAACCTTTGCCTCTCTTTCTCATCGGCAATCTTGCGCGAAATTCCCTTTGTCTTTGCCCCGGGTATCATGACCAAATACCGCCCCGGTATGCTTAGACTCGCGGTCACACGTGGTCCCTTTGTGCCGATCGGTCCCTTCGTCACCTGTACAACGGTTTCGGATCCAGGCGGAAAACGTTCACGAATCTCTTCGTTGCTATAGCGCCGTTTCTTGGGCATCCGGCTTCGCACCTCATCATCAAGCTCGAGCAGCGGGTCATCGTCCGGAATCATGTCCCAGTAGTGCAGGAAGGCGTTCTTTCGCATCCCTATATCCACAAAAGCCGCCTGCAGATCATTCTCAAGATTCTGAATCCTACCCTTGAAGATGCTGCCTACCATGCGCTCCTCGGTAGGATGCTCAACCTGGTACTCATCCAGCTTCCCATTGTCCATTACCGCCACGCGTGTTTCCAAATCCTCCGAGTTTATGATGATTTCACGCTTGCTTCGACTACGCAATCCCCATCCGAACATAGTTACCTGCCTTTCCTTGACTTGTTTCGCCGCGGCCCTCGGCCCTAGCGCCCGAACGGCAGCGACAGTCCCGGTGCTTTACTGGCATCTGCCCAGCTTCCCATGCGCGCACGAATGTGCACGCTCTGAATGAGTCCGAGTCCGATCAGGACCATTACCATGAACGTACCTCCATAACTCACCAACGGCAGGGGCACCCCGGTAATCGGCAGTATCCCAACCGTCATCCCGATGTTGACGAAAACATGACTTAGCAGCAACACAACGAACCCCGTACAGAACAGCCGCCCCACACGGTCCCGTGCGATCAATGCCGTATACAACCCCGTGACAAACACCACCCCGAACAGTGTGACAACAATGCACGAACCAACAAACCCCGTTTCTTCGGCAACGACCGAGTATATGAAATCCGTGGGCGCAACGGAACGCGGCAGATACCCCAGGATGTTCTGGGTTCCCTTCCGAAATCCCTTACCCCAAAACCCACCTGACCCTATCGCTATGAGCGATTGCCGCTTGTTCCATCCCTTCCCCAGTGGATCACGCTCGGATTGCGCAAAGACAAGGATTCGTTCCCTGTGATAGTCCTTGAGTCCAAACGTCTTCATTATCCGCTGCTGCCCGTCGGCGCTCACGCCGACGAGCCCTGGCAGAAAGAGCACCGATAGCACCATGAGGACGACCCCAACCCCTCCCGCCGTGATCGCTGCCCAGTAACGCCACGGAAGACCGGCCACGAAAAGCATGCTGGCAGTCACCGGGATGAAGACCATCGCAGTGCCAAGGTCCGGCTCCCTCATGATCAGAATCATCGGCGCTCCTATGATAGCGAGAACCGTGAACAGCGTCCGCCGCGACGCGATCTGCGGCGCCAGAGAACCCAGATACTCCGCCAGAAGCAGGATGGTCGAGATCTTGGCAAGTTCAGATGGCTGGATCGTCATGCCCCCAACCAGCAACCATCGTCTGGCGCCATAAATACGGTGTCCCACCAGGAGCACCAAGACGAGCAACGCCAGCGCGCCAACGTAGAACACCAGAGAGGCACGGGTCATGCGGCGGTAGTGCTGGTAGGCCATTGCCAGGTAACCAGCCACACCCACCGCGATCCATACCAGTTGACGGCGATGCAGGGGGCGGGATGAGGTGTCATCCACATTGCACGCACTGAAGATGAAGGCGACACCGATAGACAGCAACACCACGACAGTGGCCGTCAACGCCCAGTTCATGCTCCCAAACATGCCGAATCCCGACCGTCCCATTTTGTCAGGTCCTCCCTCGAACGAATGGAGCCGTCTCCATTAGAAACACTCCTTCCATGATTTCGTGCAGGCGCGGCGCCACGGATACGCCGCCGGACACCTCGTTCTCCAGAACCATCACCACCGCATAACGAGGTTCATCATAGGGCGCGTATAGAATCATCCACGCATATTTTCGCCGCTCAGACCGAACCTCGTACTCCGCAGTGCCTGTCTTCCCAGCCATCTCAACACCCGCAACTCGCGCCCGCTTCCCGCTCCCGTCAGGCGACTCGATGACATCATGCATGCCTCGGCGCACCACGTCGAGCACTCCCGCCGGCCACTGGACGCGGCTCTGGACCATGCCCGCCATGGGCTCGGACTGAACCAGCCTCGGCTTAAGCAGTCTCCCGCCGTTTGCAATGGCCGAGACATACACAGCCATCTGTATGGGTGTCACCCCAAGGAAACCCTGCCCGATGGCGAGGTTGCAGGTGTCGCCTCCACGCCAACCTTCACGCATCCGAGCGCGTTTCCACCGGTCATCTGGGAGCAAGCCGGCAAGTTCACCTCCGAGTTCAATGCCAGTCTTTCGCCCGAAACCAAGACTTGCGGCCATGGCGTAGATGCTGTCAGCTCCAATCCGCAGCCCCAGTTGGCAAAAAAAGACATTGCACGACTGCTCAATGGCCTTGTTTATTCCCACCGGGCCATGCCCAACCGTCTGCCAGCAAGCAAACCTTTTCCCCCCCACCTCAAAGTAACCTGGGCAATCGTAGATGGTATTACACACATCCATGTCCTCGGCAAGGGCCGCAAGGGCCACCACCGGCTTGAAGGTGCTACCAGGTGCATACAATCCGGCCACAGCTCGGTTCAGAAGTGGATGCGCTTCGTCCGCCAGAAGCGCTTTCCATTCGTTCTCCGCTATAACCGGGGTGAAGCGATTGGGATCAAACGTCGGCGAACTCGCCATGGCGATTACGTCGCCGCTTCTGGGGTCCATCACGACTACTGCGCCGCGATCCCCCATGACCGCCCGCTCGGCCAGCCGCTGAACGCGAACATCCATGGTCAGACGCAGGTCCTGCCCAGACACCGGCTCCCTGCGGCTCACGCCCTCTCGCTTGAAACCAGTAGCGTCCACCTGGATGAGTTCCCCGCCTGCAATACCACTCAGCACGGAGTCAAACGCCCTCTCGATCCCGTTCCGGCCACGCACGTCTGGCAGATAGAAGTGATAGGTTTCGTCATCCGTCTCCGCCGATTCCTCAGCGCCACTCGACTTGCCAACGTACCCAATCAAGTGCGACGCCAGAGTTCCCTGCGGATAGCATCGGACCGGCTCCGCGAAAATATCGACGCCGCCCAGGCCGTCAGCGTGCTCGGAAAAGCGGGCCAACATGTTTGTCTGCACATCTTTCCACGCCACCAGCGGCAGAGGAATCCGTCGGCTCACATGCCTCCGGACTTCCGCATCCCCTACGCTGGGCTCCTGTCCTATCAACCGGGTCACCGCCGCGAGTGTCCGCATAACCTCGCGATGCGTGTTGCGCCAGTTGCCCGGTTGGCGCAGTTCTTCAACATAGACCACTATCGAATAGCACGGCCGATTCCGCGCCAAACATTCACCATAGCGGTCAAGAATCATGCCCCGGGTGGCAGGCAGCCGCACGCGACGTATGCTCTGCCGGTTCAAACTTGTCGTGTATCCTTCCGCACCCACGACCTGCGTACGCCACAGCGCCACAAACAGCACCAGCACGACAACAGCTACGCCCAGCATCAGCAACTGGACTCTAAACCGCTCGCCTAACGCCTGTTCATTCAGACCGATATCCATGCATCCTCACGCCCGCTCCGATGTCAACCGATGCAATCCGCTGGCGGTAGCGTAGACCAGCGGTACCAGCGGCATCCCCATCAAAGCGGTTCCAATCACTCTTGCAGTCAATGCGCCCGGCCCACATTCCATCAGGCCGTGCCTGCTCAACAGGACACCGAAGAACACTGTCGTGGATGCACCCGCCAAGAGCCCCATGATCCATCTGGCAATCCACTGATCCATGTCAACTACCCGGCGCAACTCCGAGGAAAGCAGTGCAAGCAGGCCGAACACAAGCACCGAATACCCCAGTGGAATAGGACTCATGGCGTCGTGAATGAGTCCCGCCGCAACAGCCACCGAACACGCAGTCGCCATCGAACCGCTTGCGCCATAGTAGACCACCACCGCCGCCAGAAACGGCGCCTTGGCATTCGCGAACAGACTCGCGCAGGGCATCCCTATCTGGAGAACAGCGCAAAGGATTATCATGAAAACAACAATGACCGGTCGGCTCATCCTTAACGCGCCTCTTGATGGCTTTTCACTCTTCACTACTCCACTAGAACGAATACATATTGCAGCGCGCCCAGATCGGCCGACGGCACAACCGTTGCGGTCCGGTACAAGCCTCCTGGCTCAACGTACACCGCCTTAACGTACCCAACAACCACCCCGCCCGGATAGACCCCTCCCAGACCAGACGTAAGCACTTCGTCTCCGGGCTGGATCTCATGTTCGAGTGCAACATAGTCGACCCGAAACGGCTGAGGCGGACACATAAGCTCCATCGTGCCCCTCGACGCAGGGAGCACACCCATCCCTTTCAGAATGCCATGCCCGCCTGACCGGGGAAGCAGACAGCTCACCTTCAGAGTCGGGTCCGTTAGCAGGAGCACATCGCAGGAATTGCGCGACGGGTTCAGCGTCTTACCGACCAGCCCTTGTGTTGTTACCACAGGCCGGTTGGCAGCAACGCCATCGGCAGTTCCGCAGTTGATTCGCACCGAACGCCACCACCCGCTCACATCGTCGCGCGCGGTAACTTCACCAAGCACTACCCGTTGACTTCGACGTTTCTTGAATGTCAGTTGCTGCCGCAGTTGATCGTTCTCACGCGCCAACGCCTGCAAGCCGTCAATCCGCTGTCGGAGGATGGCGACCTCCGTCTCCAGTTTTCTATTCCTGTCGAGGGCCTCACTGATTCTACCCACCGAGCTGAACAAATCACGAACCCAGGCAACTCCGCTGCGGGCGGACACATGAAACGGAGTCACCAGTTCGGACAGGAAGGACTTGGTTTGCTGCGATCCGGCGGGGGGCAGATTGATGAGTATGATGGCAATCCCGGCAACTATAACCAAGAAAACCGCCACGCGTCTCAACACGTCCTCCAGACCGGGCCGGCGTCATTCAAGAATGGCACCAGCCTGACGGCAGGCTAGCCTGCCAACCGGGAAGTGAAGACGAGACTCGACGGAGCGCCACCCAACACTAACTGCGCTCAACCGTCTTGCGTAGAAAATCCAGCTCGCTCAGAACAACACCCGTTCCCTCGGCGACCGCACTCAGCGGATCGTCGGCGACGTGAACCGGCAACCCGGTCTGTTCGGCGATCAACTTGTCGATGCTTCGCAGAAGCGCTCCGCCGCCGGCCAGGACCATCCCACGGTCCACGAGGTCGGCCGACAGCTCCGGCGGACATCGTTCCAGCGTTACGCGAATGGCATCCACGATCGAGGATATCGGTTCCTGTAAAGCCTCGCGGATTTCCTCGGAGGTCACGGTCAGCGTCTTTGGCAATCCTGCCACCAAATCGCGCCCCTTCACCTCCATGGTGGTCTCTTCCTCCAGCGGATAGGCGGAACCCATCTTGATCTTGATTTCCTCCGCCGTTCGCTCACCGATCAGCAAGTTATACACCCGCTTCATGTATTGCACAATGCACTCATCCATCTCATCGCCGCCCACACGAACCGAGCGGCTGAAGACGATGCCAGCAAGTGAAATCAGCGCCACCTCGGTGGTGCCGCCGCCAATATCAACTATCATGTTGCCCGCCGGTTCCTGAACGGGCAGCCCAACCCCGATAGCCGCCGCCATCGGCTCTTCGATCAGAAACACCTCACGCGCCCCTGCATGGGTGGCCGAATCCTTCACAGCACGACGCTCCACCTCGGTGATGTCGCTGGGCACGGCAATGATAATGCGGGGCTTAACCATCTTGTGAGGAGTCGTGGCCTTTCGGATGAAATGCCGCAGCATGGCCTCTGTAATCTCAAAATCGGCGATCACACCAGCCTTCATCGGCCTGATTGCAACGATCTCGCCAGGCGTGCGGCCCAACATGCGCTTGGCTTCTTCGCCCACTGCCAGGACACGTTTGGTCCCCTTCTGTATCGCAACAACTGAAGGCTCCCGAAGGACAATGCCGCGATCCTTGACATAGACAAGCGTATTCGCCGTGCCAAGGTCAATGCCGATGTCGTTGGAAAACAAGGTCAGAAATCGGTTCAACATGAAACTGGCCCCTCTCAACCGTCCCAATCTCAACCGCCCCAATAGATTGACGCGAAGATTGAGACATTACACCCTCCCCGTCAAGCAGGAAATCCCCGTCGGCCTGCATTTTGATGAACTCTTCGACGCAGGACCACACCTTTTGCACGGAAAGTGTTCCAGCCGCAAGCACACCCGGAGGGTCCACACGACAAACTCTCACGTGCAGACCTCGTGGTCCCCAGATCGCCGGGTCCGATGCGCCAAACAATGCAACGGTCTTTGTTCCGACTGCCGCCGCCAGATGCGTTATGCCGGAATCGTTCCCAACATAGAGCGACGCGCCACACAAGACTCCAGCCACCTCCGATAGGGAAAGACCTCTAAGTACAGGCCAGACAACGCCTTCCGTCTGCAGCGCAACAGCAATATCGTCATCAGCCTCACCGAGCATAAGGACCGGAACAAGGCGGCATTCTCGCGACAGAAGCTGCGCCAGCGCCAGAAAACCCGCCAGCGGCCACCTCTTTTGCACGCCGCCGCTACCCGGGTGAAGAATTGCCACCCGCCGGCCAAATCCTGACAAGATACTGACACCGGCATCCCTGCAGTCGCTTCGCACCGCCAGTCGTGGACTGGCGGGACCTTCGGGATAAATGGCGAGCGATTCAAGTGGTCGAATCAGAAAATCAGCCGCGTGAATCCCGCTAACCCTAGGGTTCCCGTAGATGAGGCGCCTTGCCCCAGCAGCCGTCATGTTGTCCTGCACTGTCCCATCAGGATCATATAGATAAGAGAGAACGATATCGAACGAAGCGAGGTATGACGCCAACTCCAAGGGAATGGCTGGCTTCAAGGAAAACAGCGCTGCAATGCGCGCCGCGTCAAGTGACCGTACGTCGTCAGCCAGCCCCCCGACACAAGCCAGTTGTGCAATGTGCGGATACCCTACGATTTCGATCCGGCTATTCGGCCAGCGTTCCCGTAACATCGCGAAGGCAGGCAGGGTCAGGACAAAGTCGCCTATGGCCCCTCCCCTGAGAACCAATATCTTGGGATCAGCCATCGGCATGCACCAGAATTAGGGACTCCGGACGAACGCAAGGCAAGGGCAACGGCACTCAGCGATCACCGGCCGTGCTTGACGTGCCCGTTCCCTTGAGGCTCACATACCATTCGTTATCCACAAACACCCAACTCATGGGTGGGTATTCCTTCTTGACTGTTCCACTCATCATCCACGGAACCAATGCGGCGCGTCGATCCGCCGCGGATACTGTTATAGTGGACTGCAAACGGCCATCCGATTCCTTCACGATCAAGTACGAAAACACATAACGTAGTCGCATACGCGTCGCTTTGGCCCCTTGTTCAGACACATAGGCAGGCTCCACAAGAGCCACAGCCGACTCAAAATCCTGGCGACGAACCATCCCGCATAGTTCGTCGAAGCGAGCCGAAATCCTGGATTCGAGCAACCCGCCCCCACCTGCCTGTGGTATGCCCCCTTCCTGCGGCCCAGGTATCGCTGGTTTAACCTCCTCAGCAACTGCCTGAACCGTAGACGTGCTCAAGCCAACAACGGCCGCCTCGCCACCGGCGACTGCCTCGCCATCGGGCCGACGCTGAGCCTGATCACGGGTGTTCTTGACAGTCAGAGCACCATCAACATCCCCCTGCCTCGTCAGGTTCTCTTGCAGTGTTTGCAGGTTTCGATCATACATTTCGCTGAGCCTGAGAACCTTTCTCGCCCGCTCGACCGGCACTGCCTTGGCCGCGGCCAAATACGCCTTTTGAGTCCGTAGCAGTTCGGGGTAAATGCTTGCAACACCGGCATCCTCAAGCGTCTTCTCCTGCACAAAACGCCGGATTTCCTTTTGAACATCAAGCAACGGTTCCAATTGCCCGGCATCCTTGTAGAACTTCTCAAGTCCGCGAAGCGAAACCAGGTACTGCTCTCGCCATGTCTGAACGGCTTCCTCGTGAGAACGTTCAATCTTGGCCAGTTCGTTCGTGTATGTTGCGCGCAGACGGGCCAGCTCCGGAAGACCCGAGGCCCCAACGGAGACAGCCGGATATGCCAGCATCCCGACAAGCATCGTGGCCACAATGGCACTTCTCATTGTCAAATTCCCTCCCAGATTACCCATGAACCACGCAGTATATGCACCACATGCCGCAAGGCAAACGAAATCTCCATGCATGGTGGCCTGCCGCGTCACTGTATTCTTGTTATTCCTTGCTAATTGCAAC